>JAFYVA010000116.1 GCA_017549325.1 Oscillospiraceae bacterium
ATCGTCCCCCTCTACTTTGAGCGAGTCGACGTGCTCCTCAGCCGCAACGCCGTGGATGCCATCACCCCCACCGCCACAGATCCTTTCTTCGGCCTGGAGAAGTGGAAGGTAAACTGGGGCGAAGCTCCTGCAGCAGAATAATACAGCAAAAAATCCGTGTATCTTGCGATACACGGATTTTTTATTGTACTTGTCTGCTTACTTCTCCATAGCGCGACGCTGGAAGAACTTCACGATCTCCACGATGGGGATCATCAGCAGAGCCAGCACGATGGAGATACCGTACTCGGCCAGAGAGATGCTGGTGAAGCCAAAGGCGTTGGCCAGGAAGGGCACCTCGCACACCAGCGTGGTCGCCACCAGAGAACCGAGGGCGGCCCAGGCCATCACCTTATTCTTGGTGCGCAGCTTGAAGATGCTGCCGCGCTGAGAGCGCATATTCAGGCTGTGTGCGATCTCGGCCATGGACATGGTGATGAAGGCCATGGTGGTGCCGTCGGGGCTGACACCGCCCATGGGGATCTCCCAGACACCGGACTCCATAAAGTGGCCGATGAAGTAGGCGGCGATGGTCAGGATGGAGACCACCAGGCCCTGATAGGCCACATCGATGCCCATACCGCCGGCAAAGATACCGGCCTTGGCATCGCGGGGACGGCGGCGCATGATGGAGGGCTCGGCCTCCTCCATGCCCAGTGCCAGAGCGGGGAAGCAGTCGGTCACCAGGTTGATCCACAGCAGGTGGACGGGACGGAGAATGGTAAAGCCCATCAGCGTCGCCACGAAGATGGAGATAACCTCGCTCATGTTGGAGGACAGCAGGAACTGGATGGCCTTGCGGATGTTGTCGTAGATACGGCGGCCTTCCTCAACGGCGCCCACGATGGTGGCGAAGTTGTCGTCGGCCAGCACCATGTCGGCCACGTTCTTGGTCACATCGGTACCGGTGATACCCATACCCACGCCGATGTCGGCGGACTTGATGGAGGGTGCGTCGTTGACGCCGTCACCGGTCATAGCGGTGACATAGCCGGCGTTGCGCCAGGCGTTGACGATGCGGGTCTTGTGCTCGGGCTGAACGCGGGCGTACACAGAGATATTGCGGAAAGCCTCCTCAAAGGCGGCGTCATCCATCTCGTTGAGCTCAGAGCCGGTAACGGCACGCATGCCGTCCTCCAGAATGCCCAGCTCCTTGGCGATGGCCACGGCGGTGTCCACATGGTCACCGGTGATCATGATGGGGCGGATACCGGCGCCGCGGCACTCCACGATGGCGTCCTTCACCTCGGGACGGACGGGATCGATCATGCCGGCCAGACCCAGGAAGCACAGCTCCTGCTCCAGATCGGCAGGCTCATAGGAGGCGGGCTCGGCATCCCAGATGCGCTCGGCGGCGGCCAGCACGCGCAGGGCGCGGTCGGCCATGGCCTTGTTGGCGGCAAGGATCTCCGCCTTGGCCTCCTCGGTCATGGGCAGCACCTGGCCGTCCTTGAGATAGCTGACGCAGCGGCCCAGGATCACATCGGGGCCACCCTTGGTATACTGCACGAACTTGCCGTCCTTGGCATGGACGGTGGACATCATCTTACGGCCGGAGTCGAAGGGTGCCTCACCCACACGGGGCGTCTGGGCCTGCATGACGGGCTTGGCAAGACCCAGCTTGTTGGCCCAGACCACCAGAGCGGCCTCGGTAGGCTCGCCGGTGGAGGTGCCGTCGTCATTGAGCACGGCGTCGCAGCACAGCGCCATGGCGCGGGCGATATGATCGGCCTCGGCGCCGTAGGAATCCACCACGGTCATCTTATTCTGGGTCAGCGTGCCGGTCTTATCCGAGCAGATGATCTGGGCGCAGCCCAGCGTCTCCACGGCGGTAAGACGGCGGATAATGGCACTGCGGCGGGACATATTGGTCACGCCGATGGACAGCACCACGGTAACCACGGCGGCCAGACCCTCGGGGATGGCGGCCACGGCCAGAGACACGGCCACCATGAAGGAGTCCAGTGCCACATCCAGAGAGAAGGAGCCGGCGCGCCAGAGCTGCACGCCGAAGATCAGCACGCAGATGGCCAGCACCAGCTTGGTGAGGATACCGCTCAGCTGCGTCAGCTTACGCTGCAGGGGGGTCTGACCCTCGGCGGCGTTGGCAAGGGCGTCGGCGATCTTGCCCATCTCGGTGTCCATACCGGTACCGGTAATGACGGCCTTACCGCGTCCGTAGACCACGGTGGAACCCATGTACACCATGTTCTTGCGGTCGCCCAGAGAGACGTCCTTCTGCTCTTCCTTGAGATTGATGATATCGATGAACTTGGTGACGGGGACGCTCTCGCCGGTGAGTGCGGCCTCCTCGATCTTCATGCTGGCGCACTCCAGCAGGCGGCCGTCGGCGGGCACGGCATCGCCGGCCTCCAGCACCACGACATCGCCCACCACCAGATCCTCACTGCGCACGGCGACCACGCTGCCGTCGCGCAGCACCTTACTGGTAGCGGCGGCCATCTGCTGCAACGCTTCGATGGCTTTTTCCGCCTTGTTCTCCTGATACACGCCCAGCACGGCGTTGACCACTACCACGAACAGGATGATGATCACGTCGGCGAAGCTCTCGTTCTCCACGATGGCCAGCACGGCGCTGATGGCGGCGGCGGCCAGCAGGATGATGATCATCGGGTCTGCCAGCTGCTTGAGGAACTGCTTGAAGATGGAGTCCTTCTTTCCCTCGGCCAGCTTGTTCTTGCCGTTCTTTGCCAGACGCGCCTCGGCCTCAGCGGAGGTCAGACCCGCAGCCGAAGAGCCGACTTCTTCAAAAACGGCGCTTGTTTCTTCCAGATAATGCTTCATACGGTTTCTCCTTTCAGAGTAAAATAGACGAAAAAAAGAGCCCCACGTACAGTAACAAAGTGCTGCACATGAGTCTCGTTATTACGGACAAACCAGACGGCAGGTGCCGCCATGATGTTGACTTGCCCCGCGCAGCAGCCGCCGCGCGCAACTACTCCCCCATGATTGGACGCCGCGGGCCGCTGTGGCCGCTCCTCATCCAAGTAGGAATCTTAATTTTTAAAAAGTATACCACATTTGTCATATTTTACGCAAGAGGGAAGTTTGTAAAATTTTCTTGCATCGCAAAAAAAGAGCCCCGAAGGGCTCTTTTTTTGTTAGTCAGCAGTAGATGCGGCGAAACTTAGTGCTTCTTCTTCAGCACCACAGCGGAACCGGCAGCAGCCATGACGGACATACCGACATACATAGCGATACCGGCGTCGAAGGTCTGAGCAGACTGGACGGTGCTAGAGGTGGTGCCAGTGACGGGAGTCTGGACGGCGACAGCACCAGCAACATAGTAGTAGTTAGCGGCCACACCAGAGGTGATCTTCACATACTGCTTGCCATCGAAGGAACCAGCCTTAGCATAAACAGCGATCACGCCCTTGCAATCAGCGCACTTGACGGAGGTGATGGCACCGGTCTTGGCATCATAGGAAGCAACGGTAGCAGTGGTCCAGTTGTGATCCTTAGCAGTAGCCTCGCCATAGTAAACGACCATGTTGCCGTTCACCAGAGCATACTTCTCGACGCCGGGAACAACAGTGTTCTTAGCAGCGTAGTACTTGCCATTCACGACAACGTAGACATCCTCGTTAGCACCGACCATGCCGCAGGTAGCGGTCTTGGGAGCGGTGTACAGGGAAACGGGAGTGGCATCGAAATCAGCGGGGACGGGCATCTCACGGACATAGACGGAGCCGACGTTCTTGATGGTGAACATGTAGTCGGCAACGGACTTGTCGCACTCAACGAAAGTTCTGGCAGAGGCGCCGGCAGAGACCTGATACCAAGCGGGGACAAAGGTAGTGGTGGTCTTGCCGTTGACGGTAGAAGTATTGGTCACAGAAGCAACCTTAACGATAGCGGTGAGGCCAGTGGTATCCTGCTTGACGCCATAAGGATCGGTGACGGTCAGATCCTTGATGTCATAGGTGGTGGTGTTACCAGCGGGAGTAGCCTTGGCAACCTCACCATTGACAATAGCATAGCCATCTGCCATGTACTCACTCACGTCATCGGCGAACGTGCCGCCGGTGATATTGCCGTTGCTATCAACCTCGATATCCTGGCCGACGATGACCTCACCGTTCGCACCAACGCCTGCGGCCTCATAACCGGAAGCGACATAGCTCTGCTCGTCGCCTGCGGGCTCAGCAGCATCGGTGGGATCAAAGCCCTTGAAAATACCACCGTTGACAATCACTTTGGCCGTACCGGCAGTATAGTTTGCATCAAAGCAGTTCAGCACTTCGCCATAACCGTTGCCGGCAGTGGACTGCTGCTGGACGGCGAAATAACCGCTGTTAACAGTCAGCGTACCCTCTTTCACATAGACAGAAGAGCAGTTGCCGATATACTCGCCGCCGTTAATCACGCAAGCTGCGCCACCGCGGATATCGATAGCATAGCAGTCGTTTTCCTTGGCCTTCACAGTACCGTCACCGTTGATGGTGAGGGTTCCACCCTGAACAGAAATCAGAGACCAAGCGCCCGTAGACGTGTTCCAGATATCAGCAGTATTGGAAATCGTGTAGCCATTCAGGTTCAGGGTAGTGTTTTCGGTCACCACCCACTGCTCGGACAAAACGACATCTTCGGTCAGGTTGACGACGCCATTTTGGGCAGCGGGCATTTCCGTAGCGGCACCCCATGCGATGGTGGTCAGGCTCAGAGCCATGACGAGGGCCAGAGCCAAGGATATGAACTTTTTCATGTTCCTTTCCTCCAAAAAATTGATTTGTGTAAAATGAACGCGGTTAAAGTTAATTTTATAGTTTACAGTATGCACCCGTTTTCGAATTATGTCAACGATTTCCAGCGAATTGTTACTATTTGTAATTTATTATCCATTTTTTGGAGAAAACGAAACGACACCCGAAGGTGCCGTTGAGGAATGATGCTATTGCGTTGCAACCCACCAAAGGCCCCTTTTGGTAAAGGGGGCTGTCAGCGAAGCTGACTGAGAGGGCTGTTAAAAATCTCGTAACGCCCTCTCCGCCCCTTCGGGGCACCTCTCCCACAGGGAGAGGCAAGAGGGGTTCTTCCGCAGCTCTTGTGGCACACAAGCCAAAGGCCCCCTTGTTGGCTCTTGGCTCCCCCTTCGGGGGAGCTGTCAGCCGCAAGGCTGACTGAGAGGGCTGTTAAAAATCTCGTAACGCCCTCTCCGCCCCTTCGGGGCACCTCTCCCACAGGGAGAGGCAAGAGGAGTTCTTCCGCAGCTCTTGTGGCACACAAGCCAAAGGCCCCCTTTACCAAAAGGGGCCTTTGGTGCGCAGCACCTCAACAAATTATTCATCATTCACTATTCATTACATAAAAAAGAGACCGCTTACTGCGGTCTCTTTTTTATGTACTTACTTGCTCAGGGCCTCGTCGATGGACTTGGCAGCCTGCTTACCGGCACCCATGGCCAGAATGACGGTGGCAGCACCGGTGACGGCGTCGCCGCCGGCATACACGCCGGGACGGGAGGTGAGGCCATCCTCGTTGACGATGATGCCGCCCTTCTTGTTGACCTCCAAGCCCTTGGTGGTGGACTTGATGAGGGGGTTGGGGTTGGTGCCCAGAGACATGATGACAGCGTCCACAGGCAGGTCGAACTCGCTGCCCACCTTCTCCATGGGACGGCGGCGGCCGGAAGCATCGGGCTCGCCCAGCTCCATCTCGATGCACGTCATGGAGGCGACGGCACCGTTCTCGTCGCCGTTGATGGCGATGGGGTTATTGAGGGTCTTGAAGATGATGCCCTCTTCGATGGCGTGCTCCACCTCTTCGTGACGGGCGGGCAGCTCCTCCATACCGCGGCGATAGACCACCCAGACCTCGGCGCCGAGGCGCTTGGAGCAGCGGGCGGCATCCATGGCCACGTTGCCGCCGCCCACGATGGCGACCTTCTTGCCCTTGAGATCCATGATGGGGGTATCGCTGTCCTCGCGATAGGCCTTCATCAGGTTGATACGGGTGAGGAACTCGTTGGCGGAGAATACGCCCTTGAGGTTCTCGCCGGGGATGTTCATAAACATGGGCAGGCCGGCGCCGGAGCCGACGAACACGGCCTCGAAGCCCTCTTCCTCCATCAGCTCATCGATGGTGATGGTGCGGCCCACCACGGTGTTGGTGACGATCTTCACGCCGAAGTGCTCGAGGCGCTTGACCTCCTTGGCCACGATGGCCTTGGGCAGACGGAACTCGGGGATGCCGTAAACCAGCACGCCGCCGACGCTGTGGAGTGCCTCGTAGACGGTGACATCGTAGCCCTTGCGTGCCAGATCGCCGGCGCAGGTGAGGCCGGCAGGGCCGGAGCCGACGATGGCGACCTTGTGGCCGTTGCTCTCGGGCTTGACGGGTGCGCCGCCGACATGGCCATGGGCGTTATGATAGTCGGCCACGAAACGCTCGAGGCGGCCGATACCCACGCTCTCGCCCTTGATGCCGCGGATGCACTGACCCTCGCACTGGTTCTCCTGGGGGCAGACGCGGCCGCAGATGGCGGGCAGGGAGTTGGTGGAGGTGATGACCTCGTAAGCGCCGTCGAAGTCGCCCTCGGCCACGCGGGTGATGAACTCGGGGATGCGCACGTTCACGGGGCAGCCGGAAACGCACTTGGGGTTCTTGCAGTTGAGGCAGCGCTTTGCCTCGTCAATGGCCATTTCCTCGGTATAGCCCAGAGCCACCTCGTCGAAATTCTTATTACGGACGTTGGGGTCCTGTGCGGGCATGGGATTTTTATCCAAACGCATATTTGCCATCTTACTTAACCTCCTGCTTGAAAAGATTGCAGACTTCTTCGTGCTTATGCTTTTCAAACTCTGCGTACATCTGGTTGCGCTTCACCGCAATATCCCAATCCACCTTGTGGCCGTCGAAGTCGGGGCCGTCCACGCAGGCGAACTTGGTCTCGCCACCAACGGTCAGGCGGCAGCCGCCGCACATACCGGTACCGTCGATCATAATGGGGGACATGGACACAGTGGTGGGGATGCCGTAGGGCTCGGTGGTCTTGGAAACGAACTTCATCATGATAGCGGGGCCGATGGCGAAGATCTCGTCATACTGGTTGCCGGCATCAATGAGAGCCTTCAGAGCGTCGGTAACAAGGCCCTTCTCGCCGTAGGAG
>JAFYVA010000117.1 GCA_017549325.1 Oscillospiraceae bacterium
AGTGATAGTTGGCGATCTTGGGGTGGGCCTTGCTGACCACGCTCAAAAGCGTGGACTTACCCACATTGGGGAAGCCCACCAGGCCCACATCAGCCAGGAGCTTCAGCTCCAGAAACACATCCAGACTCTCACCGGGCAGGCCCGCCTTGGCAAAGCGGGGCACCTGACGGGTGGGGGTGGCGAAATGCTGGTTGCCCCAGCCGCCGCGACCGCCCTTACACAGCACGAAGGGCTCGTCGTCGGACATATCCTTGATGATCTCGTTTGTCTCGGCGTCGCGCACCAGCGTGCCGCGGGGCACCTTGATGACGAGGCTCTCGCCGTCCTTGCCGGTCTTGCGTCCACCCATGCCGTCCTGACCGGGTGTGGCGGTATACTTGCGCTTGTAGCGGAAGTCCATCAGCGTGGACATATGATCGTCCACCTTCAGAATAATGGAACCGCCGTTGCCGCCGTCGCCGCCGTCGGGGCCGCCGGCTGCAATGTACTTCTCGCGGTGGAAGGACACGGCGCCGTTGCCGCCGTTGCCGGCCTTGACGGTGATGCGCGCTTTATCAATAAATCCATTTGCCATAGGGATACCTCACTGTATGGAAAAAGTGTATTTTTTCTTCGTATCTTGTATATTCTAGCGGAAAACGGTACGGGAGTCAAGTAATGTTTCCCTTTGCCTCGTCCAAAATCGCCTCCACATCGGCGCCGATGATGTCCAGCCCCTCGGCCTTGATGCAGGTGACTTCGCTGATACCGTAAAAGCCGCGGCACAGGGCCTGTACATAGTCAAAGCCCATGTTGGCAAAAATGGGGCCGCCGGCGGTGGTCACATAGATGAGCTTTTTGGCGCGGCATAGTCCACAGGGCACGCCGTGGTCATCGTAGCGGAAGGTGATGCCGCTGACGGTGACGGCCTCGAAATAGGCCCGCACTGCGGCAGGGAACAGCAAGTCCCAGTAGGGGGCGGCCACCACGATGGTGTCGGCCGCGGCAAACTGACGGGCAAAACGCAGCAGCGGATGGTCGAAATCCCCCTCGGACAGCAGCTTGTCCCGCAGCGTAAGCGCGGCGTAGTCCATAGGGACAGGCCCCTCCGTGGCGAGACAGACCTCCTCCATCGGGCCGTCCAGTTTTGCCAGTACCGCCCGGGCCAGCTCCCGCGTGCGGCTCTGGGGTCGCACGCAGCCGTTGATAAACAGTGTCATGGCGTTCTCCTTATCCTTTCAACTCTGTCAGCAAATCGTAGACCCCGTCCTGAGACAGGACGCCGCGCTTGAGCTCACGGGGCAGAAGTCCCGCCTCGTCCAGCGCATAATCGCGGAGCCACTGCCCGCCCTCGTAGTAGCGCCGCAGCCGCCGCAGCATGGCGCAGAACACAGGCCCGCGCTTTGCCTCACCGTCTTTGCAGGCGGTGAGGATCTCGAAGATGCGCTCCATCTCCGCGATGCGCCCGATGGCAGCGCTCAGTTGTGCCTGTGTCATCTTAAAAACTCCTCGCCCAGTTCACCAGCGAGCCGTGGTGGGTGTTCTCGTCCACCGTACGGCGCATATAGTCGGTGACAGGGCCGTTCTTCGCCATCTTGCTTAAGATGACCGCCTGTAGCTGCGGAACCGTCATCTCCTCGTAGGGGATGTGGGGGATTGCAACATCTTCCTCCACTTTCGATTTAATTTCTTCTTTTATAACAGGGCATTCCACCACAGCAGGTGCAGTTTCCTCGATTTTTACAGGCATCTCCACCACAGGTAAACTATTATCGTTCTCGTTGACGCATCGCCAGATCTCGCCGCTGTTGGCAGCCAGTTCGATGCGCAGCACGCCGTTTTCGGCGGTGGCCTTCGCGCCCGTCAGTGCGCCGATGTAGTCGCCGTGCTCCACCTGCAGCTCCATGGTCACGGCGTGGTCGGCATTGTTCACCGTCACGATGGCGGCGCTGCCCTCGCAGACGCGGGAAAAGGCAAAGTGGGTGGTCTGCAGCAATAGCTGACGGTACTGACCGCAGCGAAGAGCTGGGGTCTCGTGGCGGATGCGCCCCAGCGCGGCCAGCAACTTGGTGAGGGGGTTGGTGTCCATGGCTTCGCGGTAATCCTCGTAGCGCAGCATAGGGCGCAGAGGCGCATCGGCCTCGGCGCCGTGGCCCTTGCGTCCTTCAATGCCAAACTCGGAGCCGTAGTAGATCGAGGGAATCCCGGGCAGGCCGTAGAGCAGCACATAGAGGGGCAGAAGATGAGCCTTATTTCGCAGCTTGGATGCGATGCGCTCCACATCGTGGTTGTCGGCGAAGGTGTAGAGCTTCCCCGCATCTCCCACGGCGCGATTGACATAGTCCACCGTGTGGGCCAGTTCAAAGTAGTTGTGGTCGTTGTGAGAGGAGTACAGCGCCTTGTGGAGGGTGTAGTTGGTGACCGAATGGAGCGTCTCGCCGTTGACCCAGCGGCCGTAGTCCCCGTGGATGACCTCGCCCATGAGCCAGAAATCAGCCTTGACCTCGTTGGCGGTGCGCCGCATGGCCTTCATGTACTCATGATCCATCACATCGGCGGCATCGAGACGGATGCCGTCAATGTCGAAGGTGCGCACCCAATAGCGGATGACATCGCAGATATAGTCCCGCACGGCGCCATTTTGCTGGTTCAGCTTGGCCAACAGGTCGTAGCCGCCCCAGTTCTCATAGCCGAAACCGTCGCCAAAGCTGTTGTTGCCGTGGAAATTCACGCCCCGATACCAGTCCCGATAAGCTGAGGCTTCCCGCTTCTCCCGGATGTCCCGGAAAGCGAAGAAATCCCGTCCCGTGTGGTTGAACACGCCGTCGACGATGACGCGGATTCCCTCGTCGTGGCAGCGGCGGACAAATTCTGCAAAATCTTCGTTGGTGCCCAGACGGCTGTCCACCGTCTTGTAGTCGGTGGTCTCGTAGCCGTGGCCCACCGACTGGAACAGGGGGCCGATATAGATGGCGTTACACCCCAAACGATGGATATGGTCAATCCACGGAAACAACTCACGCAGCCTCGGCACAGACGCGCCGTAGTCATTCACTTGGGGGGCGCCCGTCATACCGAGGGGGTAGATATGGTAAAATACCGCGTCGTTGTACCAAGCCATGGGGGTCTCCTTTCGAGTTGATTGGCTCTATTATACCACAGCAGGCAAAAAAAGGGAACGGCGCGATAGCCGTTCCCCCAAATTTTTTATCCCGCCGCGTGCATCATATTCTCGATAAAGATGCCATACCCCCGCGCCGGATCGTCGATCAGGACATGGGTCACGGCGCCGATGAGCTTGCCGTTTTGGATGATGGGACTGCCGGACACGAGTGATTGTCATTAGGGACAACAGTTTTTAGGTATAAACAGCCATGCACTTCAATTACATGGCTGCTATGTATGTTTCATATTCCGTTAGATAAATTGGGGTTTATCGGTCCCATTCATATGCCAGCTTAGGGCCACCATCAAACGTAATCAGTCCGCAATACTCAAATCCTTCGCGGGAAAGAATATGCTGCATTACCTTGTTTTCTTCCTGTGTATCAACACGGATGGCTTCAATTCTGTTCTCTGCACAGAAATTCTTAATCAAAGAAAATGCTTTTCCTGACAATCTTTTCCCTCTGTAGTGCTTTGAAAACGCCATTCTATGTACAACTGCATATGCTCTATCCGATTTCCATGAGCCATTAATAGCACGGTAAGCAGGCTCATCCCCGATGATGATACAACAATATCCTGCTATTTCATTGTCTTCTACAAAAACGAAGCCGATTCCGTGTTCGATATCTTCTTCTATCGTGCGAAGCGTCGGATA
>JAFYVA010000118.1 GCA_017549325.1 Oscillospiraceae bacterium
CGCTGAGATCATCAAGCTGCGTCAGCGCATCAACACCACCTTCATCTATGTTACCCATGACCAGACCGAGGCTATGACTCTGGGCGACCGTATCGTCATCATGCGCGACGGCTTCATCCAGCAGATCGGCACTCCCCAGCAGGTCTTCGATCATCCCGCCAACCTGTTCGTGGCCGGCTTCATCGGCACTCCCCAGATGAACTACTTCGACGGCCACCTGAGCGTGGTGGACGGCAAGTATGTCGTCAGCGCCAACGGTACCACCGTGGAGCTGAGCGAGGATAAACAGGAGCGCCTGAAGGCCAACAACGTCCCCGAGCAGGATGTGATCCTGGGCGTCCGTCCCGATCACCTGACCCTGTGCCAGAGCGGCATCAAGGGCAAGGTGGATGTCAGCGAGCTGATGGGCTCCTCCGTGCACCTGCACATCAACGCCGACGGCCGCGATGTGATCGTCATCGTCCCCACCAACGGCGAGGCCACCTCCTTCCCCATGGGCACCGAGGTCAACCTGACCTTCGCCGGCAACGTGGCACACGTCTTCTCCAAGGAGACCGAGAAGAACCTGGAGTTCTGATTTAAGAAAAAATAAGAGGGCCGAAAGGCTCTCTTATTTTTTCTTTTCTTTTCAAAACAATGCGTCTATGCTATACTTTCCACAGAAGGAGGTGGCAGTTATGAATCCAAAAGGCTGGTATGTCACCGACGGCTTTCCCTACATTCTCGACCTCACCGATTGCCGTAGTTGGCAAGACCTCCATGATCGCATCCGTAAGCTGTTTGCCTTTCCCGACTACTACGGAGAAAACTGGGATGCTATGTGGGATTGCCTGACGGATTTATTTCGGGAAGATGACGAAGGTGAGATCATTATCATTGGATTGTCTTCCATGCCGAAAGATTTGCAGAAATACGCCCAAAAGATGTGCAAGGTTTTCGAGTATCTCCATGAAGAATACCCCAAAATCACCTGTCGATACGAATAACCCCCACACAAAAAAGCAGAGCGCGGATGCGCTCTGCTTTTTCTCTTATACCACGTCGGGGCGGCGCTTCTGCTCCATCTCCGCTACCTCCTGCTGCAGTTGGGCAAAACTGCTGATGTCCTTCATCTGCAGCAGCGTCTGCACCCGTGGCGGCAGGTCGTAGTAGTACTGATAGGCGCGGGCATCGTTGTTCAGCACATCCTCCAGTGTGGTTTTTCCCTGATAGCTCATAGCAAAACACCTCCGCACAGTAGTATGTGCAGAGGTGCTTGTTTTTAAATTTCCAATTCTTTTCCGTCCAGCGCAGCATAGGCCAGCGTCTCCCCCTCGTAGCGCAGCTTCAAAGAGAAGTAGGGCGTGTCGGGCTCGTGGATGCGCTCTAAAAACAGCTTATCGCCCGCCCACAGGGGCAGCTGATACAGCTTATCCTTGTGGATCCACTCCAAGTCGCCCTCGTTGCACTCGATCAGCTCACCCTCGTAGCCGGTGGCGGTGAATACGAACATATACTCCGTCTCCCACTGGCTGGAGAGGAACGTCACCAAGCCGCGGCAGCGATAGTCGGTAAGGCGCAGGCCCGTCTCCTCCAGCGTCTCCCGAACGACGCACTCCTCGGGACTCTCGTCGGGCTCGAATTTGCCGCCCACACCCACCCACTTGTCGTGGTTGAGGTCGTTCTCCTTCTTCACCCGATGGAGCATCAGATACTCGCCCTCGGGATTTTCAATATAGCACAGTGTAGACAGATACATCGTCTTTCATCCTTCCTCGTTTCATTCCCGCCCACTATACCACAGGTGCTGTTGTTTGTAAAGAACTGTGAACAAACCATAAAGTTTTCTAAAAGCGCGGTAAAATCCCGCCGCTCCCTTGACATTGGCGGAAAAACTTGATACACTACAAAAGGCTCCTATGAAAACGATACCGCAATCGTTTTCAGCGCCAAATTTTACTAAGAAAGATGCAGGATACGGCCGTGACCATTAAAGATATCGCCCGTCTCAGCGGCGTCAGTATCACCACCGTGTCCCGCGTGCTGAACAATCGGCCCGATGTGAGCGAGGAGAGCCGCCGCCGCGTAGAGGCGGTCATCCAGAGCACCAACTACATCCCCAACAACTCCGCCCGCGAGCTGGTGCGCACCGATTCCAGCAACATCGGCCTTGTGGTCCGCGGCGTGAGTAACCCCTTCTATACCGACATCATCCACGCCATCGAGTCTGCCGTCACCGAGGCCGGCTACACGCTGGTGATGCAGCAGATCGGCTCGGATAAGGACGAGGTGAGCCACGGCGCCGTCATGCAGCGGGAAAAGCGTCTGCGCGGCATCATTTTCTTAGGCGGCCGCTTCGACTATACGGCGGAGGATCTGGCCTCCATCACCGTCCCCTTCGTCTGCTGTTCCTACACCAACCCCTACGGTACACTCAAGGACGAGGGCTACTCCTCCGTCTCCATCGCCGACGAGGAAACGGCCCGCGAGGCGGTACAGTATCTCATTGCCCGTGGTCACCGCCGCATCGCCGCCCTGATCACCAACGCCCACGACCGCTCCATCAGCCAGCTGCGCTACGAGGGTTTCCTCCGCGCACTGAACGATGCCGGTCTCACGCCCGCCGCCGTGCTGTGCACCGACAGCTACGATATCCGCGGCGCTTATGAATCCATGAAGTCCGAGCTCGCCAATGGCGGCGGCGACTTCACGGCCCTGTTCGCCATCTCCGACAACATGGCCATCGGTGCCATGCGCGCCCTGCGGGACGCAGGCCGCACCATCCCCGAGGATTGCTCCGTCATCGCCATTGACGGTCTCGAGCTCTCGGCCTACATCGACCCTCCCCTGACCACCCTGTGTCAGCCTATGGAGGAGATGGGCCAGCGCAGCGTGAAGCAGCTGCTCTGTCTCATGAGCGGCGAAGGGACGCACACGCAGCACATTTTGCCTACGGAATTGCGTGAAGGAAGAAGCGTGGCAACTATCTAAAGCGGTGCAAGGCACCAAAGGCTCCCTTGTGTAAAGGGAGCTGGCTCGCGAAGCGAGACTGAGGGATTGTCCTTATTTGTGTCAACCCCTCCGCCCCTACGGGGCACCTCCCCTTACACAGGGGAGGCTTATTGAAATAGTTTTTTACAGCCCCTGCTGTGAAAATAATAAAAAATTTTTTAAAGGAGATTATCAAAGTATGAAAAAGTTTCTTGCTCTGATGCTGGCCCTGGTCATGGTGCTGGGTCTTGTCGCCTGTGGCGAGAAGGCTCCCGCCGATGAGGGCACTGAGGCTACCGGCAGCGTTTACTGGCTGAACTTCAAGCCCGAGTCCGACGAGGCTCTGCAGAAGATCGCTGCCCTCTACACCGAGAAGACCGGTGTCCCCGTCAAGGTCGTCACCGCTGCTTCCGGCACCTACAACGACACCCTGACCTCCGAGATGGATAAGGACGAGGCTCCCACCATGTTCGTCGTGGGTAACTCCGCCGCCGTCAACACCTGGGGTGAGTTCTGCTACGATCTGTCCGGCACCGACGTGTTCAACGAGCTGAACACCGACGCTTACATCCTGAAGGATGCCGAGGGCAAGGTCTGCTCCATCGGTTACTGCTATGAGTGCTACGGCATCATCGTCAACAAGGCTCTGCTGGCCGAGGCTGGCTACGCTGTTGAGGACATCACCAACTTCGAGTCCCTGAAGGCCATCGTTGAGGACATCACCGCCCGCAAGGACGAGCTGGGCTTCTCCGCCTTCACCTCCTCCGGCATGGACGGCAGCTCCTCCTGGCGCTTCACCGGCCACGTTGCCAACCTGGAGTACTACTGGGAGAGCGTTGACGCTCCCGAGGCCTGGACTGCTTGCCCCGCTGAGCTGACCGGCGCTTACATGGACAACTATCGCAACCTGATCGACCTGATGTTCGCCAACGGCACCCAGGATCGCACCGCTCTGGCCACCGGTGGCTTCGATGCCGCTGCTGAGTTCAAGGCTGGCGAGGCTGTGTTCTATGCCAACGGTAACTGGGAGTGGTCCGGCCTGTCCGAGGTCTTCACCGCTGACGATCTGGCTATGATCCCCTACTACTCCGGCGTTGCCGGCGAGGAGAACGTGGGTCTGAACTGCGGTACCGAGAACTACTGGGCCGTCAACGCCATGGCTTCCGAGGATGACATCAAGGCCACTCTGGACTTCATGTACTGGCTGGTCACCGACGCTGAGGGCTCCGCTCTGGCCGTCGAGACCTTCGGCGTTATGCCCTACACCAACGCTGTCGCCTCCTCCAACCCCTTCCTGGCCATGGCTAACGAGCTGGCCGGCGCCGGTAAGACCAACATGTGGTGGGCCACCAACTATCAGCCCGATGTTGACAACTATCGCGCTGCTCTGGTCTCCGCTCTGAACGATTACAACGCCGATCCCACCGATGCTAAGTGGGAGGCCGTTGAGACCGCTTTCGTCGCCGGTTGGGCTACCTGCTACGCCAACGTCAACGGCTAATTACGCTTGACGCTGCATCAGCAATAGGTTTATAATAAGGGGCGGGCAATGCCCGCCCCTTACTGCATCTCACCCCTTTGGCTGCATGAGGCCGATGGGGTGCATTGTACATTTACAAGCGAAAAATTTATCGGGGAGATGAGATTTGACAATGAAGCGCAAACGCGACACAACAGCGGTCAACGGTAAGCTTCTGCGCCGTCCTATCCGCCGCTGGTTCCCGTTGTTTATGGGACCCATGGTGGCCGCTTTCTGCATCGGCTTCGTCTGGCCGTTCCTGCAGGGCATTTACCTGTCCTTCTGCCAGTTCAAGATCACAAAGAACGCCAAGTTCGTCGGTCTTGAGAACTACATCCGCGCCTTTTCCGACCAGTCCTTCGGCCGCGCCTTCTGGTACACCGCCCTCTTCACGGTGGTAACGGTGGTACTGATCAACGTACTGGCCTTCGCCGTGGCCTACGCGCTGACCCAGAAGATGAAGGGCGCCAACCTGTTCCGCACCGTCTTCTTCATGCCCAATCTCATCGGCGGTATCGTCCTGGGCTATATCTGGTCCATGATCTTCGACGGTATCCTCTCCAAGTTCAACACCTCCATCCTGCTGGAGAGCCGTTACGGCTTCTGGGGTCTGGTGATTCTCCTGTGCTGGCAGCAGATCGGCTACATGATGATCATCTACATCGCAGGTCTGCAGGCTGTCCCCGAGGATATGCTGGAGGCCGCCCGCATCGACGGCGCCACCCGCTGGCAGACGCTGTGGAAGGTCACCATCCCCAACGTGATGCCCTCCATCACCATCTGCACCTTCCTCACCCTCACCAACGGTTTTAAGCTCTACGACCAGAACCTGGCCCTGACCGACGGTCTGCCCTTCATCATCAATCCCGACGGCAGTACCATCAAAACCACGGAAATGCTGGCGCTGAACATCGTCAGCACCTTCAATGGATCCGGTCTCCACTCCCGCGGCACAGCACAGGCCAAGGCGGTGCTGTTCTTCATTCTGGTGGCCGCTATGGGTCTGATCCAGCTCCGTGCCACCCGCAGTAAGGAGGTGCAGCAGTAATGGCAAAGCGCAATTCCCGCAGCAAGGCAGTACTGTCTGCCTTCTTCGCCGTCATCTGTGTGGTCTATGTCATCCCCGTGTTGATGGTGCTCTTGAACTCCTTCAAGCTCAACACCTTTGTCAAGACTGCTACCTTTGCATGGCCCTCCGGCGAGATGTTTGCCGGCTGGGCGAACTTCATCAAGGGCATGACCTTCGGCAACTACCCCTTCTATAAGTCTGCTCTGTACTCTCTGATCATCACCCTGCTGGGTACGTTCCTGATCCTGCTGTTCACCTCCATGGCCGCATGGTACATTTCCCGCGTAGACAGTGTCCTGTGCCGCGCCGTGTATTTCGGCTGCGTCTTCTCCATGGTGGTGCCCTTCCAGATGGTGATGTTCACCCTCTCCCGCACCGCCGACAAGCTGGATCTGAACACCCCCTGGACCATCCCCGTCATCTATCTGGGCTTCGGCGCAGGTCTGGCGGTATTCATGTTCGTGGGCTTCGTCAAGTCCATCCCCCTGTCCATCGAGGAAGCCGCCGCCATCGACGGCTGCGGCCCCGTGCGCACCTACTTCAATGTGGTGGTGCCCATGCTCAAGCCCACCCTCATCTCCGTGGGTATTCTGGAGATCATGTGGATCTGGAACGACTATCTGCTGCCCTATCTGGTGCTGGACATCAACGAGTACCGCACCATCCCCATCCACATCCAGTATCTCAAGGGCAGCTACGGTACGGTGGATCTGGGCGCTACCATGGCCCTCATTCTCATGAGTATCATCCCCGTTATCGTCTTCTACCTCTGCTGCCAGAAGCACATCATCAAGGGTGTGGCCGCCGGCGCGGTGAAGGGATAAGAAAACCTCTTAAAGGGGGGGAGCTTCTCCCCCCTTTAGATTCCCCCTCTCTCTCTGTGCCGCGCGCTCGCAAGCTCGCACACTTACAGAGCGCAGAGTATTTTTTGCCACGGGAACCGCGGCAAAAAATGATTAAATAAGTTCCTACGCACGCCGCGAAGCAAGTCCCCTTGGGGGACATGTCGCGGCAAAAATGATTAAAAATGTTCTTGGCATACTAAAGCCAATGCCTCCCTTGTGTAAAGGGAGGTGCCCCGAAGGGGCGGAGGGATTGACCCCCTCTCCCTACCATTCACCCTACATGGCAGAAAAATCGTAGATTTTTCGCCAGCATTTTTTAGGAGAAAGATCACTATGGAACGTTCCGCTGGAATTCTGCTGTCGGTGTCCTCCCTGCCCTCGCCTTACGGCATTGGCACCATGGGCAAGGCCGCTTACGATTTTGCCGATTTTCTCGCCGCCGCCGGCCAGAAATACTGGCAGCTGCTGCCGCTGGGTCCCACCAGCTATGGCGACTCCCCCTACCAGAGCTTCTCTACCTTCGCCGGTAACCCCTACCTCATCGATCTGGATATGCTCATCGAGGAGGGTCTGCTGGAGGAGGACGAGGTCAAGCTCCGCGATTGGGGCAGCAACGACCGCGCCGTGGACTACGGCAAGGTCTATGAAAACCGCTTTGCCGTCCTGACCCTCGCCAAGGAGCGCGGCTGGGACAAATATACCTCGGAGCTGGATGCCTTCATCACCGAGAACAGCCGCTGGCTGGGCGAGTATGCCCTGTACATGGCCTGCAAGCGCCACTACGGTATGCGCGCCTGGACGGAGTGGCCCGACGACATCCGCCTGCGCAAGGCCGAGGCCATGGAGGCACACCGCGTAGCACTCAAAGAGGACATCGAGCTGTTTATCTTCATCCAGTTCCTCTTCTTCCGCCAGTGGAACACCCTGCGCGAATACCTCCACGAGAAGGGCATTCAGGTCATCGGCGACCTGCCCATCTATGTGCCGCTGGACAGCGCCGATGTGTGGGCCGAGCCCCAGTTCTTCCAGATGGACGATCAGTGCGTCCCCACCGCCGTCAGCGGTGTGCCGCCGGATTATTTCAGCGCCGACGGTCAGCTCTGGGGTACGCCTCTGTACGATTGGAGCACCATGAAGGCCGACGGCTACGGCTGGTGGATCCGCCGCATCGACGGCGCCGGCAAGCTCTACGATGTGATCCGCATCGACCACTTCCGCGGCCTTGACGAGTACTGGGCCGTGCCTTACGGCGAGACCACCGCCCGCAACGGCCAGTGGCTCCCCGGCCCCGGCATGGATCTGGTGGGCGCGCTCAACGGCTGGTTCCGCAACCTCAGCTTTATCGCCGAGGATCTGGGCTATCCCACCCCCGGCGTGGCCCGTCTGCTCCACGACAGCGGCTGGCCCGGCATGAAGGTGCTGCAGTTCGCCTTTGACTCCCGCGACTCCAGCAGCTACCTGCCCCACAGCTATCCCCGTCACTGCGTCTGCTACACCGGCACCCACGACAACGCGCCTCTGGAGATGTGGCGCCGCGAGGCAGCCCCCGCCGACATCGCCTACGCCACGGAGTATCTCGGCCTGAGCGAGCGCGAGGGCTTCAACTGGGGCATCCTCCGGGGCGGTCTCGGCAGCGTGGCCGATCTGTTCGTGGCACAGATGCAGGACTATCTGGGTCTGGGTATGGGACACCGCATGAACACCCCCGGCGAGAGCGCCGGCAACTGGCAGTGGCGTATGCTCCCGGACGAGGCAAGCGATGCCCTCGCCGCGAAGATCCGCCGTATGTGCGAGAACTACGACCGCTGCGCAAAGCTCGTTGTGGAATCCGCCACCGAAGCCACCGCAGAAGAAGAATAATACATAAAAAGAAGAGAGCCTGCACGGCTCTCTTCTTTTTTGTTTTTCATATGGCTATTAAGCAAAAAAGACGCCCGAAGGCGTCTTTTTTTCGCTTAATAGCTACCCAGGTCGGCAGCCTTGTCGCCCTCGGCGTTGGCACCGAACTCATAGTCGTTGCCGGGGAGGACGGCGTTGAACACCACGCCCAGGATGGCGGCGATGGCGAGGCCGGACAGGGTGATGGCAGCGCCGCCCACGGTGAAGGTGATACCACCCACGGAGCTGAAGCCCAGACCGGAGACGAAGATGACGGCGGCGATGATCAGGTTGCGGGACTTGGTCAGGTCGACCTTATTCTCCACGATGTTGCGCACACCGACAGCGGAGATCATACCGTAGAGGATGAAGCTGACACCGCCGACGATGGCAGCGGGGATGGAGTTGACCAGTGCGTCGAACTTGGGAGAGAAGCTGAGGATGATGGCGAAGTAGGCAGCCAGACGGACGACACGGGGATCGTACACCTTGCTCAGTGCCAGCACGCCGGTGTTCTCACCGTAGGTGGTGTTGGCGGGGCCGCCGAAGAAGCCGGCAAGGGCGGTAGCCAGACCGTCGCCCAGCAGCGTGCGGTGCAGACCGGGATCGCCGATGAAGTTCTTACCGGTGGTGGAGGAGATGGCGGAGACGTCGCCGATGTGCTCCATCATGGCAGCGATGGCGATGGGAGCCATCACGAGGATGGCGGAGATGTCGAACTTAGCGATGACGAACTGCTGCAGACCCACAAACTGAGCGCTGTTGACGGCGGTGAAGTCCACCTGACCGGCGATGAGGGCCACGATGTAGCTGACCACCACACCCAGCAGGATGGGGATGATCTTGATCATGCCCTTACCCCAGATGTTGGCCACCACGACCACCACGATGGCCACAACAGCCAGCCACCAGCAGGTCATGACGTTAGACACGGCGGAGCCGGCCAGGTTCAGACCGATGAGGATGATGATGGGACCGGTGACGATGGGGGGGAAGAAACGCATGACCTTCTTGGCGCCCACCAGCTTGAACAGCAGGGCCAGCACCAGATACAGGCCGCCGGCGACGACGATACCGCCCAGTGCGTAGGCCAGCTTCAGCTGGGGATCCATACCCTCATAGGAAGGCAGGGTAGCCACGGTAGAGAAGCCGCCCAGATAGGCGAAGGAGGAGCCCAGGAACGCGGGCACCTTGAACTTGGTGCAGATGTGGAACAGGATGGTGCCCAGACCGGCCATCAGCAGCGTCGTCTGGATGCTCAGGGGCAGGCCGTAACCCTGCACGAGGATGGGGACGAGAACGGTAGCGCCGAACATGGCGAACAGGTGCTGCAGACCCAGCACCAGCATGCGGGGCGTACCCAGCGTGCGTGCGTCGTAGATGGCCTCCTGGCCAAGACCTTTTTTCATTTGCGATTTTCCTCTCTTTCTTTCAAACATAAAAAAATGACCGATGAAATCATCGGTCAGGGATTACAAACAGAAACACCAATAGAGGGAACGGCAGTGGCAGTGCAGGTGATCGTCAGCATCATATCCGTATCCTCCCTCGTGATTTTTCTTGCCTATTATACGAGTCAAATATTAAAAATTCAAGCACCTTCTTCCATAATTTCTGTCAAATTTCGCGGGCAGGATTTAGCGGTTTTGCACAAGTGCCAACGCACTTCCCCCTACCCAAAAAACATCCCCCTCTTTTGCCCTTTGGCGGGCAAAGGAAGGGGATATCTCAGCGTTTGTAAAGGCGGTCGATCAGCCGTTCCAACCGATGATCTTAATGAGCCGGTGGAAGGTGTAGTAGTAGGCTCCGGCGGGGAAATCCCGGTAGTTGGTGGTGTTGCAGGAGATGAGGTAGTCCACCACCTGACCGTCCTCGTCAAAGACCACATCGGAGATAATGGTGGTGTGGCGGTGGTCGCCGTCAAAGCCCACGATCAGCACATCGCCCACCTCGCCGGTATAGTATCCCGCCTCGGTGTCGGCCACAAGGCCGAAGCCCTCATTCTTGCGGCAGTAGTCGTAGAATCGTCCCACATTGATCCACGAAAGATCCAAATCGTTCTGTCCGTCCCAGTACCACTCCTCATCGCCCCGCTCATCCTCGGGGATACCGCCGGCCAGCAGCACCTGCGAGCCGAAGTTCATGCAGTTGCCGCCCACGGCATCGTAAGCGTACCACTCGTCGTTGCGCTTGCCGCAGTACTCGTAGAGATACGCCAGCGCGGCGTTGCGGTCATAGGGATGCTCTGCCGAGAGATGGACGGTGGCCTTCTCCCCCCGGGTCAGCTGGCGGCGCTCGATGGAACGGAGGATATACTCGATGTTGGCATCGTACCCGCTGCCCTCGGCGTAGGTGAAGGAGAAGTAGGGGTTGTCGTCAGCCTCGTGGTGGTAGAGCTTCAGCGTCTCGCCGCGGGTGTCGAAGATAAAGATGTGGGGCAGGTCATAGAGAATGGAGTCGGTGTCGGCTGTGGCGGCGAAGTTCATCACCGTATTCTCGTTGGCCTCCACCCGCAAAAAGCCGTCCTCCTGCTCCACATCGGTGACGGTGAGGACATAGTCCACCTCCGGCATCCGCAGGTCGGTGAGCGCCGCCTTACGGATGGCAATGAGGGTGCGGAGGGATGCCTCATGCTGCAGCTGCTCCCCCTCCTCGGTGAACAGACCCGACAGATCGGGCTCTTCAAAAGCGGCAAGAGGCTGATACCACGCGTCCATAAATTCGCCCATGAGGATGGTGTGTTCCTCTGTGAGGGGTGCGCCTGCGGGATCAACAAAGCCATTCACCCGAGAGGTAAAGGGCTCGGCCTCGTCGGGGACGGGGTCAGACCCATCGGGGGTGCTCGTCACGGGAGGCAGGGGGGTGTTCACATCCTCCACAGGGAGATGGCTCTCGGCCTGCATCTTGGACCAATAGCCGTAGCCAAGAGCGGCAATAACGGCCAGCAGGATGAGAATGATGACCACAAAAGGCCACACGCGGCGTGTCGTTTTTTCCTGTCGCATTGAAAATTCCTCCTCTCTTCTCTCTCAGTATACCAATTTGGGCGCGTTGCAAACACGCAACGCGCCCAGTCGAAGATGTTTACTTGGCGTACTCCACGACCTTGGTCTCGCGGAGGACGTGCACCTTGATCATGCCGGGATACTCCAGCTCGTTCTCGATGCGGCGGGCAAGCTCGCGGGCCAGAATGGTCATCTCGTCCTCGCTGACCTGCTCGGGCTTGACCATCACGCGAACCTCGCGGCCGGCCTGAATGGCGAAGCTCTTCTCCACGCCGGGATAGGTGCCGGTGATCTCCTCCAGCTTCTCCAGACGCTTGATGTAGTTCTCCAGATTCTCGCGGCGGGCGCCGGGACGGGCGGCGGAGACAGCATCGGCTGCCTGCACCAGGCAGGCCACCAGCGTCTTGCACTCCACATCGCCGTGATGGGCCTGCATAGCGTGAATGATGTCCTCTTTTTCCTTATACTTGCGGGCATACTCCACGCCGAGCGCCACATGCGTACCCTCGAACTCGTGGTCCAGTGCCTTGCCGATATCGTGCAGGAGGCCTGCGCGCTTGGCGGCGTGGACGTCGGCGCCCAGCTCGGCGGCCATCAGACCGGCGATGTGGGACACCTCGATGGAGTGCTGCAGCACATTCTGGCCATAACTGGTGCGGTAGTGCAGCTTACCCAGCAGCTTCTGCAGCTCGCCGTGGAGGCCGCGCACGCCCGTCTCCAGTACGGCGCGCTCACCCTCGGAGCGGATGACGGCGTCCACCTCGCGGCGAGCCTTCTCCACCATCTCCTCGATGTGGGTGGGATGGATACGGCCATCGGCGATCAGCTTCTCCAGTGCCACGCGGGCGATCTCGCGGCGGACAGGCTCGAAGCAGGAC
>JAFYVA010000119.1 GCA_017549325.1 Oscillospiraceae bacterium
CAGATCGTCATGAAGCCTCTGCGCGAGGTCAGCAAGAAAGAGAAGATCATCTTCCCCATCGTAGTCACCATCGTCGTCTCCCTGCTGGTGCCCTCCGCTGCTCCCCTGATCGCCTGCCTGATGCTGGGTAACCTGTTCAAGGAGTGCGGTGTCACCGATCGTCTCAGCAAGACGGCCCAGAATGAGCTGATGAACATCGTCACCATCTTCCTGGGCGTGTCCGTGGGTGCGACCGCTACCGGCGCTACCTTCCTCAGCGGCAAGACGCTGGCCATCCTCGCCATGGGCATCGTGGCCTTCGGCTTCGGTACCGCAGGCGGCGTGCTGCTGGCCAAGTTCATGAACCTGTTCCTCAAGGAAAAGATCAACCCCCTCATCGGCTCTGCCGGTGTCTCCGCCGTGCCGATGGCCGCCCGTGTCTCCCAGAAGGTGGGACAGGAGGCCAATCCCGGCAACTTCCTGTTGATGCACGCAATGGGCCCCAATGTGGCAGGCGTGATCGGCTCGGCTATCGCCGCCGGCGTGCTGATCTCCCTCTTCGGATAAAGGAGGTACACTATGGAATTTCTGTCTAATAAGCCCCTGCTGATCACCGATACCATCCTGCGTGATGCCCACCAGTCTCAGGCTGCTACCCGTATGACCATCGAGGACATGATCCCCGCTCTGGAGCAGCTGGACTCCATTGGCTACTACTCTCTGGAGTGCTGGGGCGGCGCCACCTTCGATGCATGCATGCGTTTCCTCAACGAAGATCCCTGGGAGCGCCTGCGTACCATCCGCAAGCACGTCAAGAACACCAAGCTGCAGATGCTCTTCCGTGGCCAGAACATTCTGGGCTACAAGCACTACGCCGACGATGTGGTGGACGCCTTCTGCCGCAAGTCTATTGAGAACGGTATCGACATCATCCGCATCTTCGACGCACTGAACGATGTCCGTAACCTGGAGCAGGCCATCAAGTCCACCAAGAAATACGGCGGTCAGGTGGAAGCCACGCTGTCCTACACCATCTCCCCCATCCATGACGAGGCGTACTTCGTCAAGCTGGCCCGTGAGCTGGAGCAGATGGGCGCTGACACCATCTGCATCAAGGATATGGCCAACCTGCTGCTGCCTATGGACGCCTACTCACTGGTCAAGGCACTGAAGGAGACCGTCTCCGTACCCATCCATCTGCACACCCACAACACCTCCGGTACCGGCGACATGACGCTGCTGATGGCAGCCTACGCCGGTGTGGACATTGTGGATACCGCCCTGTCCCCCATGGCCAACGGTACTGCCCAGCCCGCCACCGAGTCTCTGGTGGCCACGCTGCAGGGCACGGTGCGTGACACTGGCCTCGATCTGGGCAAGATGTCCGACGCCGCCGTCCACTTCCGTAAGATCGCCCAGCGTCTCACTGAGGCCGGAAACCTCAACCCCAAGGTGCTGAGCGTGGACACCAATACGCTGCTGTATCAGGTGCCCGGCGGTATGCTCTCCAACCTGATCTCCCAGCTGAAGGAGGCCGGCAAGGAGGATAAGTACTACGATGTGCTGGCGGAGATCCCCCGCGTCCGTAAGGACTTCGGTTATCCCCCGCTGGTGACGCCCTCCAGCCAGATCGTGGGCACGCAGGCCGTGATGAACATCATCATGGGCGAGCGCTACAAGGTCTTCCCCAAGGAGTCCAAGGCCATGCTCAAGGGCGAGTACGGTTCTCTGCCCGGTGAGGTCAACGAGGAAGTCCGCGCCAAGGCCGGTATCGCTCCCGAGGATGTGATCACCTGCCGTCCCGCCGACCTGCTGGAGCCCGAGCTGGAGAAGTACAAGGCCGAGTACGCCGATATCGCCAAGAGCGAAGAGGACGTGCTGAGTCTGGCCCTGTTCCCCCAGGTGGCTCCCAAGTTCCTTGCCAAGCGCGACGCCGCCCCTGAGGAGGCTGCTCCCGCTGCCGATCCCAATGCAGTCCGCGAGCTGTACGTGGAGTGGAAAGGCTGATAAAAACAAGCAACAACTCCCGCCCATAGGGGCGGGAGTTTCTTTTTCCCGGAAGCGCACAAAATTTTCTGAAGAAAATGCAAAAAAACTCTTGCCAAACGGAAATTTATCGGGTATAATTATCCCGTTCCAAAGGAGCGCGCCATGCACCCTTAGCTCAGTTGGTAGAGCACCTGACTCTTAATCAGGGTGTCCAGGGTTCGAGTCCCTGAGGGTGTACCAACACCCCCTGATCAAATAAGGCCCATTGGTCAAGTGGTTAAGACAGCGGCCTCTCACGCCGTTAACATCGGTTCGAATCCGGTATGGGTCACCAAAAACCTCTCAAGTCGTATGACTTGAGAGGTTTTTATTTTTCCTTTCTATCGGTAGTCCCTTCAGGGACTGCCGAGTTTTTGTCTATTTACATTTTTTCTCTTGACTCTGTTCTGTTTTTGCGTATAATTGTATACAATAATACATAAGAACACTTTTTGAAGGAGTCATGTGCTATGTTGGAAATTTCGCCGAAGACGAATCTGCTTGAAAAGAAGTCCTATAAGTACTCCCTGCAGGATGTGGCTGAGCCGAATCTGCAGCGAGACGTTTTTTCCTACGGTACGATCCCCAAGGTGGCCTTTAACCACCGCCGCGTCCCCGTGGCCATGCCGGAGGAGATCTGGATCACCGACACCTCTCTGCGGGACGGTCAGCAGTCGGTGGAGCCCTACAGCGTGGAACAGATCGTCAATATCTATAAGCTGCTGAGCAAGCTGGGCGGCCCGTACGGCATCATCCGCCAGACGGAGTTCTTCGTCTACAGCAAGAAGGATCGCGACGCGATCGATAAGTGCCGTGAGCTGGGATTGAAGTTCCCCGAGATCACCAGCTGGATCCGCGCCAGCAAGGAGGATTTCAAGCTGGTGAAGGAGCTGGATATCAAAGAGACCGGCATCCTCGTCTCCTGCTCCGACTATCACATCTTCAAGAAGATGAAGATGAGCCGTAAGCAGGCGATGGACCACTATCTGGGCACCATCAAGGATGCCTTCAGCGCCGGCGTTATCCCCCGCTGCCACCTCGAGGACATCACCCGCGCCGACTTCTACGGCTTCGTGGTTCCCTTCGTCAACGAGATCCAGCAGCTCTCCCGTGAGGCGGGCGTACCGGTGAAGTTCCGCGCCTGCGACACCATGGGTTACGGTGTGCCCTACACGGAGGCGGCGCTGCCCCGCAGCGTGGCCGGTATCATCTACGGTCTGCAGCAGTATGCCGACGTGCCCAGCGAGTGCCTGGAGTGGCACGGCCACAACGATTTCTACAAGGGCGTGGCCAACGCCTCTACCGCATGGCTCTACGGCGCCTGCGCCGCCAACTGCTCGCTGCTGGGCATCGGTGAACGGACGGGCAACGTACCGCTGGAGGCGATGGTGTTTGAATACGCCTCCCTGCGCGGCTCACTGGACGGCATGGACACCACGGTCATCACCGAGATCGCCGAGTATTTCCGCAACGAGATCGGCTACGATATCCCGCCCATGACCCCCTTCGTTGGCAGCAGCTTCAACGTTACGCGGGCCGGCATCCACGCCGACGGTCTTTTGAAGGACGAGGAGATCTATACCATCTTCGACACCAACAAGATCCTCAACCGTCCCGCTACCGTACAGATCAGCAACACCTCCGGCATTGCCGGTATCGCCTACTGGATCAACGAGCACTATCGTCTCAGCGGCACGAACCGCATCGAAAAGACCGATCCGCTGCTGGGCGCAATGAAAACCTGGATCGACCAGGAATACGAGGACGGCCGTCAGACCGTCATGACCGATAAGGAGCTGGAGCAGATGCTGGCCCACCTGGCGCCGGGACGCTTCAGCCGATAAGGAGGCAAGGATATGCGCGAATTCAAAACCGCTTCGCTGGCCGATCAGGTATTTGAGCGGCTGGAAAACGATATTATCCTCGGTGTATACGAAAAAGGCGAGATCCTCACGGAGCTGAAGCTGGTGGAGCAGCTGGGCGTCAGCAGAACGCCGATCCGCGAAGCGCTGCGCCGTCTGGAGCAGGAGCGGCTCATCGTGGACTCCGGTAAGGGTTCCCGCGTAGTGGGCATCACCGCAGAGGACGCGCTGGACATCATGGAGATCCGCCAGTATCTGGAGGGTCTGGCCGCCTACCACGCCGCGCTGAACATCACCGACGAGGGCAAAGAGCAGCTGCTGCACCTGCTGGATCTGCAGGAATTCTATTACGCCAAGCAGGATGTGGAGCACCTGCGGCAGATCGACGACGAGTTCCACGAGCTCATCTGCAATCTCAGCCAGCGCAACATCGTCAAAGATACGCTCCTGCCCCTGCACCGCAAGACGCGGCGCTACCGCAAGCTCTCGCTGGAGGACAGCGAACGCAACAAGCTGTCGCTGCAGGAGCACCGCCAGATCTGCAACGCCATCATCAATGGCGAGGCCCAGCAGGCGATGGATCTGTCGTCGGAGCATGTGGAGAACGCAAAGAACAACATGATTCGGAGGGTGAAATAAAAATGGGTATGACATTGGCACAAAAAATCATCGCCGAACACCTCATCAGCGGTGATATGACCGTTGGCAGCGAGATCGCGCTGCGTATCGACCAGACGCTGACGCAGGATGCCACCGGCACCATGGCGTATCTGGAATTTGAGGCGATGGGTCTGCCCCGTGTCAAGACGGAGCTGAGCCTTGCCTATGTGGATCACAACACGCTGCAGTGCGGCTTTGAAAACGGTGACGACCACCGCTATCTCCAGACCGTGGCCGCCAAGCACGGCGTCTATTTCTCCCGTCCCGGCAACGGTATCTGCCATCAGGTGCATTTGGAGCGCTTCGGCAAGCCCGGCAAGACGCTCATCGGCTCCGACAGCCACACGCCTACCGGCGGCGGCATCGGCATGCTGGCCTTCGGCGCCGGCGGTCTGGATGTGGCCGTGGCCATGGGCGGCGGCGCGTATTATATCACGATGCCGAAGATGTTCAAGGTAAACCTTACCGGTAAGCTGCGCCCCTACGTCACAGCCAAGGATGTGAGCCTCGAGCTGCTGCGCCGTCTCTCCGTCAAGGGCGGCGTGGGCGCCATCATCGAGTGGGGCGGCGAGGGTATCGACACGCTCTCCGTTCCCGAGCGCGGCACCATCACCAATATGGGCACCGAGCTGGGCGCCACCACCTCCCTCTTCCCCTCTGACGAAGTGACCCGCGCCTTCCTGCAGGCACAGGGCCGCGAGGCGGATTACCGTCCTCTCGCCGCCGATCCCGATGCCGTATACGACCGCGTGATCGACATTGATCTGAACACGCTGCAGCCCATGATCGCCTGTCCTCACAGCCCCGATAACGTGGTGGAGGTGGCCTCCCTCAAGGGTGTCAAGGTGGATCAGGTCTGCATCGGCTCGTGCACCAACTCCTCCCTCTTCGACCTGCTGAAAGTGGCCGCGATGCTGAAGGGCAAGACGATCCATCCCTCCGTCTCCCTCTCCGTCTCCCCCGGTTCCCGTCAGGTGCTGACGATGCTCAGCCAGTGCGGCGCATTGGAGGATATTCTGTCCTCCGGTGCGCGTGTGCTGGAGTGTGCCTGCGGCCCCTGCATCGGTATGGGCTTCGCCCCCAATTCCGGCGGTGTCAGCCTGCGTACCTTTAACCGCAATTTCCTTGGCCGCAGCGGCACCGCCGACGGTCAGGTCTACCTCGTCTCCCCCGAGACTGCTGCTGCCGCGGCACTGAGCGGCTATATCACCGATCCCACCACGCTGCCGCCGCTGCCGGAGATCTCCATGCCGGAGCACTTCGTCATCAACGATTCGGCAGTGCTGCCGCCCCTGAGCGAGGCGGAAGCGGCACAGGCGGAAGTGCTGCGCGGCCCCAACATCAAGCCCTTCCCCATCAGCCGTCCCTTCGCCGACACGCTCAGCGCCAAGACGGTGCTGAAG
Organism: Oscillospiraceae bacterium; assembly: GCA_017549325.1. The sequence continues at coordinate 5,933 of JAFYVA010000119.1, forward strand.
GTGGGCGACAACATCACCACTGACCATATTATGCCGGCCGGTGCCAAGATCCTCCCCTATCGCTCCAACATCCCCTACCTCAGCCAGTTCTGCTTCGAGGTCTGCGATCCCACCTTCCCTGCGCGCGCCAAGGCCGCCGGCGACGGCGTGATCATCGGCGGCAGCAACTACGGTCAGGGCTCGTCCCGCGAGCACGCGGCACTGGTGCCGATGTATCTGGGCATCCGCTGCGTCATCGCCAAGAGCTTTGCCCGCATCCACATCGCCAACCTCATCAACGCCGGTATCCTGCCCCTTACCTTTGAAAATGCCGACGACTACGATCTGCTGGCAGAGGGTGCTGCGCTGCAGATCGACGATATCGCCGCCGGGATGAAGGCGGGCGTGCTGACGGTGCGCGCCGATAACGGACACACCTTCCGCGCTACCTGCCAGCTCACCTCCCGTCAGCAGGCGATCCTGCTGGCCGGCGGCTTACTCAACTACACGAAGGAGGGCGGCCAATAATGGATGTACAGAACGCCTGCAAGGCTTTTGAACAACTGCTGCGCGAGCAGCTGCTGCGTATTGAAAATATGTCGACGGAACGGGTGGACTTCACCACCAAGGAGTGCATCACCATTGGTCTCATTGACGGCGACGGCATCGGCCCGCTGATTATGGCCTCGGCACGCCGTATTTTGGAAGTGCTGCTTCAGGATGAAATTCAGCGCGGCAGCATCGTTCTGCGGAATATCGAGGGTCTTACCATCGAAAACCGCATGGCCCGCAACGAGTCCGTTCCCGCCGAGGTGCTCGCGGCTATCAAGAGCTGCGATGTGCTGCTGAAGGGCCCCACCACCACGCCCATGGGCGGCAATATGGAGAGCGCCAACGTGACGCTGCGGCGTGAGCTGGATCTCTACGCCAACTGCCGTCCCGTGTCCATCCCCGAGCAGAACATCGACTGGATGTTTTACCGTGAGAACACCGAGGGCGAATATGTGCTGGGCAGCCGCGGCGTAGAGTTGCCCGGTATGGCGGTGGACTTCAATGTGACCACCGATGCCGGTACGCGCCGGATCGCCCGCGCCGCCTTTGAGTACGCACGGCAGAACGGCAAGAATCGTGTCTCCATCGTCACCAAGGCCAACATTATGAAAAAGACCGACGGTAAGTTTACCGCCATTGCCCATGAGGTAGCGGCAGACTATCCCGAGATCACGGTGGACGACTGGTACATCGACATCATGACGGCCAATCTGGTCAACGAGTCCATCCGTCACCAGTTTCAGGTGGTGCTGCTGCCCAACCTCTACGGCGATATCATCACCGATGAGGCGGCGCAGATCCAGGGCGGCGTCGGCACTGCCGGCAGCGCCAACATCGGCGATCGGTTCGCTATGTTTGAGGCCATCCACGGCTCAGCTCCTCGCCTTATCGAGGAAGGTCTGTCGGACTACGCAAATCCCGCCAGTATTCTCAAGGCCACCGCCATGCTGCTGCGGCACATCTGCCGCGGTGATGCGGCGCAGCGTCTGGAGGACGCCCTCAACCGCTGCAGCGTGAGCGTCACCGGCGAGCGTACCGGCGCTACCACCGCAGCATACGAGGCGGCACTGATGGCGCTGCTGTAAGAGGAGGAAGCTGTATGATCGTCAAACAAATTCCCCTCTGGGAGGGACGAGAGGATGTCGTGCTGCATACGCTGCTGAAGGAGTGCCGTCCCAACATGATGATGCCCACCGAGCCGGAGGCGCTGCCTGCCGTGGTGATCTGTCCCGGCGGCGCGTATATGTTCTGCTCCATGGAAAACGAAGGCGACGCCGTGGCCATGCAGTTTGCCGCTGCAGGCTATCAGGTCTTTATTCTGGAATATACCGTGGGTTCTGCCTGCGGTGATAACGATCCACGCCACCCGGCGCAGCTGCTGGATCTGGGTAAGGCGCTACTGACCATCCGCGAGAACGCCGCGGCATGGCATGTAGATCCCGAGCGCATTGCGCTGATCGGTTTCTCGGCCGGCGCCAATCTCTGCGGTAATATGGCCGTGCAATGGCACACCCCGCTGCTGAGCGAGCATTTTGGCGTACCGGCAACGCATTTCCGCCCCATGGCGGTGATTCTCGGCTATCCCATCACCGACTTTACGCTGCAGATGGAGTATAACGCCACGCTGCCGCCCAACCCGCTGCTGATGGCGGGCGACGAGACGTTCTTCGGTACGCGCCGTCCCAAACAGGAAAAGCGCGACGCGGTGAGTCCCTGTCTCCATGTCGGAGAAAATACGCCGCCCATCTTCCTCTTCCATGCTGCCAGCGATTGCCTCGTCCCTGCGATGCACTCGCTGAAGATGGCGATGGCACTGGCAGAGAAAGGCATCCCCTATGAGCTGCATGTGTTCCAGAACGGCGGCCACGGATTTGGCCCCGGTATCGGCGAGGGAGTAAGTCCCTACCGTGCCGATCAGTATCGCGCCTGCCATGCGTGGGTAGATCTGGCTACACGCTGGCTGCTGCACTACGCCGCACCGGAGACGGCAGAGCATGATCTGGGTATCTTCGGCGCCTCTGACGAAGAATGATGAACCACCCCACAAATCGAAAGATTTGTGGGGTGGTTTGTTGTTAGCCGCGATAGTAGCAACCCTCGGTGCAGCTGTTATAATAGCCCATAAAGGTGACAGGCTCATCGCCGATGGCGAAGAAGCCGTAGTAGGAATCGAAATAGTAGTCTTTCCCAAGGTGGGCAGCTTCTGCCTCTACCAGAGCCTTGGCATAGTCAACACCATCTCCAACCAAAATGTAGTGCGAGTACTCCGGCTGCATCTGCTGCTCCTCACGATAGACGAATTTCCCGAACACCGAGCCGTCCGACAACTGATAGGCATATAGCTTTTTGATCTGCTCCTTGTCGATCTCGGGGGTGGTGACGAAAGTATATTCGCCCAGCAGGTCTAAGCCCTGCTCTGCCTTCGCCCAATCGGCAACGCCCTGCATCTCCACCTCAAGGGACGCCCGTTTTCCAGGATAGTTGTGGGTATCTTCCCACCAGTTGATGGCAAAAGCAGCACCCACCGCGAAGATCACAAGCAAAATGGGAATCACAATCAGTTTCCAACTTTTCATAAGCCGCATCCTTTCTATATATAAGACACTTATTAGACGAAAAATGCAACGAAAATGAAAGCTTTGTGGAGAGTTTTGTTATGTAGTTAGCCGCGATAATAATTTCCTTCTAAGCATCTCGAATAATAACTTGATAGCGATGTGGGGTCGTCACTGATGACAAAGAACCCGCTAGAGCTGAAATCCAGCTCTTTCCCAAGATACTGTGCCTCAATCTCCACCAGCGACTTGGCGTAGTCTACTCCAGAGCCGCATAAAATATAATGAGAATCTACCTTTTGTCTTTCCTGCTCCTCACGATAGACGAATTTCCCGAACACCGAGCCGTCCGACAACTGATAGGCATACAGTTCTTTGATCTGCTCCTTGTCGATCTCGGAGACGGTGACGAAGGTATATTCGCCCAGCAGGTCTAAGCCCTGCTCTGCCTTCGCCCAATCGGCAACGCCCTGCATACGCACTTCGATCGGCGCAAGTTTGCCGGGAACAACGCGGCCCGAACTCCACACATTGATAGCGAGCGCAGCACCCACTGCGAGAATCACAAGCAGTATGGGGATCACGATCAGTTTCCAACTTTTCATAAGCCGCCTCCTTTTTTTATATAAGACACTTATTAGACGAAACGTGCAACAGGAATGTTCCGCGGGGGGAAGGAGTAGGCTCTCTACCCTATAATCGTTAGCGAAAGCTCATTCCAACTATGTAGGGCGGGGTGCCCACACCCCGCCGCCGTTTACCTTCTTTTTCTTCTACGGCGCTCTTTTCTGACAAAGTTGTCGTATGCAGCGTCGAATATACGGCTCCTAGGTTCGGGCAGCCATTCGCTCAAATGCAAACACAGCTTTTTGCTTGCGTGAAACTTGATGAAATCATCACTGTTTCTTAGCTTATAGCTTTTGTTAACAGCATCTTGAGGATATGGTTTTTTCGAAAAATACGCCATATCCATCGTGGTAATATCACGCAAAGAGCCGCCCTTAAACCGATAGTCAAATCCAGTATAGCGGATCTCATCTTTGTGTAAACGCCGTGTCTTCATAAAGGGGCATTTCCAGATGATTTCATCTTCATCAATAATCAAGCGACCAAAACAGCGATACCAAAATCCGTAAAAAGCAATCGCCGCGAGCCCCGTTATAGCTAAAAGGAATAGAATAGAAAAGATGTTCTCGCGCAATGAATCAGACCAGTCTCTTATGAATAACGTCCAAAGCCAAATCAATCCGGCAACAAAGAAAAGCATTAAAAGGCGCCCCTCAATCAGCAGAATGATGTGTTCATGGTACACCTTGCGTTTTGGATTATGCATTGTATCACGCAACGATAACACCTCCTTCTTTTCTCAATATACAATACAACTCACAATAGTGCAACAAAAAGCTAAACGGGCCGATACCCCAAGGGGTTCTTGCTCAGCTACGCTTCACGGGTCGATGTGGGCATCGACCCCTACAAAATAAAAAGTGCCCGCTTAAGCGGGCACAAGACACTTCTTCACTATTCACTACTACTTATAAGTTAACACGAAAAAAGACACCACAGCCCTTGTGGAGATACCATCTATCCCCCTTGCATGGGGGAGCGCGAGGGAGAGCTATTTACCGCACTCCAATAGGCGCATAAGAATTCTCCTCCCCACCGCAGGCTGGGGAGGTTTGGAGGGGAGAGTCCTCCCCTCCAACTATTTTAATAAGGCCAACAAAACAAAAGAACCCCCTCTCCTTGCGGAGATAACAGCTATCACCCTTGCATGGGGGAGCGCGAGGGGGAGGGTATGACCCCTCGCAGTTAAATAAAAACACTACAAACACCACGCTTTCGCGTGGTGTTTGTAGTGTTGGCGCTACCTATTTTTCCGGGCCGTCTCCAGCCAAGTATCGTGGGTAGTCGGATGCCTCGCCGCTGCCTGTGGCAGATGAAGGCGAGCGCATCCGAAAGGAGTGTCCCGCTTTTGCAGCCCCGAACAGGGGCGGCAAAACGGCTGACACGACGTGTTGCGAGCTTGCTCGCTTATGCCTCCTTCGAAACAAGCAAAAGAAAAGAGACACCCAAATGGATGTCTCTTCAATGTTGGCGCTACCTATTTTTCCGGGCCGTCGGCCCGCCAAGTTCGTGGGTAGTCGGATGCCTCGCCGCTGCCTGTGGCAGA
>JAFYVA010000120.1 GCA_017549325.1 Oscillospiraceae bacterium
CCATCGTCAGCTTCCGCGGCGAGGTCCTTGGCACGGTTCGCCACAGCGAAGATACCAATATCGCCATACGCTCCATTGAAATGGCGGCGCAGGACACGGTGGGCGGTCACTATACGCTGAGCCGCAGCGATATCACCACCGAGACAACGCTGGTGATGCGTACCGAGGTGATCGGTGCGGAGGATCTGGAAAATCTTCTTGCAGAGCGCATCGGTCTGATCACCAAGGGTCACGGTCTTTATATCAACGATGAGCTGATCTGCGCCACCGAGTATGACTATGTGCTGGACGACCTGCTGCAGCAGCTGAAATATGCCTACACCACGGAATACACCGTTTCCTGTGATTTTGAGGAAAATGTGGAGATCCGCAGCGGCTATGTCCCCACGAGCAAGCTCATGAGCGTAAGTAAAATTGCGGAGACCCTCAACAGCACCCATGAAGAGGAAATCACCTACACCGTTAAGGCGGGTGACGTTTGGTCCCGCATCGCCAGCAAGAACGACATGACCAGTAATGAGCTACTCAAGCTCAACCCCGGTTACAACATGAATAATCTTCATGCGGGCGATACGCTGGTTCTTTCTGCCGCTGTGCCTTATCTCACCGTCACCTTTACCGAGCAGCAGCACTATCTCTCGGATGTCCCCTACGAGGTGGAGTACAAGGAAGACAAGACCATGTACAAGGGTGACACCAAGGTTCTCTCTCCCGGTGTCTATGGCAAGGCAGACGTTCTTGCGGACGTGACCTATAAGAACGGTGAAGAGATCGACCGCGTGGTTCGTTCCTACACCACCCTCACCGATCCTGTGACGGAAATTCAGGCGGCAGGTACCAAACCCAGACCCACCTGGCATCCCACCGGCAGCTTCCGCTGGCCCTGTACCGGTAATGTCACCAGCCGTTACGGCGGCAGAAACCTCTGGGGTCGCTACAACTACCACGGCGGTATCGACATTGCAAACCGTGCAGGCACTCCCATTTACGCAGCAGATGGCGGTACCGTCACCCACGCAGGCTGGATGGGTACCTACGGCTATCTCGTCATCATTGATCACGGCAATGGTTTTGAGACCTATTACGGCCACAACAGCAAGCTCCTCGTGAGCAAGGGCGACAAGGTCCACAAGGGTGAACAGATCGCCAAGATGGGCCGCACCGGCAACACCAGCGGCAACCACTGCCACTTTGAGGTGCGCTGGCACGGCGAGAGACGCAACCCCATGAATTATCTGTAATAGGCACACTGCCCCCGCTCGTCCCAAGCGTGCGGGGGTAGTTTTGTATCCGAAAGGAGTTTTCCGATGAAAGCAAATTTCCACACCCACAGTATTTTTTGCGACGGCAATGATGCCCCCGCCGTTATGGCGGCGGCAGCGAAACAAAAGGGGCTGACCCATCTCGGCTTCACAGGCCACAGCTACCTGCCCTTTGACCCCTGCGGCATGACGGAAGAACAGGAGCAGCGCTATCGCGCCGCCGTGCTGGCAGAGCGGGAACGATATGGCGATGCCCTCCGCATCTTCCTCGGCATCGAGCAGGATTATTTCTCGGGAAAACGAGCAGCGGGCTATGATTACGCCCTCGGCTCCGTCCATTTCGTAAGCTCCGGCGAGGAACACCTCTGCGTAGACAAAAGCGCCGAGGAGACCCGCTACATCATCAACACCTACTTCGGCGGCGATCCCTACGCCTATGCGGAACGCTACTTCTCCCTTGTGGGAGATGTGCTCCGCGTGACGGGCGGCGAGATCGTGGGGCACTTCGATCTGCTGCGGAAATTCGATGAGGATGGCACAGTTTTTGACGAAAGCCATCCCCGCTACCGCGCTGCCGTCATGGCGGCGCTGGATCGCCTTGCAGAGGATGGGGCGATCTTCGAGATCAACACAGGCGCCATTGCCCGTGGCTATCGCAAGACCCCCTATCCCTCCCGCTGGATTCTGGAAGAGATCCGTGCTCGCGGCTGCGGCATCCTCATCAACAGTGACTGCCACAATGCCCCCGATCTTGACTGCGCCTACGAGCAGGCTGTGGAGCTGGCAAAAGCCGCAGGCTTCACCCATCAGCTCTGCTTCGACGGCGAGAAATTCGTTCCTGCAGCGTTTTAGTCCAACGGCACTAGCCGAGCAATGCGGCACTTTCTTCCGCGCTGAGTCCCAGTACCGCCGCATTGATGCTCCAGCCGATGAGGCGGGAGAGCTGCGTGACCATTGCGTCGATGTCCTTCGGAGTCACAAAAAAGCCCTCCCGCAGGGTGTCGCGGCGGGGCAGGGGAGCACCCGCTTCCTCCAGCAGATCCATCACAAGGCTTCCGCTCTCCACCACCGTCGGCACGCCCACGGCGATGACAGGCACGCCGAGAGTCTCACGATTCAGCGCCATGCGGTGATTGCCCACGCCGGAGCCGGGGGTCAGTCCGCTGTCCGCAAGCTGCACCGTGGTGCAGAGCCGCTCCACCGACTGCGCCGCCAGCGCGTCGATGAGGATGAGCGCTTCCGCGCCGAGGGCATGGGTCAGCGCCG
>JAFYVA010000121.1 GCA_017549325.1 Oscillospiraceae bacterium
AAAATCCTCAACGACCTCTGCCACGAGATGGATAAAACCCGTCCGACCGTGATCGCCTGCGTGTCCCCCTGCGACATCAACGATCCCTACGTGCAGATTCCGGACGTCGTCTCCTACAACCACTATTTCGGCTGGTACGGCGGCGAAACCAGCATGAACGGCCCCTGGTTCGATAAGTTCCACGCCATGCACCCCACCATTCCCATCGGCTGCTCCGAGTACGGCTGCGAGGCGCTCAACTGGCACACCTCCAAGCCCACTCAGGGTGACTACACCGAGGAGTATCAGTCCTTCTACCATGAGGAGCTGATCCGCCAGCTGTTCCCCCGCAAGTATTTGTGGGCCACCCACGTGTGGAATATGTTCGACTTCGGCGCCGATGCCCGCGCCGAGGGCGGCGAGAACGGCCAGAACCACAAGGGTCTGGTGACCTTCGACCGCAAGTATAAGAAGGATTCCTTCTACGCCTACAAGGCATGGCTCAGCGACGAGCCCTTCGTCCACCTGTGCTCCAAGCGCTACATCGACCGCGTGGAGGATGTGACGAAGGTGACGGTGTACTCCAACCTGCCCGAGGTGGAGCTCTTCGCCAACGGCGTGAGCCTCGGCAAGAAGGCAGCCGAGGACCACTTCTTCTACTTCGACGTGCCCAATGCCGGCGAGACAAAGCTGGAGGCCGTGGCCGGCGAGTACCGCGACGAGAGCGTCATCCGCAAGGTGGACACCTTCAACGAGGACTACCGCATGAAGGAAGAGGGCGCCATCCTCAACTGGTTCGACATCACAGAGCGCGAGGGCTACTTCAGCCTCAACTCCAAGATGGGCGATATCATGGCCACCTTCCGCGGCAAGCTGTGGATGGCCGGTATGGCACTGTCCATCAAGAAAAAGATGGATGCCAACAAGAAGCCCAAGGCCGACGAAGAGAAGAAAAGCGGCGGCTTCTCCATCGATCTCAAGGGCATCAAGGGCATGGGCCAGATGCTGGGCGGCTTCACCGTTCTGCGCCTGACCTCCATGATCGGCATGGTCAACATCAGCTTCGATAAGGAAGAGCTGCTGGCGATCAACCGCAAGCTCAACCGCATCAAGGCTCCCAAGAAGTAAGAAAATTACAACAAAAAATCCCCGAACCGTCGGTTCGGGGATTTTTATGTTCTTTTTTATTCTCCTCTACCTACCGCTTCGATAGCGGCGAGGAGCTTTCCCATCTCCTCGGCGCGAGGTACGCGGAGGCGGACACTGTTGCGCTCCATAGGCTCAAACTCCGTGCCCGAGCAGCACAGGACACCGTGCTTCATCAGCTCTTCCTGCAAGTCGAGCCGCTCATCGCGGTGCTGCAGCAGGCAGATGGGCACGCGGTCATCGGTGCAGGCCATGGTGAGGTTGTCGCCGCAGGCGGCGCGAAGGGCGGTTTTCATGGCGATGAAATCGCCGCTGTGAGAGTCGCCATAGGTGCGGTCAGACAAGGCGGCAGCCGCCATCTCGCGGGACAGTTCGCTCATCATGAAGGGGTTGGACACCTTGGAAATATAGCGAATCAAATCCTGCGTCGTAATGATGTAGCCTGCCCGGAGACCTGCCAAGCCGAAGCCCTTGGAGAAGGTGCGGACGATGATGATGTTCTTATACTTAGGGCCTAGCGTCACCGCCGACTCCTCACGGGGGATGAAGTCGCCGTAGGCCTCGTCCACGATGCAGTAGACACCCAACTGCTCGCATCTTGCCAAAATCTGCTCCACCTCGGCGAGGGTCAATGTCTGCCCTGTGGGGTTATTGGGGCGGTCGATGTACACCAAACTGGTATCGGCGCTGATGGCGTCCACCAAGTCGCTGACCTCCATGCGCCATCCGTCCTCCTGCCGTGCGGGGATGCCCACGTAGCGCATAGCCATCATGCGGGAGTACTCCACCATGTCGGTGAAGGTGGGCATGAAGCCCATGACCTCTGCGCCCTTCTTGGCGAGGATGTTGCAGAGTAAGTACAGCGCCGACACACTGCCGTCTGTCAGCACGATGTTCTCGGGCTCGATGAAGGCGTAGTCCGCCCAGTAGTCCACGATGGCCTGCTGAGGGGCATCGGAGGAGGGATAGTGATAGAATCGCTCAGGGTCAAAGGCGGCGAATGCCTCTTTTACCGCCTCGGGGAAGCCGTAGGGGTTCACCCCCATGGAGCAATCCAGCGTGTCGGCGGTCACGTGGGGGGTATGTCCCGCGTAGGTGCGCACCTTGGAGAGCAATTCGTTTCTGATTTTCATATCTTTCACCCCGTTTTGGTGTTTTTCTACCTCCACTTTACCCTATGGCGGCGGCGGTGTCAATTCCTTAGTCGATGCGCACCACGGTGTAGCCGGCATCCTCCACGGTCTTGCGGAGCACTTCGTCGCTGACCGCACCGGTGACGGTGGCAGTTCCGGCCTCCAGATCCACCACAGCGGAGACACCCTCCAGTGCGTTCAGGGCCTTATCCACGCGGCCGGAGCAGTGCATACACATCATACCCTCAATGGTCATCACTTTTTTCATCATCATTTCCTCACTTTCTATTGTATTTCCTGTCGTTTCTATACGTTCATTCTGTTTTTCCGCGGCGCTCTTCCACCTGCGCAGAGGCAGGGCATTGCCCACCACGAACACGGAGCTGCAGGACATACAGGCCGCGCCCAGCATGGGATTCATGGCGATACCGAAGGGCAGGTACAGCGCACCTGCCGCCACGGGGATGGCGATGACATTGTAGAAAAATGCCCAGAACAGGTTCTGGCGGATGTTCCGCAGCACGGCGCGGGAGAGGTCGGCAGCGGCAGAGACATCCTGCAAGCTGCTCTTCATCAGCACGATATCGGCCGAGCGGATGGCAATATCCGTGCCGGCCCCGATGGCAAGGCCCACATCGGCCTGCACCAGTGCGGGGGCATCGTTGACGCCGTCGCCCACCATGGCCACCAACTCGCCGCTCTTTTGGAGCTGTGCCACCACCGCCGCCTTGTCAGCGGGGAGGACTTGGGCGCGGACTTCGGAAATGCCCACCTGTGCGGCGATGGCGCGGGCGGTACGCTCGTTGTCGCCCGTCAGCAGCACCACCTTATGCCCGCTCTTTTGGAGGGCGGCAATGGCGGCGGCGCTGTCTGCTTTCACCGTGTCGGCCACGGCCAGCACGCCCAGCAGGACGCGTTCGGCGGCAAAGTAGAGTACGGTCTTGCCCTCGCCTGACCAGCTCTCGGCCAGTTTTTCGAAGGGGGCGATCTCCACGCCCAGTTCGGTCATGTATGTGCCGTTGCCGCCGTAGAGTCGGTGCTGTTCCCACACGGCGCTGACACCGCCGCCCTCACGCTGGGCAAACTCGGTGACAGCGGGAATGTCGATGCCCCGCTCACGGGCGGCATCCAATACGGCGAGGCTCAGGGGGTGGGCGCTGGGCGCTTCCACCGCGGCGGCGAGGCGCAGAAGTTCGGTATCGTCGATCCCGTTGCAGGCCATGTCGGTCAGCTTCGGCTTGCCCTCGGTGACGGTGCCGGTCTTATCCAGCACCACCGTTTTCACGCGGCCCATCAGCTCCAGCGCGGCGGCAGAGCGGATGAGGATACCCTGCTCGGCGGCCTTGCCCGTGCCCACCATAATGGCCACGGGGGTGGCCAGTCCCAGCGCACAGGGGCAGGAGATCACCAGCACAGCGATGGCGATAGAGAGGCAGAAGTGGATATCCTGCCCGCCCAGCGTACCCCACAGCACCGCCGCAATCAGCGCAATGGTGATGACCACGGGGACGAAGATGCCGCTGACCTTATCGGCCAGACGGGAGATGGGGGCCTTGCCCGAGGCGGCCTCCTCCATCAAACGGACGATCTGAGACAAGGTGGTGTCCTCTCCCACCGCCGTGGCGGTGAACTCTAAGTAGCCGCTGCGGAGGGTGGTGGCAGAGGTGACGGTATCGCCCACGGCCTTCTCCACAGGCATACTCTCGCCTGTAAGGGCGGATTCGTCCACCGAGCCGCCGCCTGCGCACACCACGCCGTCCACGGCCACGGTGCCGCCCTGTCGGACGATGACCGTGTCGCCCACACGGACGGCATCGGCGCTGACGGTGACCTCGCGGCCCTCGCGTCTGAGCACCACCGAGGCGGGCACCAGCGCCAACAGCGCCGAGATGGCAGAGGTGGTCTTGCCGCGGGAGCGGGTCTCCAGGAACTTGCCCACCGTCACCAGCGTGCAGATCATGCCCGCCGACTCGAAATAGAGATGGAGCATACCGCCTTCTGCCCGTCCTGCGGCCAGCAGACCCATCTGGATAAAGCTGTAGACGAGGCCTGATGCAGCGCCCAAGGCCACCAGCGTGTCCATATTGGGCGAGAGCTTCACAAGGCGGGAAAAGCCCACGGTGAAATAGGTGCGGTTGAAGATGAGGATGGGCACCGTCAGCACCAGCTGTACAAGGGCGTAAAGCATGGGCTTTTCCATGAATACCGCGGGGATGGGCAGACCCATCATGTGGCCCATACCCAGATAGAACAGGGGCAGCAAGAACACCAGCGACCACACAAGGCGACGGCGCATAGCGCGGATCTGGCGGGAATTCTCATCATCCAAGTCCCGCTTCTCCGTCTCATCAGCCCGTTGGGCACCGTAGCCCCCCGAAACGACGGCGGCGATAATATCGTCGGCGGTCACTTTCTGCTCATCATATTGCACCGACAGCGAACCCAGCATCAGGTTCACCGAGGCCTCGGTCACACCATCCAGCTTCGATACGGCCCGCTCTACATGGGCAGAGCAGGCGGCGCAGGTCATGCCCGTGACGGCGAATTTTTCCTTCATGGCCCTTCACTTCCTTTCTCGGTTAGCGCAAGGTAACTCTTGAGGGAAGTATAGCACACTCGCCGCTTTTTTTCAAGTGACTTTCCTCACCACCGCTTCTCTTTGGGGCGGAAGAGGAGGGCAAAGAGCAGCGAGAACACGACAGCGGCAGCAATGCCGCAGGCCGAGGCGGTGAAGCCGCCGCTGAAAACACCGAGGAAACCGTCCTTGTCCACCGCCTCCTCTACCCCCTTGGCAAGGCAGTAGCCAAAGCCTGTCAGGGGAACGGTGGCACCTGCGCCGCACAACTCTTTTACCGGCTCGTAGATGCCCACGGCGGTGAGCAACACCCCCGCGACCACATAGCCTGTCAGAATGCGGGCGGGCGTCAGGTTCGTGCGGTCAACAAGGATCTGGCCAATGAGGCAGAGGACGCCGCCGCAGAGAAAACACCAGAGATAATCGATCATATTCTTTCCTCCTTAGTTTTGAGTGGAGAACACCACCGCGTGGCACACGGCGGGGATACTCTGCTTTTGAAATGTGGTGGTGGGGCTCAGAAGCGCGCCCGTGGGGGCAAAGACGATGCGCTGCCAGCGGCCTGCGGCCATGCCCCGCAGGAGATAGGCACACAGCACCGAGGCGCTGCATCCGGCGCCGCTGCCGCCGGCGTGCATATCCTGCTTTTTGCGGTCGTAGAGCAGCAAGCCGCAGTCGGTATAGCGCTCGTCCATCAAAAAGCCGTCCCGCCCCATCAGATCCGAGACGATGCTGTGACCGATCTTTCCCAGATCGCCCGTGACGATGAGATCGTAGTCCTGGGGCTTGGTGTGGGTGTGGCGGAACAGGGTCGTCAGCGTATCGATGGCGGCAGGCGCCATGGCCGCGCCCATGTTGGTGGCATCGGTGATCCCCATGTCCACGATGCGGCCCAACAACGCGTGGGTCACGTAGGGGCCGTCGCCCTCGCGGCCCAGAATACAGCAGCCCGCCGCCGTGGCCGTCCACTGGGCGGTGGGGCTGCGCTGAGAACCGTAGGGCAGCGGCATACGGTACTGCCGCTCGGCGGCACAGAAGTGGGACGACGCCATCACCGCCGCCGTTTTCATCGCGCCGCCCGCGATCAGGAGCGAGGACAGCACCAGCCCCTCCCCCATGGTGGCACAGGCCGAGTACAGACCCGCCACGGACAGGGGCTCGTTGCGCAATGCAAAGCTGCCCCCGACACACTGGTTCAGCAGATCGCCCGTCAGCACCGCGTCCACATCCGTTTCCGCCATGCCGCCCTTTTCCAGCGCCGTTTCCAGTGCCCGGCGCTGCAGCTCCGACTCGGCCTGCTCCCACGTCCGACAGCCGCAGAAGGAGTCGGTGTCGATGTGGTCAAAGTGACGGCCCAAGGGTCCTTCCCCCTCCTGCTTGCCCCCTACCGCGCCGCAGGAGAGGACGCTGACGCCCCGCGCAAAATGCATCACGCGGCCTAATTTCTTGATTTCCATATTGGCTCACCTCGCAATTTTTCATGTAGTATGCCCTTTCAGGGAGAAAAATATTGCCTATACTCGCAAATCGTGGTATTGTGTGGTATTAGAGAAAGTATGCGTATGAGGAGGTCGATGCACCGTGTCACTGGCTGAGAAAAAGCTGTTTTTGCTGGATATGGACGGGACGCTTTACTTAGATGACAACTTGTTTGACGGCGTATTGGACTTTCTCGCCGCCGTGAAGGCGCGGGGCGGGCGCTACCTCTTTTTGACCAACAACTCCTCCCGGGGCGTGGAGGACTACGTATCGAAGCTGCGCCGTCTGGGCATCGAGGCCGAGGCAGAGGATTTCCTCACCTCGGTGGATGCCACCATCGCCGTGCTGAAGAAGGAGTTCCCCGCCGCCCGCTGCTACACCGCAGGCACCGCCTCTTTTCGCCGTCAGCTGGCGGAGGCCGGCATCGCCGTAACGGACAGGCTGGACGATGCGATCGACCTGCTGCTGTGGGGCTTTGATCGGGAGCTGACCTTTCAAAAGCTGGAGGACAGCTGCATTCTTCTGGGCCGCGACATTCCGTGGCTGGCCACCAATCCCGACTGGGTCTGCCCCACCGCCTACGGCTATGTGCCCGACTGCGGCAGCTTCTGCCAGATGCTGACACGGGCCACAGGCCGCGAGCCTCGCTTTTTGGGCAAGCCGCAGCCCGACATGGTGCATCTGGCCCTTTCCAGAACGAGTTTTGCACCCCACGAGGCCGTCATGGTGGGTGATCGGCTGTATACCGACATCGCCTGCGGCATCAACGCCGGCATCGACACCGTGTTCGTCCTCTCGGGTGAGGGCACACGGCAGGATATCGAAGATATGAACATCCGTCCCACGTGGGTGATGGAGGACATCTCCCAACTGTACCGTCAAATGGAGGATCACGCATGAAACTGAACTACAAACGCACGATTCTGGTGGGTTTTGCCTTCTTCCTCATCTGCGCTTTCTGGCAGGCTTACGATGCCATCATCCCCATGATCCTGACCAACAAGTTCGGTATGTCTCAGGCGCTGTCCGGCGTCATCATGGCTGCCGACAACGTGCTGGCACTGGTGCTGCTGCCCCTGTTCGGCGCACTGTCGGACAAGTGCCGCAGCCGCGCAGGACGGCGCACCCCCTTCATCGTGGTGGGTACCCTCTGCGCCGCCGTGCTGCTCATCGCTCTGAGCTTTGCCGACAACGCACAGCTGAAGAACATCTCCGCCGTGTCGGAGGTGGATGACCCCGCAGGACTGCAGATCATCTACGAGGCCGAGAAGGACACGGAGCTGATGACTCCCGGCGGCCAGTACTTCGTGCTGGGTGAGCGTTTCAGCGCCGACGAATTCACCGCCATCACCGCACAGTTGGAGCAGGAGGGTGAATGGGTCACCAACAGCGAGTACACCAACTTCGTGGTGCCCGCCCGTCAGGCCTATGTCCACGATATAACGGCGCAGAACCCCTCCACGCTGATCGTGTTTGTGGTGCTGCTGTTCTTCATTTTGCTGTCGATGGCTGTGTTCCGCTCCCCCGCCGTGGCACTGATGCCCGATGTGACGCTCAAGCCCCTGCGCTCCAAGGCTAACGCCGTCATCAATCTCATGGGCGCCGTGGGCGGTATTCTGGTGCTGGCGCTGGGCATCGTGTTCGCCACCGCCGCCACGAAAAACGCCATGATGAGCTATATCGGCTATTTCGGCGTGGTGGCCGCGCTGATGCTGGCCTCGCTGGTCATCTTCCTGCTGAGTGTCCGTGAGCCCCGCTGGAGCGCGGAGATGGAGCAGGCCAGCATTGAACAGGGCATCGAGGAGGCCGACGCCGAGGGCAAAGCCGCCCAGCGCAAGCTCTCCCCCGCCGAGCGCCGCTCGCTGCTGTTCATCATGCTCAGTATCGTCATGTGGTTCTTCGGCTATAATGCCGTTATCAGCAAGTACAGCGTCTATGCCAGCAACATTCTCCATAAGGACTATAACCTGACCCTCATCATCGCGCAGGCGGCGGCCATCATCGCCTATCTGCCGGTGGGCATCATCTCCTCCAAGGTGGGCCGCAAAAAGGCCATTCAGGCCGGCATCGTCATGCTGGCAGCGGCCTTTGCAGGTGCCTGCTTCATCGGCGCCAACAGCCCTGCCATGGTGATGAACGTCCTCTTCATCCTGGCAGGCATCGGCTGGGCCACCATCAATGTCAACTCCTTCCCCATGGTGGTGGAGCTGGCATCGGGCGGCAACGTGGGCAAGTATACGGGCCTTTACTACACCGCCTCCATGGCGGCACAGATCGCCACGCCCATGCTCTCGGGTCTGTTGATGGACAAGATGGGTATGCGCGTCCTGTTCCCCTACGCCGCCGTATTCGTGGCACTGGCCTTCCTCACCATGTGGTTCGTCCGTCACGGTGACAGCACGCCCGCCGTGGATGTGCCCACCGTCATGGAGGATACGGAGGCATCGGAATGACAACGGCAATCTGTATCGTACTGGTGCTCATCATCGCCGCAGAGCTGTGGTTTCTGGCATTGCAGTGCCGCAAGAACCACCCGACACTGAAAACCCTCTCCGCCTTCCGCTACGCACACCGGGGACTCCACGACAAGCCCTCCGTACCCGAGAACTCCATGGCGGCCTTCCGCCGCGCACTGGACAATTTCTGCGGCGCGGAGCTGGATGTGCATCTCATGGCCGACGGCAATCTGGCGGTCATCCACGACGCCTCCCTGCTGCGGACGGCGGGTGTGGACGTGGACATCGAGGATCTGACGGTGGAGGACTTGAAGCACTACCGCCTCGAGGGCACCGACGAGCGCATCCCGCTGCTGGGCGAGGTGCTGGCCCTGTTCGAGGGCCGCGCACCCCTCGTCGTCGAGCTCAAGGCCGAGCGCGGCAACCACGACGCCCTCACCGCTGCGGCGGTGGCGGAGCTGGATCGGTACAAGGTGCTCTACTGCATCGAGTCCTTCGATCCCCGCTGCCTCATGTGGCTCAAGCGAAACCGTGACGAGATCGTCCGGGGACAGTTAAGCGAGAAATTCCTGCGCCACGGCGACGGCGGCGGACAAAGCAAGTTCGTGCTGTGGCTGCTGGGCAACCTGCTGACCAATTTTCTCACCCGACCCGACTTTATCGCCTACCGCTTCTGCGACCGCAACTGCCTTGCGCTGAAGCTGTGCCGCAAGCTCTATAAAGTGAAAGAATTCAGCTGGACCGTCACCGATCGGCGGGAGATGGCCGAGGCTGAAAAAGAGGGCTGCTGCGTGATTTTCGAGCAGTTCGACCCCTATGGAACAACGTAAGAAACGAGGATAGTACTATGAGAGTGATTACCGGTTCTGCCCGCGGCAGACGCTTGAAGGAGCTGGAGGGTATGGAGACCCGCCCCACCACCGGCAAGGTGAAGGAGAGCCTGTTTTCCATCCTGCAGTTCGATATTGAAGGACGCCGTGTGCTGGATCTGTTTGCCGGTACCGGTCAGCTGGGCATCGAGGCACTGAGCCGCGGCGCCCGTGAGTGCGTGTTTATCGACCAGCGCAAGGATGCCGCCGCCCTGATCCGCGACAACCTGCAGATCTGCGGTCTGAGCGATCTGGCCACCGTCCGCTGCGGCGACGGCATGGCCTACCTCAAGAGCGGCGAGAAGTTCGACATCATCTTCCTCGATCCGCCCTACGGTTCCAACCTGCTGGGACAGGCTCTGGAGCAGATCACAGCGTTTGACATTTGTCGAGAACATGGTATAATTGTCGCAGAGAGCGCCGTGGACACCGTGCTGCCCGAGGTGGCGCCTCCCTACTCGCTGTATCGGGAGTACCGCTACGGCAAGATCAAGCTGAGTGTGTATCATCGCAGCGGAAACGAGGATCAGGAATGAGTATCGCCATCTATCCCGGCAGCTTCGATCCCATTACATTGGGGCATCTGGATATCATCGAGCGCGCCGCCGCCTGTTTTGAGAAGGTGTTCGTGTGCGTGATGGTGAACTGCGACAAGAAGCAGCCCATGTTTACCCGCGAGAAGCGGCTGGAACTGATTCAGAAGGCCATCGCCCATATCCCCAACGCAGAGGCCGAGGATTTCTCCGGACTTCTGGCCGACTACGCCAGAGAGAAGGGTGCCCGCATTCTCATCAAGGGCGTGCGCAACGTGACGGACTTCGATTCGGAAATGCAGATGGCCCGCATCAACCGCGGGATCGAGCCCACACTGGAGACGGTGTTCCTGCCCGCCAGCGCCGAATTCGAGCACTTCAGCTCCACCATGGCGCGGGAGATGATCCGCTATAACCAACCCCTTGAGAAGTATATTCCCGCGGTCGTCGCGGAGGAACTGATGAAAGGACGGGACTGAGCAATGGAAGAGAAGGATGTACAGAGATTGCTCGATATGCTCTACAGCATGATCGACGATGCCAAGAGCGTGGCTTTCAGCGCCGAAAAATGCACCATCAACCGTGACGAGGCACTGGATATCCTCGACGAGATCCGCGGCAAGCTCCCTCTGGAGCTGAAGAAGGCCAAGGAGCTCATCGCCGCCCGCAACGAGTATGTGGCCGGCGCCAAGAAGGAAGTGGACAAGATGATGCGTCAGGCCGAGCTGGATGCCAAGACCATCGTCTCCGAGAGCGAGATCATCCAGCAGGCCCGGGCCAAGGGCAACGACATCATCCGCCGCGCCGAGGAGCGCAGCCGTGAGCTCTACCGCGTGGCCAACACCTACACCGAGGATGCGCTGCGCCGCACCGAAGAGGCCATCCAGACGGCTCTGGCCGAGCTGCAGACCTCCCGCGCACAGTTCCGCACCGTCTCTCAGGAGCAGATGCAGGCAGCACAGGCTCACCTACGCCAGAATGCCACCGGCGAGGGCAAATAATCCTTTGTGAAAAACTGACAAAAACTCGGGTAGAATTTCTCTAAATCTTCTAATATCCGATATATTGTAGCTTTATCCGGTCGGGACACAAGATGTTGTGTCCCGACTTTTTTCGTCTGTTTTTTCTGAAACAGGCGTTTTATTTTTCGCATTTTTTGTGGCAAAAAATGGCGATTTCAGGCGATTTTCTCCCCTTTTGCATAAAAACTTTTTCTTGCAATCTTTTTTTACATTATGTATACTAAGTCCATAGGTGGGGAAATGTGGGGTTAGTGCCCCTATTTGTGGGGAAGTTTCCCACGGTTTTCCCAAAAAACCGGTTCAACGCTGCTGGCGAGGAGGTGAGAACATGACCGGTCATTACGCACATACCATCGACGCCAAGGGCCGTCTGTTCATCCCTGCCAAGCTCCGTGAAGAGCTGGGCAGCACCTTCCACGTGACGGTGGGTCAGAACCACTGTCTGAGCGTGTATTCCGACGAGAGCTGGGCCGCCTTTATGGACAAGCTCCGCACCATGAACTACTCCGAGGTCAAGCGCCTGCGCGCCATGTTCGCCCTCACCGCTGACTGTGAGCCCGACGGACAGGGCCGTATTCTCCTGCCCGCCAAGCTGCGGGAGTATGCCAACCTCGAAAAAGAGGTAGTGGTCATCGGCAGCTTCGACCGTGTGGAGATCTGGAACGCCCAGCGCTGGGCTGAGCTGGAAAGCGCCGCCCTTGACAGCGGCGATCTGGAGACCGCGATGGAGGAGCTGGGCCTGTGAGCGAGAAACTGGTACACGACGTAGCGCAGGATCTCCATTACGGACACCGTCCCGTTCTGCTGGATGAATGTCTGGATGGTCTGAACATCCGCGGCGACGGCATCTATATCGACGGCACACTGGGCCGCGCCGGACACTCGCTGGAGATCGCCCGCCGCCTGACGACGGGACGGCTCATCTCCATCGACCGTGACGAGAGCGCCATCGAGGCGGCGAAGGAGCGGTTGGCCGAATACATGGATCGGGTCACGCTGGTGCACAGCAACTTCGATCGACTGGACGAAATTCTCCGCGACCTGGGTATCCGCGGCGTGGACGGTATGCTCTTTGATCTGGGCGTATCCTCCCCGCAGCTGGACGAGGCGGAGCGGGGTTTCAGCTACATGAACGATGCGCCTCTGGATATGCGCATGGACCGCACCGCCTTCCTGACGGCGCGGCACGTGGTAAACGAGTGGCCCTATGAGGAGCTGCGGCGCATTCTCTTCGACTACGGTGAAGAGCGCTACGCACCCGCCATCGCCAAGGGCATCTGCAAAGCAAGAGAGACAGCCCCCATTGAGACCACGGCACAGCTGGTGGACATCATCAAGTCCTCCATGCCCGCCGCGGCACTGCGGGAGAAACAGCACCCCGCCAAGCGCAGCTTTCAGGCCATCCGCATCGCCGTCAACGGCGAGCTGGATGCACTGCCCCCCATGCTGCAGGCGGCAGCCGACGCACTCAATGTAGGGGGACGGCTGGCAGTGATCTCCTTCCACTCGCTGGAGGACCGCATCATTAAAAAGACGATGCAGGAGCTGGCCACCGGCTGCACCTGCCCGCCCAATTTCCCCGTATGCGTCTGCGGCAAGAAGCCGAAGATGAAGCTTCTCACCCGCAAGCCCATCGTATCGGGTGAGGAGGAACTGTCATACAATCCCCGCGCGCGCAGTGCCAAGCTGCGTGTGGCGGAAAAGCTGTAAGCAATATCATCGATAAAGGAGGGGTTTCCGTGGCACAGAAATATCGTCACAGCGGCGCTGCTGTCTACGGCAGCCTCGCCTATGATCTGGACGCTCTGGTACGGGAGCGCCAGCTGGAAGAGGCCGGCACCATGCCCCAGCGCCACACCGAGCGCAAGGCAGAGCCGGTGCAGCGTCAGCGCAGCCAGACCCGCGCGCAGGCCAAGACCCGTCCCTCCGCCCTCGTGATGGGCGGCATCGTCACCATGTGTGCGCTGGTGATGGTGCTGCTGCTGGGCTATGTGCAGCTCACCGCCGCCTCCGCCTCCGTCTCCCGGCTGAACAATGATCTCAGCACGCTGCAGACCGAGCATGTGGCACTGCTGACGGAGTATGAAAAGACATTCGATCTGGCCACCATCAAGGCTACTGCCGAGGCGGCCGGTATGTCCAAGCCCACCTCGGGACAGATCCAGTACATCGACCTCAGCGGCAGCGATACCGCCGTGGTTTACTCCGGTGAGCCGGGTGTGACCGCCCGGGTCTTTGCCGACGTGCGCCAAAGCGCCGTATCGGTAGTGGAATTTTTCCGATGAGGTCGGCGTATAGTTTCTAAGATGATATGCAAGGAGTAAGAAGGGGTTCCTTCTTGCTCCTTGCTTGGCCTTTATAAATGGTGCAAGTGTACCCCTTTCGACGATTTTGGAGGTTCTGCCGTGGCATTTTCCACCCCAAAACACAACAGAAAAGACGAGAATATCCGCCGTGCAAACCGCGTGATCCAGCGCCGTACCTTCGTGCTCATGCTCATTATGGGTGTGGGTATGTTCGTGCTGCTCTTCGGCAAGCTCTTCTCCCTGCAGATCCTGCGCCATGAAGAGCTGCAGTCCGAGGCGGTGAGCCAGCAGACGCGCTCCACGGTGGTCACGGCCTCCCGCGGCACCATCTACGATGCCTCGGGCAATATCCTCGCCATCTCCTCCACCGCCGAGACGGTGTTCCTCTCCCCGCTGGAGCTGGAAAAGCAGCTCAAGGACACGGAAAAGCCCGCCAAATGGACGAAAACGCTGCTGGCCGAGACGCTCGCAGAGATCCTCGAAATCTCCGAGGAGAGCATCTACAAGAAGATGGAGCGCACCTTCTCCGAGTACGAGGTGCTGGCCTACCGCGTGGAGGAGGACGTCGCCGACCGGGTGCGGGAGTTCATCAACGAATACAGCGTACACGGCATCTATCTCTCCACCGATGCCAAGCGCTATTACCCCTACAGCAATCTGGCCTCCCACGTCATCGGCTTCGTGGGTACCGACTACACGGGTCTGTACGGTCTGGAGGCACAGTACGAGGAGAACCTGCAGGGCAAGTCCGGTCTGGTGGTCACCGCCAAGGATAATCTGGGCAACGATATGCTCCACCAGTACTCCCAGTACTTCTCCCCCGAACACGGCGAGAACCTCGACCTGACGCTGGATGCCACGGTGCAGTATTACCTGCAAAAGGGCATCGAGGAGATGTGCGACGCCTTCTCCCCTGCCAATGGCGCGGCGGGCGTTGTTCTGCGGGTGACGGACGGCGCCATTCTGGGCATGGCCTCCTATCCCAACTACGATCTGAACGACTTTGCCACCGTTACCGACCAGACGCTTTTGGAGCAGATGGAGCGGGGCGAGATCACCGAGGCCGAGGCGCAGCTGAAGCAGTGGCGCAACAAGTGCCTCAACGATACCTATGAGCCCGGTTCCACCTTCAAGATCATCACGCTGGCCTCGGCGTTGGAAGAGAATGTGGTGGATCTGAACACCACCGCCTACTGCTCGGGTCATACGGTGATCTCCGATTACACCATCCACTGCTCCCAGAAGGAAGGACACGGTACGCAGACGCTGATGCAGTCGGTGGGCAATTCCTGCAACCCCGCCTTTATCTCCTACGGTCTGGGGCTGGGTACCAACACCTTCTACGACTATCTCCAGTCCTTCGGCCTGATGGGCACCTCCGGCGTGGACTTAGGCGGCGAGGCCACCGGCGTGTTCGCCGATCCCAACGCCTTTACCCAGCTGGATCTGGCCTGCTACGCCTTCGGACAGAACTTTACCGTCACGCCGCTGAACCTGATCGCGGCGCAGGCGGCCTGCATCAACGGCGGCTATCTCTACGAGCCGTATCTGGTCTCCGAGAGCCGCGACAGCGACGGCAACGTCCTCTACCGCCACGATGCCACCCCCATCCGTCAGGTGATCTCCGAGGAGACCTCCGCCACGGTGCGGGAGTGTCTGGAATACGTGGTGGAGAAGGGCACCGGCAAGAACGGACAGGTGGCCGGCTACCGCATCGGCGGCAAGACCGGTACGGCCGATAAGGGCCAGACCGGCGACGTGGTGGTCTCCTTCGTCTGCTTTGCACCCGCCGACGATCCCGAGATCATGATGCTCATCACCATGGATACCCCCAGCCGCAGCACCGGCGTATACGTCTCCGGCGGCAACATGGTGGCCCCCTATTCCAGCGCCATTATGGCCGAGATCCTCCCCTATCTGGGTCTTGAGCCCAGCTACAGCGCCGAGGAGCTGCTGGGTATCGATACCACCGTTCCCAGCGTCATCGGCATGGGTCTTGAGGAGGCCAAGTCCAAGCTCACCGAGCGCGGCTTTGCCTGCCGCGTGGTGGGTGAGGGCGAGACCGTCACCGACCAGACGCCCATCGGCGGCGTGCTGATCCCCGGCAAGTCCACGGTGGTGCTCTATCTCGATGCCGAGAAGCCTACGGAGCTGTGCACCGTGCCCAATCTGGTGGGTATGACCCCCTCGGAGGCCAATGCCGTCATGGCAAACTCCGGACTCTTCCTCCGCTTCACCGGCACCACCGGAACCGAATCCGGTACGGTGCGCGTGTTCTCGCAGGAGACCGAGCACGGCACGCAGGTGGAGGCGGGCACCGTCATCACCGTGCGTCTGGGCGACACGGCGGTAAGAGACTGAGAAAGCACCGAAAACGAGGGCAGTTTTTGCAAAATGTAAGCACGATCCGTCGTTTTCTTCCACCCCTGTAAATGGTATCATAGACGCTGACTGCGTTTTCCAACAATACGGAACAAAAGGAGATATGACCATGAAACTGAAAGACTTGCTTCACGGCCTGCACATCCTCTCCGCCACGGCGGATATGGACATGGACATCACCGGCGTCAGCTATGACTCCCGCACCACCGCAGCAGGCGACATCTTCGTCGCCATCTCCGGCGAGGCGGTGGACGGACACAAGTTCGTCCCCATGGCCGCGGAGAAGGGCGCTGTCTGCGCCGTGGTGGAGCGCCCCGTGGAGGGCATCCCCTATGTGGTGGTGGACAGCAGCCGCAAGGCACTGGCCGCCATGGGCGGCAACTGGTTCGATCATCCGGCCCGCGAGATGACCATGATCGGCGTGACCGGCACCAGCGGCAAGACCACCTCCACCTATCTCATCAAGAGCATCTTGGAGCAGAAGGCCGGCGCCAAGGTAGGTCTGGTGGGCACCATCCAGAACATGATCGGCGACAAGGTGCTGCCTACCGAGCGCACCACCCCGGAATCCTTTGAGCTGCACAAGCTCTTCCGCGAGATGTCCGACGCGGGCTGCTCCCATGTGGTGATGGAGGTCTCCTCCCACGCACTGAGCCTTGACCGCGTCTGGGGTATCCGCTTCGCCGTGGGTATCTACACCAACCTCAGCCGCGACCATCTGGACTTCCACAAGACCATGGAGGAGTACTGCGACGCCAAGGCCATTCTCTTCCAGCGCTGCGATCTGGCCGTCTACAACGCCGACGATCCCTGGTCTGCGCGGATGCTGGAGGGCTGCCCCTGCCGCACCTTCGGCTACAGCGTACACGGTCAGGCCGATCTGATGGCCAAGAACGTGCGCCTCCTCAGCGGCAGCGTGGAGTTCGATGCCGAGGCCGATATCGAGTGGAACCATATGCGGGTAGGCATCCCCGCGGAGTTTACGGTATATAATACGCTGGATGCCGTCAGCTGCTGCTGGAATCTGGGCGTGTCGCTCGGAGACTGCGCCGACGCATTGGCCCGCAACCACGGTGTCAAGGGCCGCATGGAGATCATCCCCACGCCCGGTAAACACTACACCATCCTCAACGACTACGCCCACAAGCCCGACGCACTGGAGAAGGTGCTCGTGGCCGCCCGTGAGTTTGCCAAGGGCCGCGTAGTGGTGCTCTTCGGCTGCGGCGGCGACCGCGATCGCACCAAGCGCCCCGTCATGGGCGAGATCGCCGCGCGGCTTGCCGATTTCTCCATCGTCACCTCCGACAATCCCCGCACGGAGGACCCCATGTTCATCATCAGCGAGATCCTCACGGGTATGCCTGAGGGCACGCAGTATGTGGTGGAGCCCGACCGCGTCAAGGCCATCCACTACGCCATGGACAACGCCCAGCCCGACGATGTGATCGTGCTGGCAGGCAAAGGGCACGAGGACTATCAGGAGATCAATCATCAGCACTTCCCCATGGATGAGCGCGTCATCGTGGCGGAGCATCTGAGACACTAAGGAACAACAATGCCCCCTGCAGGCAGGGGGACAGAAGGAGCGAGAGAACTATGAAGAACATGATTTTGGCAGCCGTTATCAGCTTTGCCGTTACCGCTGTGGTGGGTAAATTCCTCATCCCCGCCCTGCAGCGGCTGAAGGCGGGACAGAGCATCAAGGAGATCGGCCCCAAGTGGCACATGACCAAACAGGGCACCCCCACCATGGGCGGCTTGATGTTTATGGTGGGCATCGGTATCGCCATCGTCGCAATGGGTTGGAAGGGCATGCTGGCGGGTGATTTCCGCCACATCTATGTGTTTGTCTTTGCCCTGATCTTCGGCGGCATCGGCTGCATCGACGATATGCAGAAGATCCGCCGCAAACAGAACACAGGCCTTACCGCGCGGCAGAAATTCCTGCTGCAGCTGGCAGCCGCCGTGGCGTTCCTCTGTCTGATGCGTTATGAGGGTATGCTGAGTCCTAACCTCTATATCCCCTTTGCCCACACCCATCTGGTGATGCCCTGGTGGCTGTATCTGATCTTTGCCGCCTTCGTCATCGTGGGTACGGTGAACGCCGTCAACATCACCGACGGTCTCGACGGCCTGTCCTCCTCTGTGACGCTGCCTGTGGCCGTGTTCTTCACGGCGGTGGGCGTGGCATGGGCAGGCTATGAGCAGTTAGGGTTATTCGGCGCAGCCTTGCTGGGCGGTCTGCTGGGCTTCCTGCTCTACAACCACTATCCCGCCCGCGTCTTTATGGGCGATACGGGTTCTCTCTTCCTGGGCGGCGCCGTGGCGGCGCTGGCCTTTGCCTACGATATGCCCCTGATCCTCATTCCCGTGGGCATCGTCTACATCTGCGAGACGCTGTCGGACATCATTCAGGTGGGCTATTTCAAGCTGACCCACGGCAAGCGCTTTTTCAAGATGGCACCCCTGCACCACCACTTTGAGATGTGCGGCTGGAACGAGCGCAAGGTGGTGGCGGTGTTTACGCTGGTGAGCACCATCGGGTGTCTGATCGCCTATTTCGGCGTGGCCGGCCGCTTCCTGATGGCATGACCGACGCATAATTCCGCATCAAATACCACAGACTTTTTCGGAAAGGAGGGAATATCCGTGACACGGGAGGAACACTACGCCCGCAAGGCACAGCAGGAGCATCGGGAGGAAATGGCCCGCAAGCACTATCTGGCCGGTAAAGGCGCCATGGACATTCCCTTCCTGCTGCTGGCGCTGCTGCTGACAGGCATCGGACTGATGATGCTGTTCTCGGCATCGTTCCCCTCCGCCTACTATGAGACGGGCAGTGCCGGCTACTACTTCAAGCGACAGGCGGTCTTTGCCGCCGGCGGCATCGTGGCCATGTTCATCATGGCACGGTTCAACTATCAGGGCCTGCGGCCGCTGGCAAAGCTGCTGCTGCTGTTCTCCATCTTCCTGCTGCTGCTGGTGATCGTCCCCGGCGTGGGCATCACCAAGAACAACGCCACCCGCTGGTTGGGAATCGACGGCGTGTTCACCTTCCAGCCCTCGGAGATCGCCAAGGTGGCCGTCATCATCTATTTTGCCGACAGTATATCCAAGAAAAAAGAGCGCATGAGCTCCCTGCGCGAGGGCGTGGTGCCCTACGGCGTGATTTTGGGCGTTATCGCCATCCTCATGCTGCTCGAGCCCCATCTGTCCGGTACCATCCTCATCGTGGGCACCGGCGCCATTATGATGGCGGTGGGCGGCATCCCCGGATGGCTGGTCGGCGCAGGCGTCGGCGGCGTGGCCGCGCTGGGCTGGGGCTTTGTCGCACTGGTGGACGCCGGGATCATCTCCTACGGCTCCAGCCGCATCAATATGTGGCACAACCCCTGGCTGGACAGCTCCGACGAGGGATACCAGATGGTGCAGAGCCTCATCGCCATCGGCTCGGGCGGCCTGCTCGGCACGGGTCTGGGCAAGGGGCGGCAGAAGTTCCTCTACCTGCCCGAGGAGAGCAACGACTTCATCTTCTCCACCGTATGCGAGGAGCTGGGCCTGATCGGCGCGACGCTGATCCTGCTGGTCTTTGCCCTGCTGCTGCTGCGGGGATTCTGGATCGCGCTCCATGCCCGCGACCGCTTCGGTACGCTGCTGGTGGTAGGCGTTATGGCGCATCTGGGCTTGCAGGTGTTTTTGAACGTGGCGGTGGTCACCGGTCTGGTACCCGCCACCGGCATCTCCCTCCCCTTCTTCAGCTACGGCGGCACGGCACTGGCCCTGCAGCTGTTCGAGATCGGCATTGTCTTGAGCGTATCCCGTCAGATCCCCGCCAAGCGCGAGGGGTAAAGCCCTTGGAATCAAAACCAAAATGGTTTTGAAAAAATGATTTACATTATTTCTGCTTTTTCAGCAGGAAATTGCAGATGCTTTTAGCACAGAGCAAAGGAGCAACACTATGAAGGTTATTTTTACCTGTGGCGGTACGGCGGGTCATGTGAATCCCGCGCTGGCACTGGCACGGTATATGCAGGAAAAAGACAGCACCACCGAGGTGCTGTTTGTGGGCACGCCCGACGGCATCGAGCGCAATCTGGTGGAAAAGGCGGGCTACGCCTTTGAGGGCATTGCCGTTCGCGGTTTCCGCCGAAAGCTGTCTGTGCAGGGCATCCGCCAGAACCTCCGCACCGTGAAGGTGCTGATGGAGGCCAAGGTCAAGGCCGAAGCGCTCCTCAAGCGCTTTGCACCCGATCTGGTGGTGGGTACCGGCGGTTACGCCAGCTTTCCCATCGTCAAGGCCGCCGCTGCCAAGGGCATCCCTACGGCGGTGCACGAGTCCAACATGATCCCCGGCCTCACCACCAAGATGCTGGAAAAGCACGTCGACCGCGTGATGGTGGGCTTCGAGGACTGCCGCCGACACTACAAGCATCCCGAGAAGATCGCCGTGACCGGTACGCCGGTGCGGGGCGATCTGTTCCTGCGCACCCGTGAAGAGGCCCGCGCCGCGCTGGGCTACACCGACAACAAGCCCGTAGTGGTGTCTTTCTGGGGCAGCCTCGGCGCCTCCACCATGAACGAGCGGATGCTGGAGTTCTTCCAGCGGGAGAAGGCAGACTGCTTCCCCTTCCACCACATCCATGCCGCAGGCAGCGGCAGTTGGGAAACGCTGTCCGAGGCGGTGGAAAAGCTGGGGCTGCACGACACCGCCCTCGACCTGCGCCGGTATATCCACGACATGGACGTGGTGATGGCCGCAGCCGATCTGGTGATCGCCCGCGCCGGCGCCAGCACGGTCAGCGAGCTGACGGCGCTGGGTAAGGCATCCATCCTCGTCCCCTCCCCCTACGTGGTGGCCAATCATCAGGAGAAGAACGCCTCTTTGCTCCACCGGCACGGCGGAGCCGTGATGATGCTGGAGTCCGAGGCCACCGGCACCGCCCTGTACGAGACGGCCGCCGCCATCCTCTCGGATGCGGCCAGACGACAGCAGATGGAATCCGTCTCCCGCCAGCTGGGCGTTCCCGACGCCACGGCGCGGCTGTACGAAACGGTGATGGCACTGCTGTGACACCGCCGCGCTGCCCTGCATAGAATGGAGTACTTCCATTTTAGAAAGGTGGGGCAACATGAGCCACATCACCATTTGCGGTACCTCCCCCCTGCGGGGTGAGATATCCCTGCAACGGGCCAAGAACAGCGTTCTGCCCATCCTTGCCGCCACGCTGCTCCATCGGGGGCAAAGCCGTATCCGAAACTGTCCGTCTCTGTCCGATGTGGAGGCGGCCATCGATATCCTGCGACATCTGGGCTGCCGCGTACAGTGGCAGCAAGGGGATCTGCTGGTGGATGCCGCCTCACTTACCGGCTGCACCGTCCCGCCTGCCCTGATGCACCGCTGCCGCGCGTCGGTGCTCTTTCTGGGGGCGCTGCTGGGGCGCTGCGGCGAGGCGGAGCTCAGCTTCCCCGGCGGCTGCTGTCTGGGCCCGCGGCCCATTGATATGCATCTCTCGGCGCTGCAGGCGCTGGGTGCGGAGATCACCCTGCGGGGTGAGCGCGTCCGATGCTGTGCCCCGCGCCTTCGCGGGCGGGAGATCCGACTCCCCTTCCCCAGCGTGGGTGCCACGGAGAACGCCATGCTGGCCGCTGCCGCCGCCGAAGGGGTGACGGTCATCTCCAACGCCGCACGGGAGCCGGAGATCGCGGATCTGCAATCGTTTCTGCAAAAGCTGGGCGTCACGGTCCACGGGGCGGGCACCGCCACCGTCGCCATCGGCGGCAGAGCGCCCCTCCACAACGCCGAGCACCGCTGTATCGGCGATCGGATCGTGGCCGCTACATATCTCTGTGCCGTCGCATCAGCAGGCGGGCAGATCACCGTACGGGATGTCGATTACCGCCATCTCACCCCCGTGCTGACGGCGCTGCAGCAAGCCGGCTGCACCGTCTGTTCCACAGCCGACAGCATTACCCTCGCCTCCGACGGGCATCTGTGCGGAGTGGATGCGGTGCGTACCGCGCCCTATCCGGGCTTTCCCACCGATGCCCAGCCCCTGTTGATGGCGGCGCTTTTGCGCGCACGGGGCGAGA
>JAFYVA010000122.1 GCA_017549325.1 Oscillospiraceae bacterium
CGGTCGAAGGTCACCAGACCCTTGTGGTTCTGGCCGTTCTCGCCGCCCTCGGCGCGGGCGTCGGCGCCAAAGTCAAACATATTCCACACATGGGTGGCCCAAATGTACTTGCGGCTGAACAGCTGGCGGATCAGCTCCTCGTGGTAATAGGCCTGGTACTCCTCGGTATAGTCGCCCTGGGTGGGGTTGGAGGTGTGCCAGTTGAGGGCCTCGCAGCCGTACTCAGAGCAGCCGATGGGAATGTTGGGGTGGGTGGCGTGGAACTTGTCGAACCAGGGGCCGTTCATGGCCGTCTCGCCGCCGTACCAGCCGAAGTAGTGGTTGTAGCTGACCACATCGGGGATCTGGAGGTAGGGATCGTCCATCTTGCACATGGAGACGGCAGCGATGGTGGTCAGGCGGGTCTTATCCATCTGGTGGCACATATCGTTGAGGATGCGGTGGTTCTCCAGCAGGTCCTCGCTGCTGCCGGCAATGGAGATCTCGTTGGAAAGACCCCACACCACGATGGAGGGATGGTTGTAGTTCTGGACCACCAGCTCGCGCATCTGGCTGATGGTATTCTCACGACCGGTGGGCATGTGGCGGGAGATGTAAGGGATCTCGGCCCAGATCACCAGGCCACGCTCGTCGCACAGGTCATAGAAATACTGGTCGTGCTGATAGTGGGCCAGACGGATGGTGGTGCAGCCCACCTCGCAGATGAGGTCCATATCCTCCTCATGGTCGGCGCGGCTGAGGGCGTTACCCTTGCCCCAGCGGTCCTGATGGCGGGAAACGCCGCGCAGAGGATACTCCTCGCCGTTGAGGATGAAGCCGCGCTCGGGGTCGATCTGGAAGCTGCGGCAGCCGAAACGGGTGCAGACGGCATCGATGACTTCGCCGTTCTCCACCAGTTCAGCCTCCAGGCAGTACAGGTAGGGATCCTTGCGGCCGTGCCACAGGTGGGCGTTTTCGATGACGAAGGAGGCGGTGGTCTCGCTGCTCTCCACGGCCTGCAGGGCGTTCTCCTGGGCGTCGTAGACGGTGTAGCGGACGGTCTGGCCTTCCTTGGCGTCGGTGAGCCACACTTCCACGCCCACGCGGGCATCAGCGCCGTCCATCACGGGGGTGACGGCGATGCCCTGACCGCCGAAGTAGTCCAGGTCAAAGTGGGAGTCGCTGACGCAGACGATGTTCACATCGCGGTACAGGCCGCCGTAGAAGGTGAAGTCGGCCATCTGAGGATAAACGGTCTCGTTGGCGGCGTTGTCCACGGTAACGGCCAGCAGGTTCTCCTCCTGCAGCGTCCCGGTCAGCTCCACACGCCAGGTGGAGTAGCCGCCGTCGTGGCGGGCCAGCTTCACGCCGTTGAGGTACACCTCGGCGGAGGAGTTGGCGCCGCAGATCTCCAGATAGTAGCGGGGGGCGGCAGGCAGGTCGGCCTTGGCAAAGGACTTCACATAGCAGCAGGTGCCGCGGTAATAGTCGTTGCCGCCGTCCTGGCCGTCCACAGCGTTCCAGCAGTGGGGCAGATCAACGGCTTCCCAGCCGGCGGGCAGGTTGGCGGGCACCTGGGGCTCCTTGGCAAAGAGCCAGCCGGCGTTGAAATTCAATACGGTTCTCATGGGGGATTCCTCCTTGCAGAAATAAGAGAGAGGCTGGACAGGCAGCAAGCTGCCGCCTGCCCGGCTGCGGTGTGTGTAAGGGAAATATTCGGATTATTGGGCGGCGCGACGCTCAGCCAGATCAGCAGTCATCTTGTCGAGGGTCTTCTTGTCGATGTTGTACACCAGAGCCACACCCACAAACTGGCAGATGGCGCTGAACATATAAAGACCGGCAACCAGCCAGCACAGGCGGCTGGCAGTCTCGGCAGACTGGCCGATGGTACCCAGAGCCTCCACATAACCGATCAGAGGCGTGCCCATGATGGCGATGACGGCAGCGGGGCCGACGCCCTGAGCCAGCTTACGGAAGAAGGAGTGCAGGGCGTAGACAACGCTCTCTTCGCGCTTGCCGGTCTTCCACTCGTTATAGTCGATGGCATCGCCCATCATAGCCCAGGAAACGCAGTTATAGAAGCCCATACCCAGACCGAAGAACACCAGACCGAGCATAAACACCACCAGCTGGAGGTTGCGGGGGCACAGGGGGAAGCAGCACAGGATCGCGCCGCCCACCAGACCGGCGATGGAGCCGATGGCGGAAACTTCCTTTTTACCGTACTTCTTCACGAACTTGGTAGCAAGAGGCATGAAGATGAACATGGGCAGGAATCCAACCATCATCACAAGGCCGGACAGAGAAGCCTGACCGAAGTGGGTGGCGAACATGATGGTGTTGGCGGTGGTGGCAGACTGCATACCCAGGAACATACCCATGGCAGCGATGGTGCAGCCGACAGCGGGACGGTTCTTGACGAAAGCGCCGAAGGACTTGATGAGGTTGACCTTCTCGCCCTCAGCGTTCAGCTGCGCGTACTCATCACCGCGGATGGTGATATTCTTGATCATAAACAGGAAGAAGACGAAGGCGATCACACCCATGATCAGGGCGGCGAAGAACACGCGCTCACCCAGCAGGACTTCGATCTGGCTGCCGGTCAGGGGGCTGAGCACCTTGTCGCCCATCTGGTAAGCTTCACCGGTGACGGGATTGGTGTGGAAATTTTCGGGAGCAAAGGCGCTCTCCGCACCTTCGAGGATCTCGATCTTGTCGAGGAACCAGGTGGTTCCATCGTAAGTAACCTTCTTCCAGATCAGCATGGGCAGGATGATGCCGGGGAGCATATTACCCACAGCACCGCCGATGGAACGGAAAACGGAAAGAGAAGCTCTCTCTTCGGCGTTGTCGGTGACGATATTGAGCATGGTGCCGTAGGGAACATTGGCCACGGTGTAAGCGGCGTCCCAAATGACGTAGCCGATGATGAACAGCATGGACTTGACAACGACGGAGGCGTTGGGGAAAGGCAGGAACACGGCCGCGCCGCCCACCAGCAGGCAGCAGGCGCCGATGAGGATATAAGTCTTATACTTACCGCGCTTATATCTTCTGGTATCGCTGTCGATCAAAGAGCCCAGCAGCGGGTCGTTGATGGCATCCCAAGCCTGCACCACCAGCAGCAACAGGGAGAAAAGGCCCGTCTCCATCATCATGTACACCAGCCAGAAGGTCTGCACGGTGGATTTCAGGCCGAAGCTCAGGTTGCAGCCAATGTCGCCGGCAGCGTAGGCCAGCTTGTCGCGAATGCCAAACTTGGGGTAGCCCTTGGCATCCAGTTCTACTTTTTTCTTTGCCATTTGGATTTTCCTCTTTCCTGTTATCATTTTCTCCAGCACAAAAGGGTACAAAACGCCCTTTGCACATCTTATTTGCATTGTACCAAGGACGATCGGCATATCGTGAGTATTATTTTCGTTAATTTTCGTATTTTTTTCAGAAAACCTCTTGTATTTTCATAGAATATAGACGATAATATTCTCGGAAGCGTTTTCAGTTTTGGTTACACTGACAAAGATTTGTCCGGAGGTCCGCTATGCTCCACGAAACGGAATTTCAATTCCTGCAGAGCACCCTGCGTAATTTGCATCTGCCTACCACACTTTTGACACTCCAGCACACCCCGGAGAATCCACTGGACATGGGGATCCGCCGTTTTCTGGGGCAGGAAGATACCTATCACCAGCTGTTCCGGGTGCTTCCCTTCCAGTTGGAGCACAACACCATCTATAAAATGACGGATGCTTTCCTGTGCACCTATCTCTTTTTGCGTCTGCCGCAGGAGGAGCACTGCCTGCTGCTCATCGGCCCTTACATGACTGTTCAGCTCAGCCGTCAGCAGATGCTGGCCGAAGCGGAACGCTACGGAATCCCCCCTGCGCAGTTCCGCCAGCTGGAGGCCTTTTACGGCAGCGTGCCGGTGCTGGGCGACGAGAGTTTTCTCATGGCTCTGCTCACCACCTATGCCGACATCCTGTGGGGAGGCAGCGAGACCTATACCGTTGCGGATATGAGCGAGGAGCTGACCTCCGTTACTCCTCTGTCGCTGCGCAGTGAACCGCTCTCTTCTGACCAGGCGCTGCTGGATATGGAGACCATGGAGCGGCGCTATGCCTATGAAAACGAACTGCTCAAGGCCGTGTCCCAGGGTCTGCGCCACAAAGCCGCCTCCATGTTGGGCAATATGAGCCAGTTCGCCATTGAGCAGCGGGTAGCCGACCCGGTGCGTAATCTGAAAAACTACTGCATCATCACCAATACGCTGCTGCGCAAGGCCGCCGAACAGGGCGGCGTTCATCCGCTGTATATCGACAGCGTCTCCTCGGATTTTGCACGCCGCGTTGAGCTGTTGGGCTCCACTACCGCCGCCGGCAAATTGATGGATGAGATGCTGGGCTCCTACTGCCGGCTGGTGAAAAAGCACGCGCTGGCTCAGTACAGCACGCCGATCCGAAAAACGCTGGCCTGTATCGACGCCGACCTGACCGGTGATCTGAGTCTGTCGGCACTGGCGGAAATGCAGAA
>JAFYVA010000012.1 GCA_017549325.1 Oscillospiraceae bacterium
CCATTGTAATATGGGGTAGTATGGAAAACTATGAGCATTTTAAGAAAAGGAGGTGCTTCTGTCACGATGAACAACGACCGTCGTAAGAGAGGGGATACCACATCCCATCGGCAGCAGCGCGCCAGCCATACAAGTCAGCATTCGACCGGCACACCCCGCGAGGAGGTGCGCCGCTATGACAGCGCCCAGCGGGATGCCCGTCCGGCTCCTGCGAAGAAAAAGAAGAAGCGTTCTGCGTGGCCCTTTGCCATCGGCACCGTGGTGCTGGTGGGCGTGTGCACGGCGCTGATCTTCTGCGTCATCTTCATGGCGTGGGTCAACTCTTCCCTGAAGGGACACACCGAGGTCTACATCGACGAGTTCGAGACGAAGGTGTCCACGGAGCTGTACTATCAGGACAGCGAGACGGAGGAGTGGGTCATGTACCAGACCCTGTTCATGGACGGCGAGGACCGCATCTGGGTGGGTCTGGACAAGATCCCCGACCATCTGGAGCAGGCCGCCATCGCCATCGAGGACAAGCGTTTTGAGAGACATCCCGGCGTGGATATCAAGGGCACCATCCGTGCCATCCTCTATACCCTGTCGGGCAAGTCCATTCAGGGCGGCTCCACCATCACCCAGCAGACGGTGAAGAATGTCACCGAGGACAATCAGGACACGGTGCTGCGTAAGGTCAAGGAGATCTACCGTGCGTTGGAGATGGAAACGCGCTATGAAAAGGACGAGATCCTCGAGGCCTATCTCAACGAGTGCT
This sequence comes from Oscillospiraceae bacterium, assembly GCA_017549325.1. Next base: position 758 of record JAFYVA010000012.1, read on the forward strand.
ATATGGGCCAGTCCTGCTACGGCGTGGAGACGGCCTCGCTGCGCTATTTCGGCGTCCACGTCAACGAGCTGACACTGGCACAGAGTGCAAGCCTCATCTCCATCACCAACAACCCCTCCCAGTTCGGCCCCTTCGAGAGCGATTGGAGCCGCGAGCAGAACCGCAAGCGCCAGATGCTGGTGCTGGGCGCCATGCTGGATCAGGAGAAGATCACCCAGGCTGAGTACGATGCCGCCGTGGCGGAGGAAGTGATCTTTGCCAACGGCTACTCCAACACCGGCAACTACTATGGCGAGGCCAAGATGGATACCGAAGAGCTGGCCGAGCAGGAGACCAAGCCCGTCACCTCTTCCTACAAGGCCCGCAACTCCTACTTCACCGACGCGGTGATCGAGGATGTGGCCGAGGCACTGATGGAGGAGTACGGCTACGATTACAACACCGCCATCAATAAGGTCTACGGCAGCGGCTATAAGATCTACACCACCCAGAACTACAAGTGGCAGCAGATCGCCGAGGATGTGTTCGAGGATCTGGAGAACACGCCCTATTCCATCACCAAGACCGACGGCACCGTCGAACAGCTTCAGGGTGCCATGACCATCATTGACCCCTACACCGGCTATGTGGTCGCCATGGTGGGCGGCGTGGGTGAAAAGGTCTACGACCGCGGCCTCAACTGGGCCACCACCTACCGCCCCTGCGGCTCGGCCACCAAGCCTATCTCCGTCTATGCCCCCGCTCTGGATGCCGGCATCATCAACGGTGCCTCCACTGTGGATGACTTCCCCCTGTGGCTCCTCTACACCGGCGACGGTAGGGAAGATCCCAATGACCCCCTGAAGGAGGGTTCCCCCTGGCCCAAGAACGACTACTCCGGCTTTAACGGTCTGAGTACCATCCGCCGTGCGCTGGTGCGCTCCATGAACACCTGCGCCATCAGCGTCTGTAATCAGCTGGGCGTGTGGGAGTCCTACGACTTCATGACCTCCAATCTGGGCTTTACCACCCTGACGCAGGACGATGCCACCGCGCTGGGCGCGATGGCGCTGGGCGGCTATACCAACGGTGTCACCACCGAGGAGATGGCCGCGGCTTATGGTGCCTTCGTCAACGAGGGTATCTACACCGCTCCCCGCACCTTCACCCGCGTGGAGGATGCCGACGGCCGCGTGGTGCTGGAGAATGAGATTGACTCCCACGCCGCCATGAAGGCCTCCACCGCCGCCATTATGAACAGCATCCTCACCGATGTGGTTTCCGGCGGTACCGGCTCGGGCGCCTACTTCCCCGGTATGTCCATCGCCGGCAAGACCGGTTCCACCAACGATCTGCGCGACCGCTACTTTGCCGGTTACACCCCCTATCTCAGCGCCGCCTGCTGGGTGGGTTACGAGTCCAATGCCAAGATCAGCTCCGGCGGCGTGAACCCCGCCGTGGCACTGTGGAAGAAGGTAATGCAGGAGATCCACTACGATCTGCCCAACACCACCTTCTTCTCCTGCCCCGATCTGGTGCAGGTGACCGTCTGCTCCGACAGCGGTATGCTGGCCACCACGGCCTGTGAAATGGACAGCCGCGGCAGCCGCGTCCGTACCGAGTGGGTGGCCGTGGACAACCAGCCCACCGAGATGTGCACCATGCACACCGGCAGCCATATGCTGAACTATCAGCGCCACTACTTCGTCAACTTCCCCGAGGTGGTCGCCGCCGACAGTGACTATGTCCAGTGGGGCGAGCCCATCGGCACGCCGCTGGATGGCAGTGTGCTCCATCCCAATTACGGCTTCGGCTTCGGTGAGGACGGCGAGGTGGACGAGTTCGGCCGTCCCATCGGCGGCGGCAGTCTCAATGGCACCGGCGGCATCGGCGATGCCGACGAACCCGAAAACGACGGCGCGGGCTGGGATCCCGATTCCACCGATAGGGAGCCGGAGAATGGTGAGCAGTTCATAACTCCCGGAAACTGAGCGCCATGATCCACACACCGGAACGAACCTGCGCCTTCACGGGCCACCGCCCCGAGAAGCTGCCGTGGGGATATTACGAAAACGATGAGCGGTGTCAGGCGCTGAAAGAGCGGATGTGGAAGCTGGTGCAGGACCTGTATGACCGGGGCTACCGCCACTTCCTCTGCGGCATGGCGCAGGGCTGCGACACCTACTTCTGCGAGACGGTGCTGGCCCTGCGGTGTCTGGCTGTGGGCGTGACGGTGGAGGCCGTCATCCCCCATGTGGGACAGGAGAGCCGCTGGCCGGAGGCTGACCGCGAGCGCTACGAGCGGCTGGTGAATATGTGCGATAAGCGCACGGTGCTGGCCGAGCGCTACAGCGCCGGCTGTATGCAGCGACGCAACCGCTATCTGGTGGACAACGCCTCCGTGCTGGTGAGCGTCTACGATGGAAGCGGCGGCGGCACCGGCTATACGGTGGGCTATGCCCTGCAGCAGAAGGTCGAGATCATCAATCTGGACATCATCGGCGAAGCGCCGCAGCACTACTACTTTTAACAGACGAGGAAACGACAATGAAATATACCTATACGCCCCGTGGCGTGTGCTCCCGCCGCATGACGGTGGAGCTCAACGACGAGCACATCATCGAGAAGGTGACGGTGGAGGGCGGCTGCAGCGGCAACCTGCAGGGCATCTCCGCACTGGTGGTGGGCATGAAGGCCGAGGAGGCCATCGCCCGCATGGAGGGTATCTCCTGCGGCGGCAAGCCCACCTCCTGCCCCGATCAGCTGTCCAAGGCGCTGAGAAAGGCCATTGAGCAGTAAAAAACAACAGAAAAAAGCACCCCCGATGGGGGTGCTTTTTGTATTGTCCTGCTTACTCGTCGATGAAGTTATCGAAGTAGCCCTGGATATAGATGACGGGCGTACCCTTATCACCGCTGCCGCTGGTCAGGTCGCACAGGGAGCCCAGCAGATCCACGATGCGGCGGGGGGTGGTGCCCATGGCGGCCATGTTGCCCACCAGGGAGCCCTGCTGCTTGTTGCGGATCTTCTCCTCCACGGCGGCCTTCAGCTCGGCGCCCTTGAGCTGGCTGTACTCGCCGTCGGCGATGTTCTTCAGCTTCAGCTCGTTGGGAGTGCCGGCAAGACCGGCGGTGTAGCCGGGGCAGCACTCGGGGTCAGCCATCTCCCAGATCATGCCCACGGGATCCTTGAAGCAGCCGTCGCCGTAGATCATGGCCTCGATCTGCTTGCCGGTAGCCTCGCTCAGAGCCTTGCCCAGAGCCTCGGCCACTTCCATGGAGCCGCGGGGGAAGAGCTTGATGCGGCCCTCGTCAGCCTTGTTGCTGCCCAGCAGACCAAAATCGGGGTTGTAGCCGCTGCCCTCCACGCTCTCGGAGAGGATGTCGTCCAGACCCAGCACCACCTTGGCGCCGGCCTTGGTCAGCTGTGCCTTGCTGCGGAAACGGCTGTGGATGTCGCAGGCGATGACGGTATCGGTGTACTTGAGGATATCCTGCACGCGGTTGGAGAGGATGATCTCGGCCTCGGCGCCGGCAGACTCGATGATCTCCTGATAGAAGGAGATGTAGTCCATACCGGTGAAGGTGTGGCGCACATCGCCGAACTTGGCGCGGAACTCGTCGGCGGTGAGGGTATCGGTCCAGGGATTGACACCGGCCTCCTCCACCTGCTCCAGCGTCAGGAACGCGTTGCCCATCTCGTCGGAGGGATAGGACAGCATGACGACCACTTTCTTGCAGCCCATGGCGATGCCGCGCAGAGGCACAGAGAAGCGGTTACGGCTGGTGATGGGGAAGGTGAGACCCACGGTGCCGCCGCCGGTACGGCGACGAACATCGGCAGCGATCTGCTCGACGGTGGCGTAGTTGCCCTGGCAGCGGGCCACCACGGACTCGGTCACGGCAACCACATCCTTGTCGCGGGGCTCGATGTCGTTTGCCTTCAGTGCGTTCAGCACGGTCTCGGCGACGATCGACACGGCGTCATCGCCGGCGCGGAAGATGGGGGCGCGGATACCGCGCACAACAGTACCAAGAGTTCTCATTGGTGTATCATCCTTTCGAAATGCTAAAATAGCGGATTAGGAACAACTTTTGACGGTTCATTATAACAAATTCATCTCCATTCGTAAAGTGGAAATTTGTAATTTTTTTCATCAGCGCTGCTTATGGAAGATTTGGCGGGATTTAACGGACATAGTTGCGCCACGCAAAACACACAATAATGGCGTCACCGGTGATGAAAAAAGGGGTGATTTGTTTGTATGAACGAGGCAAAAAACGCGCCGTGGCGGCGCTGGCAAGTATCTGTATGGTGCTTACGCTCCTTACACCGACATCATACGCCCAATCGGGAGCGCGTACCGTGATCCCGCTGGGCAAGGCGGTGGGCATCAAGCTGTTTGCACAGGGCGCACTGGTGGTGGCGGTGGAGAACAGCACCGTACTGCAAAAGGGCGATCTGCTGCTGACGCTGGACGGAGAGGCGGTGTCCTCCACCGAAAAGGTGCAGTCGCTTCTGGAGGAAAACGGCGGCGATGTGCTGACCATGACGGTGCAGCGGGGAGCGCAGCTTCTGACACTGAACGACACGCCGCAGCGTGGCGGCGACGGCGTGTGGCGGCTGGGTGTATGGATCCGGGATTCTATGGCAGGCGTGGGGACACTGACCTACTATGATCCCGCCACCGGCACCTACGCCGCACTGGGACACGGCATTACCGACGTGGACACGGCGCAGCTCATGACACTTCAAAGCGGCGCGGTGATGCCCACGCAGATCAGAGCCGTCAACCGCGGCACACCGGGCGCACCGGGCGAGCTCAAGGGCGACTTCTCCGTACAGCGGGATGTGGGTTCGCTGACGGCCAACACGCAGCGCGGCATCTTCGGCACGGCGGCTGATGCGACATTTTTCGCAGGTGAGCCCATGGCGGTAGCCGCGCCCCACGAGGTTCTCTGCGGCGCGGCCACCATTCTTGCCACCGTATCGGGCGAGGAGACGCGGGAATACGCGGTGGAGATCCGCCGGGTGTATGAAGCGGGCCATCAGGGACGGGATATGCTCATTGAGATCACCGACCCTGCCCTGCTGGCCGTCACAGGCGGCATCGTGCAGGGAATGAGCGGCAGTCCCATCATTCAAAACGGCAAACTGATCGGCGCCGTGACCCATGTTCTGATCGATGATCCGACAAGAGGGTACGGCATCTTTATCGACAACATGATGAACGCGGCGGGATAATTTTGCGACAGGGGCATTTGCCCCTGTCATTTTCTATGTTTATGTGATATAATCAATTAGAAAAACTTGAATTTAGAGGTAAGAAAAATGATTTTAAGAAAAGCATATATGAACGAAGCAAATACATCGTACCAGTGTATTGAAGACGCAAGA
>JAFYVA010000123.1 GCA_017549325.1 Oscillospiraceae bacterium
AGTTGTATGCGCTGAGCAAGAAACTGGGCGGCCAGCTCTCCGGTGAACACGGTATTGGAAATGGCCGCATCGAATTTTTGGAAGACTTCGTGGGCGAGCGGATGATCCGCCTGTACAAGGCGGTCAAGCTGGCTTTCGATGATAAACTGATTCTCAACCCCGGCAAAATGATCGAATTCAACAAATAAACGAGAGAAAAAGGAGACAAACATCATGGCAAAGAAATCCCTGCTGGTCGACAAGAGCAAGATGCCCATTATTATGGGTCTGGCCTTCGTGGCCTTTACCACCCAGTTCGGCGGCGGATTCGCCTCCGGCGCCCAGATTTACCAGTATTTCATCAATTACGGCATCTGGTGCCTGATCCTTCCCATCGTGACCCAGGGTCTGTACTCCCTGTTCTTCTGGTACGGCATGCGCTATGCCTACAAGCATAAGTGCTACGACTATCGCAGCTTCTCCAACAGTATCTACGGCAAGACGGCTCCCGTGATGAGCAACCTCTACGAAGTCTGCTACCTCATCATGATCGCCACCGCTTCTGCCGCCGCTTTCGCTACCGGCGGTTCCACCATCAACTCCCTGACCAAGATTCCTTATCTGCTGTGCACTCTGATCGTGGGCGCTTTCATCTTCGTCGTTGCCCTGTTTGGTACCAGCGTGGTGCGTAAGTGCGCCTCTACCCTCAGCGTGCTGATCGTGGTGGGCCTGCTGGTGGTTCTGGTTCCCAATATCATTGCTCAGATGCCCGCTATCATTGAAGCCATCGGCAAGATGGCTGCCGGCGAAATGGGTGTGCGTTCCGCCGCGACCCAGACCGGCGCCTTCGGCCCCGCTCTGTGGATGGCGATCCTGTACTTCTTCTTCCAGCTGGCTTCCGTTTCCGTTATGTACCAGCACGTGGAGCCTGTCACCGACGTCAAGCAGATCAACAAGGCTGCCATCTGGATGTTCGTGTGCAACTTCGGCGCTATGGAGCTGTCCATCATCGGCCTGCTGGCCGTTACCTATGTGGCTGAAATGGCCTCTGCCTCCGTGCCGATGCTGGTCCTGGTCCAGAACGGTGTGGGTGCCGGCATCCTGACCCCCATCATCTCCCTGCTGATCATCCTGGGCGCTGTGTCCACCGCCGTGAATATGATCTCCGGTATCGTCACCCGCTGCGTCAACGCCATTGAGAAGAACAAGAGCGACGAGGAAAAGGCCAAGGGTCATCTGGGCCGCAACGCTATCTTCACCCTGATCTTCACCGGCATGGCTTTCGCCATTGCTCAGTTCGGTCTGCAGGCCGTGGTTGCCAAGGGCTACGCCTATCTGGGCTACGCCGCGATGATCACCCTGTTCATCCCCTTCGTGATCCACGCTGTGAGCACCAAGATGAAGGAGATCTGAGCGTAAAAGCGAACGATCGCATCAAACTGTATAACGAAGAGCGGAGGCCGTTTCGGCCTCCGCTCTTTTCGTGCGTCATTACAGCACATTTTCCGGCCGCAGCTGTTCCAGCTCCGCCAGCAGGATCAGCTGTGAGCGCAGGTCTGCAATGTGGGAGCGGAACTCCACGCTGTCCTCCTCCTCGGCCAGCACCTTGGCGCGGCAGAACAGGGCTTCCGCGGCGTTGATCTCATCGTGGTCGAGAATGATGTGCAGCCACGGCTGTATGGACTGCCAGTGGACATAGAGCGTCTCCAGCTGTGCTTCGGCTTCGTTCCAGTCCTGGGCCAGGCAGCGGGCATCAATGTCGTCCAGCTGCTCGGCCCAGTCGTTGCAGCGCCGGGTGAGCCATGCGCCGTTGAGCAGGCACAGCGCCAGAATACCTGCCAGGATCAGGCTGGGGGCCAGGGGCGATTTCATGACACATCCTCCTTCAAAATGCAGACCACTTTGTCCGCCTCGTCCACGGTCAGCAGGAAGATATCCTCCACGCGCCTGGCCTTTTCCTTTTTCAGCTGGCGCTGCAGCCACGCGTCGCTGCGCCCGGCTGCTTGCAAATTCTGCCGCAGCAGCCGCCCGTCACTGATGACGATATGGGGCAAAAACAGATCGTCCTGCACCGTGACCCCGGCCTGTGCGGGCGTCAGGGGCTGGTCGGCGGGATAGAGCAGAACAGACAGCTGTCCGCTAGTCTCCAGTACGGCGTACTTGACAGCGCTGAGGTCGGTGATACCCTGGCAGCGCAGCTCCTCCATCAGTTCGTCGATGGTCAGACGATTGCGGCGCATGGCGCTTTGCACCAACCGTCCGCTGCGGATGATCACGGTCGGCTCGCCGCACATCAGCGTCCGGAAGCGCACGCTGTGCAGACTCAGATAACTCATCAGCATGGACAGGCTCAGAATGGTGACGATGGGCAGAACGCCGCTGATCAGGGGCAGGTTGAAGTCCTGCATGGGCACGGCGGCCAGATCGCTCAGCAGCATGGTGAGCACCAGCTCGTTGGGCTCCAACTCGCCGATCTGCCGCTTGCCGGTGAGCCGCAGCCCGATGATCAGCACGGCGTAGAGGACGATGGTGCGAAAAAACGCAGTGGCCAAGAGAGATCCCTCCTTTTTGAAGTAGTCTTTGCAGAGCTGGGAAGAATATGAGCCGTTCATCCAAACTGCCCCTTTCTTTTTCCGCCGCAATCCGTTATAATAAAACAGACTATGAGAAAAACGCGAAAAGGAGCGTGCGTGATGGTACCTGAACTGGAAAAAGCATTGGCATCGGCCAAAACCATGTCCATCGTGGGCATGTGCAAAAACGCCGGCAAGACCACGGTGCTCAACTGGATCCTGCAAAACACGGGCCGTGAGCGGGTGCTGGGATTGACCTCCATCGGCCGCGACGGCGAGTCCACCGATGTGGTCACCGGTACGGAAAAACCCAGCATCTTCGTCCCCGAGGGTACGCTCATCGCCACGGCCAAGGACATGCTGCGCCTGGGCGATGTGACAAAGGAGATCATGGCCACCACCGGCATCCCCACGCCTCTTGGCGAGGTGGTGGTGATGCGCGCACGCAGCGACGGCTATGTCCAGATCGCCGGCCCCTCCATCACCACCCAGCTCAAGGCGGTGAGCGAGCTCTTTTTCGAACTGGGTGCCCACCAGTCCATCATCGACGGCGCGCTGGGCCGCAAGTCCTTGGGCGCAAGAGCGGTGGCCGAGGGCATCATCCTCTGCACCGGCGCCAGCTACCACATGAGCATGGACAAGGTCATCGAGGACACGGTGAACATCTACCGCATCATGAACCTGCCCAAGGCCGAAACCCTGCCCCCCGAGGTGGAGGGTACGCTGGAGAAGACCCTCAAGGCCC
>JAFYVA010000124.1 GCA_017549325.1 Oscillospiraceae bacterium
CCGTATTGTATCGGCGCCCCAAACGGAGCGCCGATATGGTGACCCGTACGGGAATCGAACCCATGTTACAGCCGTGAAAGGGCCGTGTCTTAACCTCTTGACCAACGGGCCGGAGAAAAGAAAACCCTGTCGGGATGCGGGAGAGAGCTTCCTCTCTCCCGCGATGGTAGCGGCGACTGGATTTGAACCGGTGACACCGCGGGTATGAACCGCGTGCTCTAGCCAACTGAGCTACGCCGCCATATCTCCTCGACAGGCACGAGTTACTATACCACAGGAATTTCCTGCTGTCAACACTTTTTTCTCAAAGATGCAAAAAATATTTTGCGCTGTGACACTCCCTTTCTCCCGTTGCTATTTCTTTCCGTTTGGGGTATAATCCTATGGAAGAAAAATTTGAACGGAGGAAATATTCCATGAAAATTGCAGTTACGTTTGAAAACGGTCAGGTGTTCCAGCACTTCGGCCATACCGAGCAGTTCAAGCTCTACACCGTCGAGGCAGGTCAGGTAACCGCCTCCGAGGTCATCGACACCAACGGCAGCGGCCACGAGGCTCTGGCCGACTTCCTCGCCCAGCGCGGTGTCGGCGCTCTGGTCTGCGGCGGCATCGGTGACGGTGCGCAGGCCGCCCTCTCCGCCGCCGGTATCGAGATCTGCTCCGGCGCACAGGGCGATGCCGACGAGGCTGTGGCCGCCTTCCTGCGGGGTGAGCTCACCTCCGCCGGTGTCAACTGCGACCACCACGACCATGACCATGAAGAAGGCGGCGGCTGCGGCGGTTCCTGCGGCAGCTGCGGTGGCTGCGGCGGTCACGCTGCCCCCGCTATCGAGGGTCCCAATGTAGGCAAGGTCTGCAAGACCCACTATCGCGGCACCTTCAACGATGGTACCGTGTTTGACTCTTCTTATGACCGCGGCGAGCCTCTGGAGTTCGTATGCGGCGTGGGCATGATGATCCGCGGCTACGACGAGGCCGTTGCCAAGATGGAGGTCGGCCAGAGCGTTGACATTCATCTGACCCCCGATCTGGCCTACGGTTATCCCGATCCCCGCGCCATCTTTACCGTTGCCATCGCCGATCTGCCCGGTGCAGAGGAAGTGAATGTGGGCGAGCAGGTGGTGCTCTACACCGCCAACGGCCAGCCCATGCAGGTGCGCGTCACCGCCCGCGACGAGGTCAACATCACCTTCGACGCCAACAGCGAGATGGCCGGCAAGGAGCTGAACTTCCACATCGAGTTGGTCGAGGTTCAGTAACACAATCCAATAAAAAAGCTCACCCGTAAAGGGTGAGCTTTTTTGCCTCTTAATACATACCGCCCATGCCGCCCATGTCGGGAGCAGCAACGGGTGCGGGGGGCTGGGGCTTATCGGCCACCAGAGACTCGGTGGTCAGCACCATGCCGGACACGGAAGCGGCGTTCTCCAGCGCGCTGCGGGTCACCTTGGCGGGGTCAACGATACCGCAGGCGAGCATATCGCAATAGACTTCCTTGTAAGCGTCGAAGCCGAAGCCGGGCTTGCGGCTGGTACGCACCTTCTCCAGCACCACGGAGCCGTCGATACCGGCGTTGGCAGCGATCTGACGAATGGGCTCTTCCAGAGCCTTGGCCACCATCTGCACGCCCACCTTCTCATCGCCCTCGGTAGTCTTCAGGAGAGCCGTGACAGCGGGAATGACATTGACGAAAATGGTGCCGCCGCCGGGGACGATGCCCTCTTCCACAGCAGCCTTGGTAGCGTTCAGCGCGTCCTCGATGCGGAGCTTCTTCTCCTTCATCTCCGTCTCGGTGGCAGCGCCCACCTTGATGACGGCCACACCGCCGGCCAGCTTGGCCAGACGCTCCAGCAGCTTCTCGCGGTCATACTCGCTGGTGGTCACATTGGCCTGTGCACGGATCTGGGCCACGCGCTCAGCGATGGCGCGCTGATCACCGGCACCATCGACGATGATGGTGTTCTCCTTGGTGACCTTGATCTGGCGGGCACGGCCCAGCATACCGATGGTGGCATCCTTCAGGGTCAGACCCAGCTCCTCGGTGATCACCTGACCGCCGGTGAGGATGGCGATATCCTGCAGCATCTCCTTGCGGCGATCGCCGAAGCCGGGAGCCTTGACACAGACCACATTCAGCACGCCCTTGAGGCGGTTCACCAGCAGAGTGCTGAGAGCCTCGCCCTCCACATCTTCGGCAATGATGAACAGCTTCTTGCCGCTCTGCAGCATCTGCTCCAGCAGGGGCAGGATATCTGCGATAACAGAGATCTTCTTATCGGTAATGAGAATATAGGGGTCATCCACGATGGCCTCCATCTTCTCCATATCGGTAGCCATATAGGGGGTGATATAGCCGCGGTCAAACATCATGCCCTCAACCACCTCACTGTAAGTCTCGGCGGTCTTGGACTCCTCGATGGTGATGACGCCGTCGGCGCTGACCTTCTCCATAGCCTCGGCGATCAGACGACCGATGTTCTCGTCGCCGGAGGAGACGGTACCGACGCGGGCGATATCCTCGGTGCCATTGACCTTCTGGCTCTGGGCGCGGATGGCGGCCACAGCGGCCTCCACGGCCTTGGCCATACCCTTCTTCATAACGATGGGATTGGCACCGGCGGCCAGATTCTTCAGACCCTCGCGGATCATGGCCTGTGCCAGCAGCGTGGCGGTGGTGGTACCGTCACCGGCCACATCGTTGGTCTTGGTGGACACCTCGCGCACCAGCTGGGCGCCCATGTTCTCAAAAGCGTCGTCCAGCTCGATCTCCTTGGCGATGGTCACACCGTCGTTGGTGATGAGGGGTGCGCCGAACTTCTTATCCAGCACCACGTTGCGACCCTTGGGTCCCATGGTGACCTTGACGGTATCGGCCAGCTGATTGACGCCGGACTCCAGAGCGCGGCGAGCCTCATCGCCACGCAGAATCATCTTAGACATAATGATTTACCTCCAAAAGAAAGCTAATAGATACTTATTTTTTAATTGTTTTTGCCGCGACATGTGCGTGGCAAAAACACCCCGATCCAGCCGCCTTGGGCGGCGACACCAGTGACCGAGGTCAACTGGTGAAAAGGGGGCATACGGGGGAAAGTCCGTTTCCCCCGTAAGGGAATTTAATCATTTTTTGCCGCGGTCTCCGTGGCAAAAAATACTTCTCATCCCGCTAGTGTACGCGCTTTGCGCGTGCGCGGCGCGGGATGAAAGGGGGATCTAAAGGGGGAAGTCCGTTCCCCCTTTACGTTCTCATTCCACGATTGCCAGAATATCGCCCTGCTTGACGATGATGTATTCCACATCCTCCAGCGTTACCTTGGAACCGGCATACTTATCGGTGATGACCTTATCACCGGGCTTGACGGACATGGTGACGACGTGGCCGTCCACGGTGCCGCCGGGACCTACGGCGATCACCTCTGCCACAGAGGGCTTCTCCTTAGCGCTGCCGGCGAGAATAATGCCACCCTTGGTGGTCTCCTCTGCTTCGGTCATCTTCAACACCACGCGGTCTGCGAGGGGGGTCAGTTTCATAATGGTTGCCTCCTTATATATTTATTAATCAAAAACAAAATCAGCGTTAGCACTCATTCTTTCCGAGTGCTAACGCTGACTATCATACCACACTTCGCGGGAAATACAAGGGGGTTTTTGGAAAAAAGGGAAAAGTTCACAAAAAGGTTAAACTTATACCTCCGTGCCGGGGAAAGGACGGGCAGTGGCGTTGCAGGAGCAGCCCTCGGGACCGAAGAAGTTCAACTTCTTGTCACTGAGACGGATGGTCACATCATCGGAGGTGATGCATTCGCCGTCAAGGCAGGTGACGATATCCATCTTGTCCGAGCGGATGCGGATGGTGGAGGCCGTAGATGCCCGGGCGATGTGGGGGAACTTGTGATACTCGCCCTTGGAATAAGGCCCCACGAACCGCAGGAAGGTGGGACGGGATATCTTCCGCACGATGAGGGTGTTGAGCACGCCGTCATTCATCTTGGCCTCGGCGACGGGCATAAAGCCGCCGCCGTAGTAGCGGCCGTTGCACACGGCGATGACCGCCCATTCGCCGTCCGTTGCCTGTCCGTCCAGCTCGATGATCCAGTGGCTGGCAATAGACTTGAAGAGGAAGTTCACAGCCAGAGCGTAGACATAGCTGCCCTTGCCGTCCAGCAGGGGGCTCTCGCTGTACTTATGTACGTCGGCGGCCACACGGGCATCGAGGCCGGAGCAGGCGATGGTCAGGGCAATGCGGCCGTTGACATCGATGGCGTCAATGGGAAATGCAGGGCTGTCCCACAGATTCTCGGCGTCGGCAAACAGCGGCGCATGGTCACCGAAGTTCTTCAGAAAATCGTTGCCCGTACCGATGGGGATCACCGTCATGGCGGCATTGTCATAGCCGATGATACCGTTGGCCACCTCGTTAACGGTGCCGTCACCGCCACAGGCGTAGAAGCGCAGCTCCTCTCCGGATTCGCACAACTGGCGGGCCAGCTCCGTTGCGTGACCCTGCTTGCGGGTGAGGATGCACTGCACATCCAAGCCATGCTTCTCGCGCAGGATATCGGCCATATCATAGATTTTCTGACGGCTGTCCTGCTTGCCTGCGTTGGGGTTGATGATAAATACGTGCTTCATAGCAATACCTCCCTTGGGAGAAGTGTTTTCGAGAGTATTATATAGGTAAATTTTGAAAAAAGGTGAACAGAGTATAAACTTTGGGGTGTACTTCCTCTTGCCTCCCCCACTGGGGGAGGTGGGGCGCCGTAAGGCGACTCGGAAGGGACTGTTGACGGGGCGCTTTCGATAACAGCCCCCTCAGAGTTCGCGTTGCTCACCCAGCTCCCCCAAAGGGGGAGCCAAGGGGTCGTAGCGCCTCTTTACACCTTCCCGTACATAAACAAGTCGCACTTGAGCATACCGTTGTAGAGTTTACGCTTTTTGTCGGCCATGTGTCCGAAGGTGCGCTCGAACTCCGTATGGCTGGACAGCACCAGCGTACGCCAGCCCTTGGGCATCTGCCGCCACACCTTACCAAACTCGCGGTAGAGCTGCTCGGCCTCGGCCTTCTCCATCAATCGATGGCCGTAGGGCGGGTTGGTCACCAGCTGACCGTACTCGCTGTCGCGATGGAATTTCCGCATATCGGCCACCTCAAAGCGGATATCATCGGCCACGCCGGCTTTACGGGCATTTTCGCGAGCCAGCGCAACGGCATTGGGGTCCACGTCGCCGCCCCAGATGTCATACTTGCCGTGGAACTCCTTGTCCTGCGCCTCCTCCTTGGCCTGCGCCCAGCTCTCAGAGGGGAGAAACGCCCAGTTCTGACCGTCGAATACGCGGTTCAGGCCGGGGGCGCGGTTGCGGGCGATGAGGGCGGCTTCAATGGGGATGGTACCGCTGCCGCAGAAGGGGTCGCAGAAACTGTCGCGGCCACGGTAGCGGGCAAAGCCCACCAGCGCTGCTGCCAGCGTCTCGCGCAGAGGGGCTTCCACCGCCTCGGCACGGTAGCCGCGCTTGTACAGACCCTCGCCGCTGGTGTCCAGCGTCAGATGCACGGTATCCTTAAAAATAGAGAAGCGCACCTGGTACTTCACACCCGTCTCGGGGAACTGGTCCATGTGATAGACTTCCTTCAGGCGCTCCACCATGGCCTTTTTGATGATGCTCTGGCAGGAGGGAACGGAATGGAGCTGAGAGGAAATGGAATAGCCCTTCACGGGGAAGGCGGCGTCACGGGGCAGAAAATCCTCCCACCGCACGCTTTTGGTGCCCTGAAACAGCTCCTCAAAGCTACGGGCGGTGAAGGTCTTGAGCACCAGCATCACACGGGCGCCGCAGCGGAGATTGATGTTCAGACGGGCGCAGTCAGCCAGAGAGCCACGGCAAAAGACGCGGCCGTTCTCCACCTGCACGTCGGACATACCCAGACGCTTCACTTCATCGCCCACAGGCTTTTCCAAACCCAGCAGGCAGGGGATCATATAGGTATACATGGTTTGTACCTCGCTTTATATTCTTACTTTCGATTATAGCGGCTTTGTCGCGGCCATGCAACAAAAAAACGATGGCGCTCCGTGAAAAAATCGTGTATAATTGTGGCAAGAGCAGGATGTAAACTTCAGGTTGCGCAAAAAATAAGGTCAAAAGGAAAAAAGCAACCGTAACGTGATAGACATTTCCCCCGCGCATATGCTACCATTGACCCACAAGAGAGGAGGCGAAGCGATGGCATTTGGAGATAAGCTGCAGGCGGTGCGCCATGCAGCAGGCTTAACACAGGAGCAGATGGCCGAGCAGCTGCAGGTGTCCCGACAGGCCGTGAGCCGCTGGGAATCGGGCCGCAGCTTTCCCGAGGTGGAGAAGATCCTCTACATCGCCAACCGCTACGGCATCTCCGTAGGAGAATTGTTTGAAGAAGAAGTCCCCACCGTGCCCCCGGCACCCGAGGCAGTCTCGGCGCCGGCACAGGGGAGCCTGCTCTCCGTGGTGGATGACTTCGTCGCCAACCTCTCTCCGAAAAACAAAAAGATCGGCATCGGTGTCATCATCGGCTTCGTCTTCGTGGCGCTGCTGATGGGGGTACTGCTGAAAGGAGGAAGTGGAGATATGACAACGATCATCTGGATCGCCGCCATCATTATCTTCGGTGTGGTGGAGGCCGTCACAGCGGGCCTTGTATCCATCTGGTTCGTCATCGGCGGTGTAGGCGGTCTTATCACCTCGATTCTGGGCGGTCAGATCTGGTTGCAGGTAGTGGTGTTCTTCATCACGTCTATTGCAGCGCTCTTCGTTACCCGCCCGCTGGTGCGAAAATGGGGCACGGCCCGCGCTACCGCCACCAACGCCGACCGCGTACTGGGCAGTATCGGCCGCGTGACCGAAACCATCGACAACACCATCCCCATGGGCGAGGTGTATGTAGACGGCAAGCGCTGGTCGGCAAGAAGCGAGAACGGCACCGTCATCAAGCCCGATACGCTGGTGCGTATCAAGCGCATGGAAGGCGTCCGTCTGTTTGTGGAAAAAAAGGAGGACTGAGGTGTATTCTATGAGTATTGCTGCGTTGCTGGGCGGCATCGTGCTTGTCGTTGTTATAGTGGCTGTTGTGGCATTTTTGATGAAACGATAAACAATATTTTATTAGTATAAGGAGGAACAAATTATGCCGGGTTTAGGTTACATTGCTATTGGTGTACTGGTGCTGCTGATCCTGATTCTGATCGTCAGCAACATTCATGTGGTGCAGCAGTCCAAGGCCTATGTGGTGGAGCGTCTGGGTTCTTTCTCCGCCGTATGGGGCAACGGTCTGCACCTGAAGATCCCCTTCATTGAGCGCGTGGTGAAAAAGATCTCCCTGAAAGAGCAGGTGGCGGATTTCGCTCCCCAGCCTGTCATCACCAAGGATAACGTCACCATGCAGATCGACACGGTCATCTATTTCCAGATCACCGATCCCAAGCTCTACACCTACGGTGTGGAGTATCCCATGTCTGCTATCGAGAACCTGACCGCCACCACGCTGCGTAACATCATCGGCGAGATGGAACTGGATCAGTCTCTCACCTCCCGCGATGTCATCAATGCCAAGATGCGCTCCATTCTGGACGAGGCCACCGACCCCTGGGGCATCAAGGTCAACCGCGTGGAGCTGAAGAACATCCTGCCTCCCCGCGAGATCCAGAACGCTATGGAAAAGCAGATGAAGGCCGAGCGCGAGCGCCGCGAGTCCATCCTGCAGGCCGAGGGTCAGAAGGCCAGCCAGATCCTCGTTGCCGAGGGTGAAAAGCAGTCTGCCATCCTCCGCGCCGACGCCGCCAAGCAGGCCAAGATCATGGCCGCGGAGGCTGAGGCCACCTCGATCCTGAAGGTGCAGCAGGCCATGGCCGACTCCCTCAAGATGCTGAACGAGGCCGCACCCAACGATCAGGTCATCAAGCTCAAAAGCCTCGAGGCCATGCAGAAAATCGCCGACGGTAAGGCCACCAAGATCATCATCCCCAGCGAACTGCAGGGTCTGGCCGGTCTGGCCACCAGCGCCAAGGCCTTCTTGGAGGACGACAAGGCTGAGTAAACGAAAGAAAGGGCGGGCGCAAGCCTGCCCTTTTTTAGAAGGAGAAATCACAATGGCAAAGGAAAATCGTTTTGAGCGCGTCTATAAAGAGGGCGGCCTCAGCAGCCGCGAGATCTGGGTGGATGCGGAAACAGGTGTGCAGTACTTTATTTTCAGCGCAGGCTATGGACTGAGCATGACGCCGCTGATAGACGCCGAGGGCAAGCCCCTGCTGTATCACAAGACACCCAATGCACCGGAATATTAACCGTACAAGGAGGAAACAACTATGATCATTACCACCACCCCCTCTGTAGAGGGCAAGAAAATCGTGAATTATTACGGCATCGTCTTTGGCGAGGTCATCACCGGCGTGAACGTCCTCAAGGATTTCGCTGCGGGCCTTTCCAACTTCTTCGGCGGCCGCAGCGCCACCTACGAGGAGGAACTGATGAACGCCCGCCATCAGGCACTTCAGGAGATGGAGCAGCGCGCCTATCAGATGGGTGCCAACGCCGTGGTGGGTGTGGACATCGACTATGAGGTTTTGGGCAGCGACAACGGCATGCTGATGGTCACCGCCAGCGGCACCGCTGTGTTCGTGGAGTAAGGAAGGAGGCCTCGGCGATGCAGTGCCCGTATTGCGGAAACGAGATGGAAAAAGGCTATCTCCAGTCCCGTGACGGCATCGGCTGGGGGAAGAAAGAGGTGTTCGTCAAGGCCCTTTCCGATCTGTTTGCCGAAAAACCGCTGGGTAAAGTCGTGGAGACCTATCGCTGCCGCCAGTGCAAAAAGCTGCTGATTGAATACGACTAAGAAAACGCGATAGCAGTGTCTCGTGATACGGAACAAAGAAAATTCGACAAAGGAGGCAATCTCATGAACGAACTGGAACGCAGAGAAGCCATTGAAGCCGGCGAGCGGGCTTTGCAGAGTCTCAATGCCGCTCGCGCAGCCCTTCACGGTGCCAGAAACTGGGGCATTGTGGATATGCTGGGTGGCGGTATTATCAGCACCATGCTCAAGCGTAGCCGTATGCAGGAGGCCAACGCCGCTATGGAGAAGGCCAAGAGCGATTTGGAGCAGTTTCGTGACGAGCTGGAGGATGTAAACATTCAACTTGCCACCGGAGATTTCCTCGGCTTTGCCGATTACTTTTTCGATGGGTTAATTTTCGATGCTGTGGCCCAGAAGCGCATCGGTGACGCTTCCGTGCAGGTGGATCGCATTACCGAACAGGTGGAGTTTTTGCTGGCACGGCTGATAAACGGATGAGGAGTGAAACTATGGAGAGAAAATGCCTTCGCTGCGGTGAGGAGATGAAACTACACCGCGAGGGCAATGTGTATTTTCGCCCCGGCACCTTCTCCCCTGTGGATGAATGGGTCTATATGGAGCTGTACTTCTGCCCCCTTTGCCGCCATGCCGAGTGGGTCATGCCCGTAACGCCCATTGAGCAGTTTGAGGCCGAACAGAAGGCCAGAGAAAATCTGACCTCCGTGGAAAAATTCGAGTATACCTTCCGCGACTACTCTGACAAACAGCTGCAAAAAGTCATCGACGGACGCGGCTATGTGGACGACGCCAAGCAGGCGGCGCAGAATCTGCTGAACAAACGAAAATACAGGGAGTAATGCACAAATGTGCCGCACATTTGTCTGCGGAGCATTGACAGGACAACCAAATTATGGTATATAAAACCTAAGATTTTGGGGTTGTCCCTATCAATTTTTCGTTTTTTAGAGGAGGCCGGCTATGAAGAATCGTACCATCGCAGTTACTACCAACTGCTACCACGGGTATTCCATCGAAGAAGCCATTGCAGGCATTCAGGCCGCGGGCTTTAAATATGTGGAACTGACCGCCATGAAGGGTTGGGTGGAGCACGTGTTCCCCAACCACAGCTTTGAACAGCTCCTCCGGGTGAAGGATCTGCTGGACGAGGCCGGACTGAAGGCCATCGGCATGAGCGGTCACGTCTCCTTGATGGATCCGGATAAACTGGATGATTTTGTAAAGAACATCCGCCTTGCCCGCTTTTTTGATATCTCCTGCATTGTCACCTTCGTAGGCGAAGGCCCCGAGGGCAGCCCCGAGGCAACCTCCGAGGATATCGTGGCGGCCGTCAACAACGTGCTGCCCTATCTGGAAAAGTACGATATGGTGATGGCCCTGGAGGTTGCAGGCAAGCAGAGCAGCGGCGCAAGTCTGGTAGACATCGTAAAGCAGGTTGCCTCGCCTCGCGTGAGAATTGCTTACGATACGGCCAACGCCATCTTCTACGGTGACGTGGACACCATGGCCGATCTGAGCAGCTGCCTCCAGCAGGTAGGCTATATCCACATCAAGGAAAAGGCCGCCGGCAGACAGGAGTGGTCTTTCCCCGCACTGGGTCAGGGCTACGTACCCTTTTCCGAGGTCTTTGCCATGGTGGACGAGGCCGACAACGACAGCCCCTATGTGGTGGAGATCGAGTTTACCCCCGAGGGTGCCGGTAGTCTGGAGGCCGTGAATCAGGCGGTTCTGGACAGCGCCAACTATCTCAAGGCACAGGGCTTTGTGCTGTAACACACGGTTAAAAAGGCGGGACAGCAGTCCCGCCTTTTTCTTATTTCAGTGTGTTTTTCAGTGTACCGATGCCCTCAATGGTGACCTCGATCACATCGCCGCTCTTGAGCCAGTTCTTCTTGTCTGCGGGATATCCCAGCATAACGCCGGAAGGCGTACCCGTGAAGATAATGTCGCCGGCCTTCAGCGGGATGCGTTCCATAAGATAGGCCACCAACTGCTCGGCGTTGAAAATGAGATCGGAGGTGTGGGAGTCCTGTCGCAGTTCGCCGTTGACGCGGCAGGAGATGGCCATGCCCTCGGCGGGCAAAGAGGCCGCATCCACAGCGTAAGGGCCGATAGGGCCGAAGCCGTTATAGCTCTTGCCGCAGAGCCACTGGGTAGAGGCGGTCTGCCACTCGCGGATGGACAGGTCGTTGCCGCAGGTACAGGCAAAGATCTTGCCGCCCTCGCCCATGATGAGCACCAGCTCGGCCTCGTAGTCGAACTCTACCGCGCCGCAGGGCAGTTCGATGATCTCATCGTGCGCGGCCAGGGCATTGCACATCTTGCAGAACACCGTGGGGCTGGTGGGAATGGGCATATTCGTCTCCTCGGCATGGGCGCGGTAGTTCAGGCCGATGCACAAAATCTTCTCCATGCCCGTCACAACAGGGGCATACGTAAGCTCCGCTTCGTCGAGATAGGGGCCGCTCAATCCCTCGAACACGCTGACATCACCGCTGCGGCACAGTGCCAACATGGTCTGGGGCAGCGCGGGATAGGCGGAGACATCCACCACGCCCTTATCGGTCACAACACCCAAAGTGGGATTGCCATTCTTATAAAACTGCAAAAACTTCATAGAACCGTCCTCCTGTTTCTATTTATGTAGGGCTGCTTATGTTCTCCGACCCCAGCGGGCAAAGAAGCGGAATGTCAACGGCCAGATGGCGCCTGCCACAAACACCAGCAGGAAATAGCGCACGGCACCGCCCAGACCCTCACCAAGGAGTGCCACAAGCGGCGGCTTGAGGCCGGACTTCACCGCCAGGAGCAACGCCAGTCCTACCACCACTTTTACCGCCTGCGCATACCACACTGCCTCTGTCTCGAAGTGGAGCACCTTTTCATCCAGCCACCACACCAGAGTCATACCGGCTGTGCAGCCCACCATCTTCCATCCGCTCTTGACACCGTGGAAAAGGTTTTCGGCATCGATCTCACCGCCGAAAGGCCAGAGGGAGGCAAACAGGAGATACAGCACCGACAGGCCCAGCATCACCATCATCAGCCGTCCCATGGCGGCCCGCACATGGACGGCCCGCTCAATGATGGGATAGAGAACAAACACCAACACCACGGCAATAACAAGGGATGTCAGCACATCCTTCGGCGTGTGGACGCCCAGATACATACGGGATACGGCCACCAGCGCTGCCAGCACAATGCAAACGATGCGAAGCCATACGCGCTGCGTGAAGCGCGCCACGCCGCCCAATGTGCCCACCGCACTCTGGGTATGTCCACTGGGGAAGGAATAGCCCGTGGCCTCTGCCCGCGCGCTCTCCACGATGGTAAACTTTTCATCCAGCACCCACGGGCGGGGAATACGGAAGCACAGCTTCAAAAACTGATTGAACAGCGTGCCCATAAAACCGATGGCCAGCAGATAGTAGCCGTGGCGTTTATTGACACACCAAAAAACAAAAATTGCGATAACGATGAAGGCTGTTTCCGCACCCAGATGGGTAACCGTGGACATGATGGCATCCATCCACGCCGTGCGGTGAGCCTCAAACCAATACAATACCTGCATGGATTGCTCCTCCAATCTCTATATGGAGACAGTATAGCGTACTTTTTGCCCCTTGTCTACTTTTTCTCCTTCCTCAGCCTTGCGGACAGACCCTTTTTGCGGTACAATGAACGGGAATACACATAACACTTCAGGAGGCAGCCATCTATGGAAAAAATCGCTCTTGTAACCGGCAGCAGCCGCGGCATCGGCCGCGCCATCGCCCGCGAACTGGCCCGCGAGGGCTGGCGGGTCTGCATCAACTATCGCGTCCGCCGCGACTGTGCCGAATCTCTGCTGGAGGAGATCGTCTCCTCAGGCGGCGAGGCCATGATTTACGGTGCCGATGTGGCGGTGCGCGAAGAAGTCAACGCCATGGTTGCCGCCATTGAGGAAAAATGGGGCGAGGTCTCCCTCCTCGTGAACAACGCCGGCGTTGCAGGACAGGCGCTGTTTCAGGATGTGACGGACGAGCTGTGGCACCGCTATTTCTCCGTGAACATCGACGGTGCCTACCACACCACGCAGGCCGTACTGCGCCCCATGCTCCGCGAGCACGAGGGCTGCATCATCAACGTCTCCTCCATATGGGGTCTCCGCGGTGCCAGCTGCGA
Source organism: Oscillospiraceae bacterium (assembly GCA_017549325.1). Next base: position 13,007 of record JAFYVA010000124.1, read on the forward strand.
GGTGACCTACTCCTGCACCAAGGCAGCGCTCATCGCCATGAGCCGCTCTCTTGCGCTGGAGCTGGCACCCACCGGTATCCGCGTCAACTGCATCGCCCCCGGTGTGATCAAGACCGATATGTTGGACGCACTTCCTGCCGAGGTGCTGCCGCAACTGGCTGAGGAAACGCCGCTGCGCCGCCTCGGCACGCCGGAGGACATTGCCCATCTGGCAGTGTTCCTGGCATCTGAAAAGGCCTCTTTTATCACCGGACAGGTCATCACCGCCGACGGCGGTTTCATCGTATGACGCCGCTGCAGATGCTGCCCCCCGCCCTGCTGGCGTGGTATGACGAGGGACATCGTTCCCTGCCGTGGCGGGACAAGGTTTCCCCCTACCGCACATGGGTCTCGGAGATCATGCTGCAGCAGACCCGCGTGGCGGCTGTGATCCCCTACTTCACCCGCTTCATGGAGGTTTTTCCCACGGTGGAGTCCCTTGCCGCCGCCGAAGAGAGCCGGCTAATGGCTCTGTGGCAGGGCTTGGGCTACTATTCCCGCGCCCGCAATCTCCACAAGGCAGCGAAGGAGATCATGCAGCTCCACGGCGGCACTTTCCCCAACACCTATACCAAGATCCGCACCCTGTCGGGTGTGGGCGAATATACGGCGGGCGCGATCGCCTCCATCGCCTTTGGCGAGGCCGTCCCCGCCGTGGACGGCAACGTATTGCGGGTAGCCGCACGGCTTAGCGACTGCGACGAGAACATCCTCTCCCCCGCTGTACGCCGCCGCTTTACCGAGCAGATGCAGGCCGTCATCCCCGCTGACCGTCCCGGAGACTTCAATCAGGCGCTGATGGAATTGGGCGCGATGGTCTGTCTGCCCAACACCGAACCTAAGTGCAGCCAGTGTCCCTGCCGCAGTTTCTGCCTCGCCCATGCAAACGGTCGTCAAACGGAATTGCCTGTGCGCATCAAGCCTCAGGGCAAGCGCAAAGAGGAGTACACCGTCTTTATCCTGCGGCAAAACGGCAGCGAGGCCGTCCGCCGCCGCAGCGAAAGCGGCTTGCTGGCGGGCTTGTGGGAATTCCCCAATGTGGCAGGCACCCTGACGGAGGCGCAAGTGGCAAAACAGTTGGCGCAGTGGAATCTCACA
>JAFYVA010000125.1 GCA_017549325.1 Oscillospiraceae bacterium
TAACGAACCACTGGGCGCTGATCAGCGGCTCCACATCATTGTGGCAGCGGTAGCAGGTGCCCACATTGTGGGAATAAGGCTCGGTCTTGACCAGGTAACCCTCGGCCTCCAGGTCGGCCACGATGGCCTTACGGCACTCGTAGCGGTCCATACCGTTATACTTACCGCCGTTTTCATTGATGGTGCCGTTGTCGTTGATGACACGCAGCACTTCCAGACCGTGGCGCAGACCCACCTCGAAGTCGTTGGGGTCGTGAGCGGGGGTCATCTTCACAGCGCCGGTACCAAAGCCGATCTCGCAGTATTCGTCACCAATGATGGGGATCTCGCGGTTCATGATGGGCAGGATGCACTTCTTGCCGATGAGGTGCTGGAACTTCTCATCCTCGGGGTTCACGGCCACACCGGTATCGCCCATCATGGTCTCGGGACGGGTGGTGGCCACCACGATATCGCCGCTGCCATCGGCCAGAGGATAACGGACATGCCACAGGTTACCGGGCTTCTCGGTGTACTCCACCTCAGCATCGGACAGAGCGGTCAGGCAGTGGGGGCACCAGTTGATGATGCGGCTGCCCTTGTAAATGAGGCCCTTCTCATACAGCTCGCAGAAGGTCTCGCGGACGGCGCGGGAGCAACCCTCGTCCATGGTGAAGCGGTCGCGGCTCCAGTCACAGGATGCGCCCATCTTCTTCTGCTGCTCGACGATACGGCTGCCATACTTCTCCTTCCATGCCCAGACGCGCTCGAGGAACTTCTCACGGCCCAGATCATGGCGGGTCAGGCCCTCGGTGTTACGCAGCTCCTCTTCCACCTTGATCTGGGTGGCGATACCTGCGTGATCGCTGCCGGGCAGCCACAGGGATTCAAAGCCCTGCATACGCTTATAGCGGATCAGGATGTCCTGCAGGGTGCAGTCCATAGCGTGACCCATGTGGAGCTGGCCCGTCACATTGGGCGGGGGCATCACGATGCAGAAGGGTTCTTTATCGGGATTGGGCTCAGCGCGGAAGCAGTTGTTATCCATCCACATCTGATAGATGCTGCTCTCCACCTGCCGGGGGTCATACACTTTCGGCAATTCTTTCATGGTTCATTTCTCCTTACTTGGGATATTGGCAAAACAAAAAATCGCCTTGTTTTGCCGCAGCAAAACAGGGCGAACATATGTCCGTGGTACCACCTGTATTCGGGAAAATTCCCGCACTCATCCGATGCTATTACATCGCGCCCCGATAACGGCGGGCAAACCGTTGCGGCCTACTGCATTGTTCAGCCGAAAGCTCCGGGACGACTTGGGCAGGGCATCACGGGAACTTACACCAACCGTTCCCTCTCTCAGCATCCGCTTAAACTGCTTACTGCTTCCCTTCATCGCTTGTACAATATCGTGTTAGAGTGTACTATATTTAGAGACAAATGTCAAGAGATGGATTCTCGCGTCTTTTTTCTTTGAACGGGGGACCGACACAGCAAGTTTATTAAGCATTGATGCAGACCGAAAAATATGATAAAGTAAGCCAAACAATAGACACGAATTTGTAGGTGAACAGATGATGAAGCATCTTGCAAATATACTCACGATTTTCCGTATTTTCGGCAGTATTTTATTGCTGTTCTTTCCTGTATTTTCTTTCGCCTTTTATATCACATATATCCTATGCGGTTTTAGTGATATGATAGATGGATCAATCGCCAGAAAAACAAACAGTACCAGCAAGTTTGGAAGCCAACTGGACACGATTGCCGACCTCATCTTTGTCGTGGCATCTTTGTCTAAGTTGCTGGCGGTGATCCACATTCCCCAATGGTTGTGGATATGGGGCGGCGTGATTGCGGTTATCAAAATCAGCAACATCGTATGGGGATATGTTTCTAAAAAACAGTTTATATCCTTGCATACGACTTTGAACAAAGTAACAGGACTGCTCCTGTTTCTATTCCCTTTGACATTATCTTTTGGGGAACTGCATTACACCGCCATGGTTGTATGCTCCATTGCAACACTCTCCGCGATTCAAGAAGGATTTTATATTATGACAGATCGTGGACCCAAGTAATCCTATTCCAATTTATCGAACAGTTGTGGCCCATGAACATCCCTCCCCCTTCACTTCGACGAAGTGAGGTTATGTATTGCCCAAATCAACCCAACGGATAATTGGAAGATTTTCCTCTTGACTCTCACGCGGCGTCATAGTGTACACTTTCTTTCGTGAGGTGATAAAATGAAAATGCAGATCAAGGAGTTTGCCGAATTCATGGGTGTCAGTGTGCGCACGCTGCATTATTACGATGAAATTGGACTACTAAAGCCTGCGTCCGTTGATCGTTCCACAGGCTATCGTTTTTACGATGAAAATTCCCTTCTTCGTATGCAGGAGATCCTCTTCTATCGTGAGCTTGACTTTTCCTTAAAGCGCATTGGTGATATTTTATCCTCCCCACACTATGACAAAAATAAGGCATTGCAAGAGCAAAAGCAGCTACTCACACTCAAAAAAGAACGACTGGAGCGGCTGATCTCCGCTATTGACGGCGCCGTAAAAGGAGAAAATGTCATGATTACATTCGATAGCAGAGAAATCGAATCCTATAAAGAGGAAGCCAAAGCGCGTTGGGGAGATACCGCCCTCTACACCGAGTATACCGAAAAGATCGCAGGCAAAAATGAGGCAGACCTGTTTGCCGGTATGCACACCGTCCTCGCCGCCTTTTCCGACTGTATGAAAAGGGGCAACGAGCCCGATTCCCACGAGGCACAGGCTCTGGTAAAGGAATTGCAGGACTACATCAGCACCAACTTCTACACCTGCACAAAGGAGATCCTTGCAGGATTGGGGCAGATGTACACCGCGGATGCGCGATTCAAGGCCAACATTGATACACACGGCGAGGGCACAGCGCAATTTATCGGTACTGCCATCCGCTATTTTTGCACATAATGCAAAGGCACCTCCCTTTTGCTGCAGCAAAGGTGAGGTGCTTCTTTATGAACTCTTTACATCTTTTTCCCTCCTGTCCCTCTTCCCTTTTCCAATCGAATGTGATACAATGAACCGCAATGAATTCCTTATCCAAGGAGAGATCAACTATGGACATTTTCGATATTCTCGGCCCGGTGATGGTCGGTCCTTCCTCTTCCCATACGGCAGGCGCTGTTCGCATCGGTCTCATGGCCCGTACACTGCTGGGCACGGAGCCTGTGCGTGCCAACATCCATCTCCACGGCTCTTTTGCCGAGACGGGCATGGGCCACGGCACCGACAAGGCACTGGTGGCAGGACTTTTGGGCATGAAACCCGATGATCTCCGCATCCCCATTTCCTTTGATGTGGCAAAGGAGCAAGGATTTGAGTTTCATTTCGATACCCGTGAGCTGCGGGATGCCCACCCCAACACCGCCATGATCTGTGTCTATGATAAGGATGACAAGCGTTTGGAGATCCAGGCCTCCAGTCTTGGCGGCGGCCGCATTAAGGTCAATAAGATCGACGGCATTGCCGTGGATTTCAGCGGCGATTACAATACACTGGTGATCCGAAATCTGGACTACTTCTCCTCCGAGGCGGCTGTGACCACCATTCTCAGCCAGTTCCATATCAATATCGCCAATATGAGTATGTGGCGGCAAAAGCGCGGCGGCGAATCGCTGATGATCATTGAGACCGATCAGCATGTCTCCCCCCAGCAGGTACAGTTTATGGGCACGCTGCCCGGTATTATGGCGATCACCTATTACGACAAGGAGGATGAGAACGATGGCTCTACTGTCAATGCAGGAAATCCTTGACAAATCTAAAGAAAGCGGCAAGGCGTTCTGGGAAGTCGTCCTGGAAGACGACATGGAAGAGCGTCAGGTAACGAAGGAAGCCTCCATGGCCAAGATGCTCAGTGTGTGGCAGGCCATGCAGGATGCTGCCGATTCCTACACCGGTACGCGCCGCAGTGTCAGCGGTCTCGTTGGCGGTGAGGGCATGAAAATGCGTCAGTACAATCTCCGCCACAACTCCCTCTCCGGCGGCTATATCGGCGATGTGATCGCCGAGGCTCTGAGCATGGGCGAGTCCAACGCCTGTATGCGCCGCATTGTGGCAGCTCCCACCGCAGGTGCCTGTGGTGTCCTCCCTGCCGTGCTGCTGCCTCTTGGTAAGTATGAAGAAGTGAGCCAACAGCAGATCCTGCAAGCCCTGTATGTGGCCAGCGGTATCGGCGCTGTGATTGCTTACAAGGCCTCTATTGCCGGTGCTGCCGGCGGCTGTCAGGCGGAGATCGGCTCGGCCTCGGCCATGGCAGCAGGTGCGCTGGTTGCCCTTCGCGGCGGCAGCGGTGAGCAGATCTGCCACGCTGTTGCGATGAATCTGGCTAACCTGATGGGTCTGGTCTGCGATCCCATTGCCGGTCTGGTGGAAGTTCCCTGCGTCAAGCGCAATGTGGTAGGCGCTATGAACGCTGTCAGCTGCGCCGACATGGCGCTGGCCGGCTGCGAGAGTCAGGTGCCCGTGGATGAGGTCATCGACGCCATGGACGAAGTGGGCCGCCGTATGCCGGTGGAGTTCCGCGAGACGGCTCTGGGCGGCTTGGCCGCTACTCCCACAGGCCGCGCTGTGAAGCAAAAAATGGAAACACTGCGACTCAAAACCAACTGAATACAAATGCCCTCCGCATTGCTGCGGAGGGCGTTTTCTTATGCTCTTTTCCGTATTTTCAAACCAATCGCCAACAGTACCGCGCCAATCAACACGAGGGAGATAAATGTAAGACAGTGGATATTACCGTTGATACATTCTGCCCAGTTGTGGAAATCCACCCGGTAGTGGTTCTTGGTTGTACCGATGAGTTCTTCCACTATCAGTGCAGTGAACACATAGACCACCGCGCCAAAGAGTGTGGAAACTCCTGCTTTCCAAAAGCCGTTTTTCCGCAGCAAACAGATCAGCGCACAGAACAACACCGGAAGAAAATTGTATCCGGTGATTGCCAAAGCCGCAGGCAATGGGAACGACACATAGGTGCGCACCGTCAGCAACAGCAGCACCGTCAACACAAGCAGCAATACCGCTACGGCAAGAAACCCATACCGCTTATACCGTGTTCTGCTCATCATGATGGGCAAAAACACCGCCACGTATCCCATCAGTACGCCAACGCAGGCTGTGGGTACCCAAAAGAGACTTTGGGTATAGACGCCACAGGTAAACAGCAACAAGCAGATAGCAAGAAAGCTGGTGGCAACAAAGACTTGCAGCTTATGCGTACGGACAAATAGCGTAAAGGTAGGAATAAAGGAATAGGCACACAGCAGCGCCGCCAGCACGATAAAGAACCATGACAGCGTGTGGTTCACCGCCAAATTGCAGATGAGGCAAATAAGCAGGGCCAGCGGATAGGCGATGGTAGGAATCCAAAACCACACGCCGCGGATCGTGCGGAATTTCTGTGCCTCTTTCTGCACCTTTCGCGCCGATGTATCGGTTGATGCAGTCAAAAACTCATGCTCGCTGATGTCCAGTACACGGCAAATGTCACCGATCAGCGTAATGTCGGGATAGGATGCACCACGCTCCCATTTGCTGATGGCGCCCTCTGTCACAAACAGCAGCTCTGCCAATTCTTTTTGTGAATAGTTCTTTTCAATGCGGCGACTTTTGATAAAGGCACCGAATGTCTTTTTGTCCGTCATGGAGTATCACCTCTGGGCAGTATCTTACAAGAGGGGCGAAAAAAAGTCAATGGACTGTCGCGCCACCCCCCATTTCACAAAAACACCGTGACAAAAGTCACGGTGTTTTCCGCAATATCTTATTTTCCGAAAACCATCGGCTCACCGATAAAGGCCACGCAGCCCTTTTCTACCGTTACGGTTCCGCCCAGGAGGTTCTCATACACACCGTCGGGCATCTCCACCGCCACTGTACCGCGATGGCCGTAGAGGCCAAAGACGCCGCGAATATGCTGTGTGGGGCAATCGTAGGACATAAGGGCGATACCCTCACTTCCCTCTTCGGCCCAGAAGGCGCCCTCGGTCAGCGGCAGGGCTGCCTTCATCGTTCGCAGCGTACGGAGATACTCCTGCAAATCGAGATTCTTCTCGCCGAAGGAATCCTCCTTTTCAAACAGACTCACCTGATGGCGGGGCGCAAACTCCATGCCACTATAGAGCAGCGTCGTGCCGCGGAGGAAGTAGAGCATGGCAAAGTAGTTACGCAGGCTCTCCTCCGTCTCCACGCGGGAGGCAGCGCGGGGCTGATCGTGATTCTCAAGGCAGCGGAGCTTGATGTAGTTCTCCGTGTAGGCCGCTTCCTGCATATTCAGCATGTGGAGGAAGGTCTTAAGACCGTGGGGACCTTCAAAGCACTCCTCGATATGAGGCCAGATATCGTAGTCATAGGTGATATCAAAGGCGCGGTAGAGATCACCGTCGCTGACGGCTACAGCGCCATGAGCGCGCAAAATTCGATTATGGATACCGTGAACGCTCTCCGCCAGCCAGATCGCGTCGGGACGCACCTCCGCCACCGCCTCACGGGCACGGCACCAGAACTCCACCGGCACGGAGCTGGCCACATCGCAGCGGAAGCCGTCCACGATGTTGGCCCACTGCACCAGCGTCTCGATCTGATAGTCCCAGAGGGATGCATGGGAATAATCCAGATCCACAATATCGCTCCAATCCGCTACGCGGCGGGTGGGATTGCCGTTCTCATCCCGCAGGAAGAACTCGGGATGGTCATGTGCCAGCACGGAATCGGGAGAGGTGTGATTATACACCACATCGATAATCAGCTTCATCCCCCGCTTGTGGCACGCCTCTACAAGGTGCTGCAAATCCTCCACCGTACCCATATCGGGATTGACGGCGCGGTAGTCGCGAATCGCATAGGGGCTTCCCCATGTACCCTTGCGGCTCACCTCTCCGATGGGATGGATGGGCATCAGCCACAGAATATCCACTCCCAGAGAGCGAAGGCGATCCAGATCACCCTCTAAGGCGCGGAATGTACCCTCAGGCGTATGGGTACGGACGAAAACGCTGTAGAGGACCGTATTCCGCAGCGCGAGGTTGGTATTGCTTGCCATGGTATCGTTTCTCCTTATTTCACTGCAGCATCTGCAAGAATTCTTCTTCTGTCAACACAGGGATGCCAAGGGTCTCCGCCTTGGTAAGCTTGCTTCCTGCGTTTTCACCTGCCACCACATAGGTGGTTTTCTTGGACACACTGCCGCTGGCCTTGCCGCCACGCAGTTCGATCATCTCCGTGGCCTCATCGCGGGTAAACTTGGTCAGCGCGCCCGTCAGCACAAAGGTCATCCCGGCAAAGCGGGCATCTACCTTCTCCGTGCGGTCAGTCATGTTGACACCCGCCTCCATAAGGCGGCTCAGCAGGTCGCGGGACTGAGGGCTGTCCATCCAACTGCGGATAAAGCCCGCGGTGATGGGGCCCACATCGTCGATGGCCGTCAGTTCCTCCTCCGTGGCGTTCATCAACGCCTCCATGGTGCCAAAGTGGGAAGCCAGCACCTTGGCCGCTTTATCACCCACCTGACGGATACCCAGTGCCGCGATCAAGCGCCACAGGTCGTTATCCTTGGACTTTTCAATGGCGGCAACCGCATTGGCGGCGGATTTGTTGCCCATACGCTCCAGAGGGGCAATATCCTCCACGCGGAGGGTATACAGATCGGCGGCAGAATTCACCAGGCCGCTCTCAATCAAACTGTTGATGACTGCAGGGCCAAGGCCGTCGATATCCATCGCGTTGCGGGAGACGAAATGCGTCAAATTCCGCAGCCGCTGGGCAGGACATTCGGCTCCGCTGCAGCGCAGCGCCACACCGTCCTCATCCCGTACCACGGCAGCACCGCAGACGGGACAGACAGCAGGCACCACATAGGGCACGGCGCTCTCAGGACGCTTGTCCGCGACCACCTCCACAATTTCGGGGATGATCTCACCGGCCTTACGGACGATGACGGTATCACCGATACGGATATCCTTACCGGTGATGAAATCCTGATTGTGCAGCGTGGCAAAGGACACGGTACTGCCCGCCAGACGGACGGGCTCCAACACCGCCTTGGGAGTCAGCACACCGGTACGGCCCACCTGAATGACAATATCCTTCAGCACCGAGGGTTTCTGCTCCGGCGGGTACTTGTAGGCCACCGCCCAGCGGGGACACTTGGAGGTACTTCCCAGCACATCACGCTGGCGAAGATTATCCAGCTTGATGACGGCACCGTCAATATCAAAGGGATACGACTCCCGCTCCTCACCGAGACGGGCAATTTCGGAAATGATCTCCTCTTCCCCGTTCAGGCAGCACTGAGGGATCACCTTAAAATGCTGGGACTTGAGATACTCAATGGTCTCGGTATGGGTTTCAAAGCTGCGTCCCTCGCACAACTGCAGGTTAAAGATGGCGATATCCAGCTTACGCTGCGCGGCGATGCGGGAATCCAGCTGACGCAGCGAACCTGCAGCAGCGTTGCGGGGATTGGCCATCAGGGGCTTTCCCTCGATCTCACGGCGGGCGTTGATTTCTTCAAAGACGCTGCGGGACATATAGACCTCGCCGCGAACGATGAGACGGGGCAGCTTCTCAGGCAGGGTCATAGGCAGTGAGCGAATGGTACGGAGATTTTCCGTCACATCCTCACCCACGCGGCCATCACCGCGGGTA
>JAFYVA010000126.1 GCA_017549325.1 Oscillospiraceae bacterium
TCTTCTCGATCATGAGGGTATCGTTGTTCTGCAGCAGACGGGTCTGGGGGCCCATCTGGACAGAGATCATGCGCGTCAGCTCCAGATCGTGGAGCTTCTTCTCAAAGCGCTCGCACAGCTGGACATAGTCGTTGTAAGCCTGTGCATCCTCGGCAAGGCCGGAGGCCTCTGCCTTCTTGCGCATCTCCTCCAGCTCACCGGCACGGACATCGGCAAGACGCTTCTTACCGGCGAGGATGTACATGGTCAGTTCCTTATAGTACTTCAGGTTCAGCTCATACATCTGGTCGAACATAGCCACATCCTTCAGCAGGGTGATCTGATGGTTCTCCAGACTCTGGGCGATTTTGTCCACATTGGCCTCGACCTTGCTGTAGCGCGCCTTGAAGGCCTCCACGCTCTCGCCAGCCTTGTAGAACAGGCCCTTGAGACCCTTGGGTTTCTCCAGCGCGGTAAAACCCTTCAGCTCCACCACCAGTCGGCTCAGATCGTTGCCGACCTCGCCCAGATCCTTATTGCGCACGTTGCCCAGCGCACCCTCGGAGAAGGAGGCCACGCTCTTCTGTGCGGCGGCACCGTACTGCAGGATCTGGTTGGTATCGCGGATATCGATCTTCTTGGAAAACTCCTCGACGGCGGCCTTCTCCTCCTCCGTCAGCATGCTGTCATCCAGCACCACGGGCTCGACGGCCTTTTTCACTTCGGGAATGGCGGGAGTGGCGGGTGCTTCGGGGGTCAGGGTCAGTGCAGGCATCTCCACCGCAGTCTCGGTGGGGTTCAGCGTCAGCTGGGGGATCATATTCTCGCTCATGTCGGTGTTTCCTTTCTTTTGTTTTATATACATCGTTTTTTGTTTTTACAGTTCCAGCGTGATCTCACCGGTGGACACCTGCACGGCAGGCTGCTCAGCCGCCGCTTCCTGTTCCTTCACAGCCTGCTTGAGGCCGTCTTCGGTGATGCCCTCGCGGGCCAGCAGCTGCTCCATCACCACCATGTCGGTGGAGATGTCCAGCGCCTCGGCGGAGAAGAGGTTGTCCAGCTGCTTTTCAAAGGCAAGGAGAATGGTGGACATCATACGCTCCACGCGGGTCATGGTGGAGGTGATGTTCTCGCCCTCCACGCCCTGATCCTCCAGCGTGTCGTAGGCTCGCAGCACCTTCAGCGTGGTGGGGAGATAGTAGTTCATAAAGCGGCGGATGTCACCGAGCTTTTCCGGATGGCTCTCCACATGGTCGAAGATCCGCTGGGCCAGGATCTGCAGACGGACGATCTGCGCGGAGATGGTCTCGTTGGCGATGGCGGCATCCAGTGCCTTCATCTCCTCGATGGCAGCCTTGCCCTCGGCCAGCATCTTATCCAGTTCCTCGTTGCCGGTGGAGACAGGCTCTTCCTCCACTTCCTCCACCACATCCTTACAGAAGAGGCGGGCCACGATACCCACCACGGCAGTCGCCGCGATGGCCAGCAGGAAATGGGGCAGACGGTACAGCGGGAACAGCAGGGCATAGAGTACCCACGTTACCGCAACGGCGTACAGGGGTATGGCGGATTTTTTCACGATTTTCTTCATGTCCGACCCTCCGTTTTTCAGTATTTCGTATTGTGGACATTATAAACTATCCGCTAGTTTCGGTCAAGAAAAAAGAGGCGGCCGCGCCGCCTCCTTCTCCGCTTTTACAGTTCGTTCACAATCCCCGTTTGCCCCGTCTGCGAGTCGGTGAACAGGGGGATTTCCGGCGGCGAATATGTCCAATACACCGCAAGTCCCAGCAGTGTCAGCAGCACCGCTCCGCCCAGAACCGACCAGATCGCGCCCTGCAGCCGCCCATTATCCAACAGCCGCCACGAGATGAAAAAGGCCAGCAGTACCGCCAGTTGAAAGATGATGATATTGAGGATGGCCACATTGGCGCCGCTGCTGCCCACATAGGTATAGTAGGCCGCAGGGATGCACAGCACCCCCGCCAACAGCGCCGCCGCGCGGGGCGCCAGTACGCGGATGCGGATGCGGCGCATCGCCAGCGCTTCCACCGCCGACCACAGCACCCACGGCACGATCAGCAGTTTCAGGTGTTCCCACACCGACTCGTTGACGGCGGCAATGGCACCCACCAGTTCGTTCTCCCCCGACCAATCAAATACGAAGTGGAAGAGATTGCCCCAGAGAAGGACGAAAAACAACCCCGCTACTTCCCATTTGCGCCATGCTCTGTCGATCATTCCGCACCTCCTGCACACCGCGGTATTCTCTCCCATTGTATACAGAACAGCGGCGAAATATACGCTCTCCCCTGCAAAAATGATTACATTTCGTATTATTGCGACAGCATATTACAATCCGGAATAAAAAACACCCGGTCTCACAGGGAGACCGGGTGTCATTCGAATTGGAGATGCGTTGTTTTAGGCGGCAGTAACCGTCTCTTTCTTTGCGGTGAAGAACTGGAACAGTACCACCAGCACCAGCACAGCCAGACCGATCAGGTCGGTGGCAAGGCCGGGGATCATCATGCACAGACCGCCGGCGATCAGCACGAGGCGAAGCACTGCGGGGATGTGGCGGAAGAGGAAGCCGTTGAGACCGGCTGCCACACAGAAGATACCCAGCAGGGCGCTGACACCGATCAGCAGCACGGAGCCGATACCGGAAACACCCACGAACAGCATAGCGGGACTGTAGGCAAAGATATAGGGCACAATGAAAGCGGCGATGGCCAGCTTCGTTGCCGTAACACCCGTCTTCATGGGGTTGGACTTGGCGATTGCGGAACCGGCGTAGGCAGCCAGTGCCACGGGAGGCGTAATGTCAGCCACGATGCCGAAGTAGAACACGAAGAAGTGTGCAGCCACGGCGGGCAGACCCAGCTGGATCAGGATGGGAGCGCAGGTGGAGGCCATGATGCAGTAGTTGGCGGTAGTGGGCACGCCCATACCCAGCACGATGCAGCACAGCATGGTGAGCACCAGACCGATGAAGATGGTGTCGCCTGCCAGATTGACGATGGCGTTGATGAGGGTGGAGGCCAGACCGGTCACGGTGATGCAGCCGGCAATGAGACCGGCCATACCGCAGGCCACGGCCACGGTGACGGCGCCCTTGGCACCGGCTTCCAGAGCATCCACGATCTTGGTAAAGTTCAAACGGTCATCACCGTTGAGGAAGCCAACGATAATGGCAGCAGCAATAGACACAGCAGCGGAGAACTGCATGGTACGGGCGCCGGAGGAAACCAGCCACACCAGCAGCACCAGAGGAATGATCAGATAGACCTTCTTCAGCAGGGACATCCAAGTGGGCAGTTCCTTCTTGTCGATGCCCTTCAGGCCCAGCTTCTTGGCCTCCAGATGGACGGCGATGAAGATACCGGCGAAATAGAGGATGGCGGGCAGAATGGCCTTGGCAGCCACCTGCATATAGGGCAGATCCATGTACTCAGCCATCAGGAAGGCGGCAGCGCCCATGATGGGGGGCATGATCTGGCCGCCGGTGGAGGCAGCAGCCTCAACGGCGCCGGCGAACTCGGGCTTGTAACCGGTCTTTTTCATCATGGGGATGGTGACAGAACCGGTGGTCACGGTGTTGCCCACGGAGGAGCCGGACACCATGCCGCACAGAGCCGAGGAGATAACCGCCACCTTGGCGGGGCCGCCGGAGGACCAGCCGGCCACCTTATTGGCCAGCGCGATGAAGAAGTTGGCAATACCGGTGCGCTCGAGGAAGGCACCGAAGATGATAAACAGGATGATGTAGGTATAGCACACATTCACCGGCGTACCGATGACACCGGAGGTGGTGTAGAAGAGCTTGTAGATGATGGTGTTCAGAGAGAGCATCAGATTCTCGCCGAAGCTCATGAAACCGAAGTTCCAGCTCATCTGGTTATAGAAGGTATACACCAGCAGCACACCCACCACGCAGAGGATGGGCAGACCCACACAGCGGCGGCACAGCTCCGCCAGCACCAGCAGACCGATAATACCGATGACCACGTGGATCGTCTCGATACGGGTGGCCAGCTTGATGATGGTCATGGCGTTGAAGGCGAAGTAGAGGAACGAGCCGGCACCCAGCACCATCAGCACGATGTCGTACCAGGGGACGAAGTTCACATGCTGAGAACCCTTCTTGGCAGGATAGATCAGGAAACCGATGATGATGATAAAGGCCAGGAAACGGGCCAGCTTGGTCTCGGGCAGCTCAACGCTGAACAGGGTCATGGCGATGCAGTACAGGGAGAACAGGGCCATCAGGATACGGATGACCTTCTTGGGAATGCCATCCCAGTATCGGGTTGCGGATTCGCGGTCATATTTCCGCATCACCGCATCAAGGTCTGCTGCGCTGTCGTGGTGATTGACTTCCACGGCCTCGTCGACCTTTTTCTTCTTAAACAAGCTCATGTATTTTTCTCCTAATTCGAAATTTGCAAATGAACGCGCGAGGACTACGGCGGGAGATCCCGCCGTAGTCTCGGAAGTTTCTATTCTTTACCCGTGACGGACACGGGCTCATCAAAACCGCGCTAAGGATTTAGCCGGCGACGGTGATGCCCTTCTCAGCGAAGTACTTGGCAGCGCCGGGATGATAGGGCACGGAGGTGATGGAAGCACCGTAGGCCAGATCGATCTCACCGTACTTGGCGTGGGTGGAGACCAGATCAGCGGCGTTGTTGAAGATGTCAGCGGTCAGAGCATAGATGGCATCCTCGGGCATATCGTTGCGGGCCAGCAGCACGGCGCCGACGGCGACGGTGGTGACATCCTCAGCCTGGCCGTTGTAGGTGCCGGCGGGGATCACGTTCTTGGCATAGTAGGGGGAGGCAGCCAGCAGCTTGTCAACGTTCTCATCCTCGATGGAGACGAGGTAAGCATCCTTGGTGGTAGCCAGCTCCACGATAGCGGTGGTGGGAGCGCCGGAGACCACGAAAGCGGCGTCGATCTGGCCGTCCTTCAGAGCGTTGGCGCTGTCACCGAAGCCCTGATAGGTGGGGATGATGTCAGCCTCGGTCAGGCCGTAGCAGCCCAGAACATCGATGGCGTTGAAGTACACACCGGAACCGGCAGCACCGATGGAGACACGCTTACCGGCCAGGTCAGCGACGGTCTTGATGGTGGGATCGCAGGTAACGATCTGGACCTGCTCCATGTACAGAGCGCCAACGGTGGAGAAGCAATCCACAGCGCCGGTCTCGGCGAACAGGTTGGTACCGGCATAGGCATAAGCCATAACGTCGGACTGGCAGAAGGCCAGCTCAGCGGTCTTGGCCTGCAGCTGCTCAACGTTGGCCTGAGAGCCGTTACCCACAACACCGATCACTTCGATGCCGGCGTTATTGGTAGCATGCTGGGCGATGGTGCCGCCGAAAGCGTAGTAGGTGCCGGACTCACCGCCGGTCACGAAACGCATCTTGGTAGCAGCGGGAGCTGCGCCGTCGTTGCTGCCGTCAGCAGCAGGAGCCTTGGCGCCGCAGGCGACCAGAGACAGGGCCATCACGAGGGCCAGAACCAGAGCCAAAAACTTTTTCATAACAGTATCTCTCCTTGCGAAACAGAATATTGCGGGAAACCCGCTTGCCACCGGACTCGGCGGCTTTTTTCTTTCGATGGTCGTATTATACTCCCTAACATTTTATTTTGCAAGTCCTAATTTTACAAATTTCATTTTTATTTTTTATGTTTTCTGTTTTCGTCTTTTTCACCACCCAAAACTCCATATTTTTACAACATTTTCGCGTATATCCCATTTCTCACTAAAGAATCGCCTCTCTCATTTTGCAAGCTTTCCGTTCAAAAATTGCAATTTTTGGGTTTTCTCTTGCATTTTTCATTTTTCCGCCGCCGCCATCGCCTTTCGCTCCGCGGAAAAAACAAAATTTTTCATATTTTTCACTGCCTCCGGTGAAACCTTTTTTCGCTTTTGAGGGTATTGTTGATAGCGGGTGCGACACGCTGTCCACCCCACCGAATCCCATCTATTACAAGGGGACGATCCCCTTTTATCAGGAGGTACACCGTATGCCCAAGATGACCGCCGCCAGAGCCGCCCAGATCTTCAATAGATCTGAAGAGGAAATCCGTAATTACTCGATAGCCAGCGCCAAGTTAGATTTTCTTAAGTACAATCCCGCATTCAGCTACCAGGAAAACTACGATGCCATGATGTGGCTCTTCCGCCCCTCTGCCATCACCAAGGATCAGATCGAGGACATCATCTCCCGCTCCGACCCCAATTTCCGCTGCAGCAGCGACTCGACCCGCCGTTCCCTTTCCCGCCAGGTCGCTGACTATCGCGTCAAAGATCTGCTGACGAGAGAGAAAATCATAGCGGATGACATGGCCGCCCATGGCGGCGTCGACGCTTTGTCCGGCAGCGGCACCGGCAACCAAAACCGTCTGACTTTCTTCCTGCGGACGGAGGGCGGCAAGGAGGCCGACAACTTCAACGAGCGCTTCCTCAACGCTTACCGCAGCGGTACGCCGGAGCAGCGCGGCCAGGTGATTTACGAGGAGTTCAACCGCCTCCGCAAGGAGCTGGATGTTATGGAGCCCGAGGAATTGTATTCGCTGATGACCTTGAGCGATAAGCAATTTATCGAAAAGCTTCCCCATATCCACCACTTTCTTGCAATCTTGACCGAGTCTAAGGAGTTTGGCGGTGCAAAGCTCACCGAGAAGCAGTACGAGCACATCTCTCGCTTCCGCGATATCGGCACGGGCCTCCAGGGCATCATGCACACCCGCATGGCTCAGATCTCCAACCCCACCTACGAGTTTATCGGCCCCGAGACCTTCCGCACCCGCGACCTTATGCCTTCCATGGGGGCATCCAAAAACATCCTGGAGGATGAAGATTTCTCCGCAAAGGGTGACGGCCGCGCGCCCGACGACCAGCCCATCCACCAATTCCTCAGCGACTGCTACTTCATCGCGAATATGTCCGGCGATATGGTGCGCGAGGCAGTCTGCGCCAAGGATCCCCGCTTGAACAGCGCCACTTGGAGCGTTGAGGGCAGCACGCCGCAGGAGCTGGCCGGGTCCATTTCCGAGGATATCAAGGCCTTCCGTCCCGTGGTGGCCCGCCTCAGAACCGGCGAGGTGAAGGTCGTGGCCTCCCCCTACGACACCGAGGCAAAGAGTCTGGAGCAGTATCTCGGCGCACTGAGCGCCATCGCCGACAAGTCCAACCGCTTCCTCTTCACCGGCTCGAAGCAGTTCGATGATATGAATACGACGATGAAGAATATGCTCTCGATGGCCAAGTCCGGCAAAGGGCTCTCCGGTGCAGAGCTGGAGAACTGGATGACGCTCCTGCAGCAGCGGGCACAGGAGTATCTGGAATACAAGGGCTACGACAAGAAAAACATGGACCGCGTCGACGGCTATGACCCCGTCAACCTGCCCGAGAGCAAGAACAGCCGCGAACAAAGCCGCATTGAGCTGGCTGCCACCCTCGTCAAACTCACCCGAGCCCACGCGAAGGTGCGGGAGAAGACGAAGGATATGGACAAGAAGCTGTCCGAGCAGACTGCGGCGAAGAAGGCTGCTCCCAAGAAGGTCAACAAGTCTGCCACCCTGGTCGGCGTGGAAGGCTTCCTCAAGAACGCCAACTCCGCGCTGCACTTCGTTCCCAAGGACCGCGCGAAAGATGCACCGTTCCAGCTGAGCGGCGACACGGGCGCCGGTCTCACCGAATTCGGTATGCTGGCGCTGTTTGGCGTCGCCTCCCCCGACACCAAGTATCGAACCACGACGAAGAAAGAGGGTCAGGAGTTTGAAGAGCATGTGAACGACCCCGACAAGGCATACCCCGAGATGCTCTCCAACGTCATCTACCGCAAGCACACCAACTATAATCGCACAGCCATCGCATCGGCCAGTGCTCTGCTCCGTAAGTGCAAGAATAACGCCATCGATGCCATCGTCGCCGCAGATGCCGGCAACTTCGAGCTGATGGGTAAGCTGATTGCCAACGGTCTGAAGCAGAACACCAAGCTGATGGACAGCCAGAAGGCCATCAACGAGGACTTTATCGCCTGCTCTGATATCAACGCCAAGGCGCTGGATCTGATGGCCCGTAACCCCGAACTGGAAAAAGCCGTCAGCAATAACATGACGAAGGCCGAGCTCAACGCTGCAAAGGCTGCCGCCGCCATGGGCAAGGTGCACCTGGAGGGTGTCAAATCCCTTGATAAGATCGCCGAGAGCAACTATATCCTCAACGCCAACCATGAAAAGGATCTCATCAACGTCTTCCAGATGTCCTATGTGGACAACCAGTTCGCCAGCAAGACCGTCTCGCTGGAGCAGAGCCCCTACGGCAGTGATCCCGCCCTCCCCGATAAGATCAACGGCCTGCTGGCCAATAACATTGATACCACAAAGATCCTTTCCAGCGGTAGCGAAAATATCCAAGCCCTGCTGAACAACCGCAACAAACAGAGCGAGGCCTGCAACGATATCATCCTTGAGAGTCAGAATAAGCCCGAGAGCAAGAAACAGGCAGCGCCCGAGAAAGTCGTCAACAAGGAAAACGAAAAGGAACAGGACGCCAACGTCAAGAGCATGACCTGACACGCGATCTATGCACACAAAAAAAGAAAAGCCCCATCGGGGCTTTTCTTTTTTATCGTTTTGGGCAGTTTACTTCTTGGCGCGGGTGTCCACAACGTCCTTGACCAGTGCAGCGAAGTCCTCGAAGCTCATAGCGCCGAGGTCGCCGTCGGCACGGTGACGGGGAGAGACGGTGCCGTTCTCGATATCGCGGTCGCCCACGATGACCATGTAGGGCACCTTCTCGATCTGGGCGTCGCGAATCTTCTTGCCGATCTTCTCGTTGCGGTAGTCCACCTCCACGCGGAAGCCCATGGACTCCATGGCGCGGGCCTTCTCGGCGCAGTAGTCGGCGGCGCGGTCGGTGACGGGCAGGAAGCGCACCTGCTCGGGGGACATCCAGGTGGGCAGAGCGCCGGCATACTTCTCGATCAGCAGGGCCAGCGTACGCTCATAGCAGCCCATGGAGGTGCGGTGGATAATATAGGGCAGAGCCTTCTCGCCGTTCTCGTCGATATAATACATACCGAACTTCTCAGCCAGCAGCATATCGATCTGGATGGTGATGAGGGTGTCCTCCTTGCCGAAGACGTTCTTCACCTGAATATCCAGCTTGGGGCCGTAGAAGGCGGCCTCGTCGATGCCGATCTCGTACTTCACACCCAGAGAATCGAGGATCTGGCCCATAACATTCTGAGCCGTCTCCCACTGCTCGGCAGTGCCCTCATACTTGTCGGTGTTGTTGGGATCCCACTGGGAGAAACGGAAGGTAGCATCCTCCTTCAGACCCAGCGTCTCCAGGCAGTAGTTGGCCAGCTCGAAGCAGCCGCGGAACTCCTCCTCCAGCTGATCGGGACGCAGGATCAGGTGACCCTCGGAGATGGTGAACTGACGGACGCGGATGAGGCCGTGCATCTCGCCGGAATCCTCGTTGCGGAACAGCGTGGAGGTCTCGCCCAGACGCATGGGCAGATCGCGGTAGGAGCGCTGACGGTTCAGGAAGGTCTGATACTGGAAGGGGCAGGTCATGGGGCGGAGGGCGAAGCACTCCTTGGTCTCGTCATCGGGATCGCCCATGATGAACATACCCTCGCGGTAATGATCCCAGTGGCCGGAGATCTTGTAGAGGTCACGCTTGGCCATGAGAGGCGTCTTGGTCAGCATATAGCCGCGGCGCTGCTCCTCATCCTCGATCCAGCGCTGCAGGATCTGGATGGTGCGGGCACCCTTGGGCAGCAGGATGGGCA
>JAFYVA010000127.1 GCA_017549325.1 Oscillospiraceae bacterium
AACATCTCGCGCAGTTCGTTGAGACCGTGATAGGGATGAGACATAGCATTTTTCTCCTTTTATGTTAATTTTTTTGAACTTTTTCGTGGGTAGAGCGGCAAAAAAATAGACCCCCGCCCACACATAGGGGCGAAGGTTCACTTCACGGTACCACCCTAATTTGACGCACAAAATGCGCCATCTCAGTCATCCGGTATCGGGGATGGGCCGTACTGCTCGTCGCAGTCCGCTTGGAAGTGGCTGTCCGGTGTTCCGTACCGATGGGCTTGCACTATCCCCATCTCGCTGCAGGTGGTCACACCCGACTCGTTTCCGCATCGCGTTATTCTTATCCGCAACTATTTTACCACAAACCGCGCCATTGTCAACTGCGATTTGCACAAAACTACAACAAAGAGACCTGCACAAGATGCAGGTCTCTTTCATTCTCATTTTCCGCTCAACTCTACGGCGTGGCGGACGAAGCTATAGGCAGGCACCTGCTTGGGCAGCTGCATTTTGAACACCATCTGCGGTGTGCGGGGTGTTTCCAGCTCCTCCCCTTCTTCGTTGTACATCATCGGTACGGTGACGGTAAAGGGTTTGGTATCGGGTCCCACGATCTCCACCTCGTCACCTACGCTGAATTTATTGCGCAGGCTCAGCGTGGCCAGTCCGTTCTCGTCGCAGTCAGTGACCACGGCGCAGATCTGCCAATCGCGGATATAGCGGGAGTTCTCATAATACTGACCGGGATAGCCATAGAAAAAGCCGGTGGAATAGTGGCGGTGGCTCACATGCTCCACCTCGTCGCGCCAAACAGGGTCAATGGGGCGACCTGCCCACACATCGTCCAGTACATGGCGGTACGCGCCGGAGACAATAGCGGCATAGTAGGCGGACTTGGCGCGACCTTCAATTTTGATGCAATCCACACCGGCATCCATCAGATCGTCCAGATGGTCGATCATACACATATCGCGGGAGTTCATAATGTATGTCCCCTGCTCGTCCTCGAACACAGGGAAATACTCACCGGGGCGCTTTTCCTCCATCAGCGCATACTGATAGCGGCAAGGCTGTGCGCAGGCGCCGCGGTTGGAGTCACGGCCGGTCATATAGTTGCTCAAGAGGCAGCGGCCGGAGTAGCTGACACACATTGCGCCATGGGCGAAGGTCTCGATCTCCAGTTCCGGCGATACACGGCGGCGGATCTCACGGATCTCCTCCAGACTCAGCTCACGAGCCAGCACCACACGCTTGGCGCCCAGATCGTACCACGCCTGCGCCGAAGCGTAGTTGGCAATGGATTGCTGGGTGCTGATATGGCGCTCACAACGGGGGGCATACTTCCCCGCCATAGTGAACGCGCCCAGATCGGCTACGATCAGCGCATCCACGCCGGCAGCATCCAGCCGCTCCAGATGGGCGGGCAAATGATCTACCTCTTCACTGCGGGGCATCGTGTTGACGGTGACATGCACCTTCACGCCGTTTTCGTGGGCAAACTGCACGGCTCGCGGCAGTTGTTCATCAGTAAAGTTGCCGGCAAAAGAACGCATACCGAAGGAGGTACCGGCCAGATACACAGCGTCAGCGCCGTAGCGCACCGCCATATTCAGCCGCTCCCAATCGCCGGCAGGACACAGTAATTCCGGTTTTCTTCTCATCATCAGTCGGGACGGTACATATCGCTGTTGACGAAGTTCAGATGCTCATTATAGTCATAGAAGAAATGGCTGACATCGTCAATGCCGTAAGCAAAGTAGTAGTAATTGGTATCGTTGGGATGGACAGCGGCCATCAAAGCGCTGCGGCTGGGGTTGCAGATCGCGCCAGAGGGCAGACCCTGATGCAGATAGGTATTGTAGGGGCTGTCAATGCTGGTGGAGAACTCAGAGTCGTCTCTGCCATTGGTACGCAGGATATAGTAAATGGTGGAGTCCAACTGCAGCAGACCGCCGGTCTCGAAGCCGGGGTTCTCGATACGGTTGTAGAGGACGGATGCGATATTCTTGCGCTCCTCATCATCGCCGATGGCTTCCTTCTCGATCAGAGATGCCATAACAACGATTTCGTGCAGCGTATAGGGGGACTCATTGATAGCCTGACGCACCTCGGCATTCATCCACACGGCAAAGTTATCCAGCAGGCGGCTCAAGGCCATCTCACCGGACTCGCCTTCGAAGAACTCATAGGTATCGGGAGCCAGATAACCCTCCAGACGGGTAATATCGCCCAGATTTGTGTTGTCCACGAAATCATACTGGGTAAAGACATGATTCTTGGCAGTCTCGATCAGTTCATCCTTGTCGCACACGCCATTATCAGCCAGACGCTCAATGGTCTGCATAACGGTATAACCCTCGGGGATGGTGACCTGAACGACTCCGGGAGGCACGATGCTCATGGTCTCCTGCATGGAGTTGATGAGGCAGTGGAAATCCATCGTGGTATCCAGTTCATAGGTGCCGGGAGCAATCACGTCCTTAGCGTCGAAAATGCCGGCAAAAATCTTGAAGAGGAACTTGGACTCGATAAGACCTTCCTTCTTCAGCTTGGTGGCAACATCGCCCACGGTATCGCCCTTTTCCACACGCAGGGTAACCTCCAGAGGCTCCTTGTTCAGGGCGCACACATCGTTGACCATCAGCCAACCAATGCCCGCCAGCAGGCAGGATACAATTTCTAACAGACA
>JAFYVA010000013.1 GCA_017549325.1 Oscillospiraceae bacterium
GAAAAAGCTCTCGCGCAGTTGCTGGGGGCCACCCTCGTACCAGTCCAGCAGGGAGGCGGTGTGCTCCCACTGCTGCAGTACGGAGGAGTCATCCAGCAGTTGGCCGAACACCAGATAGGCGATGGGCTCGCCGCCCTCATAGATGGGGATGAGAAACTCGCACAGTCCGGCGTGGCAGCGGTAGCTGTAGAAGGCGGCGTGGTTTTCACGGCAGCGCTTCACCGCCTCGGCATCGCAGGCCACGCAGCGCTCGTCACCGCCGGGCACGGATTTGACGGCGTAGCAGAAGTCGCTGTGGGCGTGGCGGATCTGGATGTCGCGGCCGTTGGCGTCGAAGATGTTGGCCCAGATGCCGGTGAGGGTGTGCAGATTGGTGATCAGCCGGATGAGCTGGTCGTTGTTGAAAAGGACGTTCCGTCCGCCGCCCAGCGTATCCACGCCCTCACCTCCCCGGCAGCTTGTCTATACTGATATTATAATATGTCCGCAGAAAAAATGCAACGGATGATGAAAAAAGTTGACGGGAATTTCGTTAAAAAATGAAAGACTGGGGAAAAGTCGCAAACTTTTGCCATGCAGAAGGCCCTGCCTCCGCAGTGGGAGACAGGGCTGCTTCTTATTGTTTTCTTGCGGTGATGTACTCGTCACCGGGCCGCCAGTAGGGGCAGCTGTCGGTGTGGCTGGAGAGGAAGCGGATCATCTCGTCCTCGTCCAGGTCCATGTCGCAGACATAGTCGTCGTACAGCTCGTCATAGACGAAGAAGTTGCAGCTTTCACACTTGCTGCTCATTTCAGATCACCTCTGGCCGTCAGCTCGCCAATAATGCGGCGGTAGAAGCCGGCGTCGATCTTATACTTCTTGAGATAGATCACGTAGCCCACGGCGATGGCGATGAGGGGGAAGACCATCATGGCCAGCTTCATAATGAGAAGGCCCTGGGCCGTGACTTCGCTGGCGTCGGCGGCCCGGTTGATGCCCGAGACGATCAGCGTCAGCGTCACCACGCCGGTGGCGATGGCGCTGCCCAGCTTGTTGATGAGGGGCTGGACGGAGAAGGTGATGGACTCGTTTCGGCGGCCCAGCTTCCACTGGCCGTACTCGATGGTGTCGGCCAAAAACAGCAGCATCAGCGTCTGGATGAAGGCCTGACCCACGAACAGCAGCACGCCGGCGATGCCGATGGGCAGCATGTGCATGGGGGCGAAGAAGAACACGATGTAGCCGGCCACCACCAGCACCGTGGCGATGGAGTAGAGTTTCTTACGGGTGAACCGGGCGGCGAACCAGGGGAACAGGGCCAGCGCCGCCAGCTGGCTGACGCCCAGGATGGCGGCAAACACGGAGTACATGTTCTCGTCGCCGTAGGCGTAGATGAAGAAATAGGTGCCGAAGCTGGTGGTGGTGGAGTAGCCCACCATGAACAGGATCATACTCACGGTGGTCCACAGCAGCTGGTCGTTGCCGAAGATCACGGTGACGAAGTCACGCAGGGTGGTGCGCTCCTCCTCCTTATAGTGGCTGCGGTCCTCCTTCACACCGAAGATGGTGATGAGCTGGGTGCCCAGCATCAGCACGCACACGGCGATGGCCAGGATAAACCAGGCCTTCTGCTTGCTGCCCACGGCCTCGCCCACGGCGCCGGTGATGGGGATCACGCCCACCACCACGATATACATGCCGATGTTGGCGCAGATGCGGGCGAAGGCGCCCATCTTCTCGCGCTGGGCCTGGTCGGTGCTCAGCGCCGGCAGCAGCGACCAGTAGGCGATATCGTCCACGCCGAAGCTGATGTCCCACAGTATGTAGCACACGCCGAAGAGGAAGACATAGGCCGGGCCGATGAGGGGGAGCTCTGCGAACATCAACAGCAGGCACAGGCAGGCCACGATGCTGCCGCTGACCATCCAGGGCTTGAACTTGCCCCAGCGGGAGCGGGTGTTGTCAATGAGGATACCGGTGACGGGATCGTTGAAGGCGTCCACGATCCGCAGCACCGTCAAAAGGCCGCCCACCGCCGCCAGCATGGCGTCGTCCAGATGGCGCACCTCGGTGAGATAGGTCAGCAGGTACATGGACTCCAGCGTATAGAACATATCGCGGCCCACGGTGCCCAGACCGAAGCAGTATTTATTTCTCTTGTTCATTGTTCTTCTCTTCTTCCACTTTAGTTTTGACTACATAGAGAGCAACGCAGGTGCAGATGATCAGATTGTTCAGCAGCGTCCAAAGGATCTCCAGGCCGCGCTGTTCCAGCCACAAACGTATCGTTAAAACGAATGGGGTGAAGGACAGAAGGGCCATGACTACGGTCGCCGCAACGGCAATGCCGACGATGGCTGCGATGCGACGCAGGGTAAGTTTCTTCATGGAAAAGCACCAGTCCTTTCGGCTCTTCGCGGACATCAACGATTATAGGGAAAATATAACATAAAATTCGGCGCATGTCATTGTATTTTTGTGAATATTTTCAAATGTTTTGGCATCTACTGGGGAAAGTCCTCTGCTACGGCCCCATCAGACTGCCTTACGCTTCCTCTCTCAGGATCACAGCCTCCCAGGGCTGCAGCGTGCCGTCAAAGGCGGCGCTGCCATAGCTGGAGAGGACCAGTTCGCCGCTGTAGCTCACGGTCTGCGCGCTGTCGCTGCAGTTCAGCACAACGGTCCGCACCTCACCCTCGTCCACGCGGCGGTAGGCGCACAGGGTATCGGTGGCCTCCAGCAGCTCAAACTCGCCCCACAGCAGGGTGGGGGAGCTTTTGCGCAGAGCGATGAGGGTCTTGTACCAGCTGCGCAGGGAGTGGGGGTCCTTCTTCTGGGCCGCCACGTTGACGCTGCGGTGGTTGGCGTTGATGCCCAGCCACGGCGTACCGGCGGTGAATCCGGCATTGTAACCGCCGTCCCACTGCATGGGGGTACGGGCGTTGTCGCGGCTGGTGGCGCGGATGATCTTCCAGCGAAGAGCAGACGGCACGCAGGCGGACTTCAAAAGGCCGTGGACATTGATCGACTCCACATCCCGCACCTGGGCCATGGAGGTGAAGTCAAAGTCGGTCATGCCGATCTCCTGGCCCTGGTAGATGTAGGGCGTGCCCTTGAGGGTAAGGAGGAGGGTGGCCAGCAGCTTACCCGACTCCATGGGATACTGCTTCGAGCCGAAGCGGGGGATGGAGCGGGGCTGGTCGTGGTTTTCCAGGTAAATGGTGTTCCAGGGCACCTCTTTTTGCCAGCGGGCCAGGGTTTCCATGAATTTGCCCCACTTGTGGGGTGTTTTGAACCACTTCACGATGAACTGGTCGCACTCCATGTGCTCAAAGCCGAACACGGTGTGGAGTTCGCGGCGCTCCGGGGCGCACAGGTCGCAGGCCATCTTCGTGTCCACGAACACCGTCTCGCCCACGGTGTAGGCGTTGTACTCGTCGAAGATCTCCCGCAGCTGGCGCAAAATCTCGTGGGTGCCCTCCCGGGAGTGGTAGTGCTCCAACCCCGTGAGGATCAGCTTTTTCCGACCGTCTGCCAGCGTGTCCTTCCACAGAATGTTGATCACATCGCAGCGGAAGCCGGCGATGCCCTTATCCAGCCAGAACCGGAGGATCTTCTTGATCTCTTCCAGCACCCGCGGCTCGTAGTAGTTCAGGTCCGGCTGATGGGGGGCGAAGAGGTGGAGGTAATACTCACCGCTCCGCTCATCGTATTCCCAGCACTTGCCGCCGAAGAAGCCGGTCCAGTTGTTGGGCAGTTTGCCGTTTTTACCGCCCTTGCGCCAGAAGTAGTAGTTGCGGTAGGGGCTCTCCGGGTTGCGGCTGGCCTGGAACCAGGGGTGGGCGGTGGAGGTGTGGTTAATGACCAGGTCCATGAGGATGCCCATGCCGCGAGCCTTGGCCTCGGCGATCAGCCGGTCCATGTCCTCCATGGTGCCGAAGTCGGGGTGGATGGCGCAGTAGTCGCTGATGTCGTAGCCGTTGTCCTCGTTGGGCGAGGCGTAGACGGGAGAGAGCCAGAGGAGATCCACGCCCAGGTCCTGCAGCTCGTCCAACTTGGAGATGATGCCGGGGATGTCACCGATACCGTCGCCGTTGCTGTCACAGAAGCTGCGGGGATAGATCTGATAGACTGTGGATTGTTTCCACCATTCGTGCATATGCCGCACCGTCCTTTCGCGCAAATTTTCCCATTATGACCATTATACCCCCGCCGGGGAACAGCGTCAACGAAAAAGACGGGCGGCGGGTGTTAAAAAAGCGCCGCCCTATTCTGCAGGGCTTCGTAAAACAGTTAATCCGGCCTATGATCGTAACCATAGGCCGGATTTTTTGTAATGTGCTTCCGTTTCGGAAAGGCTCCCTTGTGCAAAGGGAGCTGTCAGCGAAGCTGACTGAGGGATTGTTTTACGGCGGCATCAATATACTCGCACACTCCACGGAAGTTTCTGCTGATTTCATTGTTGGGAATACGAATCACGGTAAGACCGTAGCCTTCCAGAAAAGCGGTACGGTCTGCATCTCTTTGCAGCGCATCTGCCTCATAGTGTTGGGAACCGTCCAGTTCAAGGACGAGCTTTGCTTCTGCACTGTAAAAATCGGCGATATATTTTCCAAGCACCTTTTGTCTGGAGAAACGGACAGGATAGGAACGTAGGAAGTCATACCACAAACGCCGCTCTCCTGTTGTCATTTATTTCCGTAGCTGCTTTGCCAAAGGTACCAACTGCTTATTATGTTTTGACTGCATAACAATCCCTCCGTCACGGCTAACGCCGTGCCACCTCCCTTTACACAAGGGAGGCTTTGGTGTGGTGCAAGACCGCACATTACGCACTACACCCAAAGGTGTATAGAAGTGCGCCCTTATATCTGTTCAACAAATTGGAAGTTACTTTGTCAGCATTTCGATTGCTTCTTCCTTGGTGGAAACAAAAAATACACTCTTGCCTTTATTGCTCTCGTAGATAAAATCTTTGAGAGGTTTGCTGGTATAGCGAGAGTAATCGCCATAAATTGCAATGCGTCCACCATA
>JAFYVA010000128.1 GCA_017549325.1 Oscillospiraceae bacterium
CTTCGTTGTTTTCAGCGGAGCGCAGAGGTCTTTCTGTGCCGCGCTGAGCACATCGCTCAGTATGTTTCTGTTAATCTATAGCGAAAGAGAGGCTATTTATTATGAGCAAAGTTTTGGGCCTGTCCTTTGGCCGCAAGATGAGCAACACCGAAGTTATGGTGAAACACGCTCTCAACGCCTGCAAGGAAGCAGGTCATGAGGTGCAGTTCATCCGCGTCAATGATCTGGAGATCAAGGATTGCACCGGCTGCATCGCCTGCACCGTGGGCATGATCATGGGCAAGCGCGGCGACTGCGTGCTGAAGGATGACTTCCACATCCTCGACGAGGCCATGATGGAGGCCGATGCCATCATCTACGGCTGCCCCACCTTCGAGATGACCCCCACCGGCACCTTTAAGACCGTGTGCGACCGTCTCGGTCCCTCCCACGACATCTCCTTCCGCAAGGTGGCCATCGAGGAGGGTCTGGCTGCCGGTAAGAGCCCCGAGCAGCTGCCCGATATGCGTTCCCTGAAGCCCCGCGTGGGTGCCTTCTTCTCCGTGGGCGGCGCCATGACCAAGAACTGGCTGGCCTTCATGATTCCCACCATGTACTGCATGTCCATGTCTCAGGGCATCGACATCGTGGATACCTTCGAGTACCACGGCGCCATGGCCTTCAACCATGTGGTGGGCAACCAGCCCATGATGGATCGCTCCTGGCAGATGGGTAAGAACATCGTCGACGCTCTGGCTCACATGGACGATGAGAACGAGCGCAGCCGCTGGCGCGGCGATCACGAGGGCGTGTGCCCCGTGTGCCACTGCGATATGTTGACCGTGTCTCACGGCGGCGAGGTGATCGAGTGCCCCGTGTGCGGCATCTACGGCACTGCCACCATCGAGGACGGCAAGCTGAAGGCTCACTTCTCCGACGCCGAGCAGGCCCGTTCCCGCCTGACCTACGCCGGCAAGCTGGAGCACTCCACCGAGATCAAGACCTGCGCCGCACCTCCCGGTCAGATCCCCAACCTGCAGGAGCTGCTGGCTCCCTTCAAGTGGGAGGAATAAAGCCTATGACGGAGAAAGAAAACCTCCGCTTAGTTCATCAGGGCAAGATCCCTGAGTGGATCCCCCAGAACTTTGCTGCCGTGCAGCTGTTCTGCCCCTCCTGCTATCTGCCCCACGGACTGCCCGGTCAGGGCGGCACCGACCTCTTCGGTGCCAAGTGGATCGTCGAGTCCAACGCCCCTACCGGCGCTATCCCCGATCCCCGTTTCCATGTGATCCCCGATGTGGAGGATCTTCCCAACTGGCGCGAGTTCCTTACGCTGCCGGATGTGGAGGCCATGGACTGGGCCGGCGCCGCCGCCCGTGACAACGCCATGTTTGATAGGGAGAACAAGATGCTCTGCACCGATGTGATGGACGGCAACTTCAACCGTCTGCAGGCAGTGCTGGGTACCTGCGAGGCGCTGATCGCCATGCTGGAAGAGCCGGAAGCCGTGCTGGACTTCTTCGACTACCATACCAATCTGAAGATCGAGATGCTCCACAAGATCATGGAGTACTATCATCCCGACATCATCATCAACGGTGACGATGTGTGCTCCTCCGAGGGTCTGTTCTTCAGCCGCGAGCTGTATGAGAAGTTCATCGTTCCCTTTGAGCAGCGCTTTGCCGATGCGGTCAAGAAATATGACGGTGTCATTTTGCAGCACCATGTCTGCGGCAAGTGCGAGGAAATCATCCCCGACATTATCGCCTACGGTACCGATGTTATCGAGACGATGCAGCCGGGTATGAACGATATCGTGAAGATGAAGGCCCTCTACGGTGACAAGGTCATCTTCAACGGTGGCTGGGATTCCTACGGCCATCACAATGAGCCCGATGCCACCGAGGAGGAGGTTCGTGCCGAGGTGCGCCGCATCATTGATACCTACTGCAGCGACGGCCGCTTCATCATCTACGGCGGCATCCTCATCGATACCTCCAACGGCTGGGACCGTTTCAATGAGATGAACGGCTGGGTCTTCGATGAAACACAGCGTTACAGCAGAGAAATGCTCCGTAAAAAGTTTGGATAATTTGAAGGAACCACCCCTTTCGGGGTGGTTCTTTCCATGTCCTTACCGCAGTTTGGGGATCAGCAGCAATCCGGAGGGCACAGCCCCGTCCTCCAGATGATTGGCATTGCGAATGGCCTCTTCATCGGTACGGTACTGCTTGGCAATGTCCCACAGCGTCTCCCCTACCGCCATGCGCCGCAGAATAAGGCTGGGGGTGCGGCCGCGCTCTTCTTCGGTCAGGGTAACGGCGGTGATGACCGACAGTTCCTTCTCGTCGGCAACGCCCACCGTGAATATCACGGGTACTGACATACGCACCGTACTGCCGGAGTTTTGGATCACCGGTCTGCCGCACTGTACCGCGATCCCGCCACCGACCTCCCCCGTAGCAACACTGACCTCTACGGATCGGCTGGTGCTGACGGGCGCGCCCGTCTCATCCAGATACAGAATATGCAGATGTACCGTACTGCGCAGCATCTGGCCGTGCTCCTCCGCCGTGACCGTCACGCTGCCGCAATCCCAGTCGGTGAGGCAGACAAAGGCGGGAGGTGCATCAAATTCCAGCTGCAACTGTGCCTCTTCCCGGATGGTGCGGGGCGGCATACGCACAGGCACCAAGACGCTGCGACGCTCCAGTGCAGCGTGGCAGCGCGTGGAATAGAGATCGGCTACGCACTCCACATTGCAGCGGCGATAGACGCAAATGCCAAATACCATGCGGGCCGTGATCCCAAATGCCGTCCCTCCGTCGCCGCGGAGGATCCGCACATCACTCTCCCGCAGCTGCGGTGTCACCAGATAGTCGGCATCATCCGGCAGCTCTGCGACATTGACGATCTGCGTGAAGTCCAGGGCCTCTTCCCACCTGTGAAGAGAGCGGTCCTCACTGCGATACACGGCACAGAGCCACAGCTCCCCCTTTACCATCAACTGATTGCCCACCCGCTGGTGGGACAGCACAGAGGGAATGGCATGATAGTGGAGCAGATCTTCCGGTTCTGCTCCGGTCATGTTCATGCTCTGGCAGGTCACGCTGCATTCCTTCTCCGTCACGGCAGACAGGATCGGCAGAGACACAGGCGCGGCGCGGCGGCGAACGGTCGGCTCTTCCTCAGTACCGCAGCAGAGGCGCCGCGTTCCCTCCCGATAGGGTGTTACGGTGATTTCCGGCAGCACCTTGATGTACAACTTGCGGGAGGTAACCACAGAGGTCTCCGCCATCAGCAGGCGGCCTGTGACCCATAGTGTGCGGCACTTTGCCAGTGCGCGGTCCTCCAACGGACAGGAAAACGGCACATTTATCGTAAGACTCCGCAGCCCCGCCGCCTCTTCCGAAATATACAGTACCGTCACCTTTACACTGCCGGAGAAGGTACACAGATCCTCCCCTGCCAGCTTCTCGCGGATACACAGCTTTCCCGTCGTCTCAACCACCCGTGCCACAGCGGGACAATATTCCGGTATCACCGTCTCCAGCGCCTCTTCACGGGTACAGGTAACGGAGGCACCTTCCTCCCAGCAGAGGATGTCTTCAAATTGCAAGCCCAGTTCCATACGCTCAGCCCTCTCATAATGTGATGTTGCTACAGTGTATGAACAGGGCTGTACAAATTATTCCTCCACGCGGAAAATACAGCGCAATAAGCCGCGCAGGCCCTTCGGTGCTCGCCATACGACAATTTTCATTTCCCTACCTCCTATCTCTTAAACAGGCAATACCACAGGCGATCAGCAAGAAGGCCACGAGGAACATCAAAATCCCTACGGGAAACACGGCGGCAATGAAAATACCAAGTCCCAGCGCCAGCGCACAGATTCCCAACCATGTAGGGCCATTGTTGCACCGCATATCTCGACCTCCCCTCCTGTTCCATTGTATGATGAAGAGAAAAAGGCGTGCCTGCGGCACGCCGTTTCTCTTATTTATTGATCTGCCACTCTTTCAAGTCCTTCAGTTCATCCCACAAACGGACATAACTGCGGTGGCGGCTGGGAGGGATCTTCCCCTCTTTCAATGCCGCCAGAACGGCACAGCCCTTCTCCTTCACATGCTTGCATCCAACGAAGCGACAGTCCTCGACAAAGGGTGCAAACTCAGGGAAGGTCTCCGGCAGATGCTCCTTCAGTTCCCAATCCAGAGACTGTGCATCGAAGGAGGAAAAGCCGGGGGTATCGATGACATAGGTGCCCTCTTCCAGACGGAACAGCTCCACATGGCGCGTGGTATGCCGACCGCGGCCCAGGGCGCGGCTGACCTCGCCGGTGGGAAGATCAAAATGCGGCTCCAACGCATTGAGGAGACTGGACTTACCCACACCGGAGTTGCCGGTCAATACACTCAGCTTGCCCCTGAGGGCCTCGCGCAGATCGTTGACCCCCTCGCCTGTGGCAGCACTGACGCGCAGCACAGGGATGGCGGAGGCGCTATAAATCTCATAAAGCTCGTCGGCAGGATCAAGGTCGCACTTATTCAGCACCACCAGAACGCCGCAGCCCTTCAGCGCCGCAATGGCACTGATACGGTCAATGAGGAACGGATCCGTTACCGGCAGGGCGGCCGATGCAATAATGACCAGTTGGTCAATGTTGGCCGCAGCGGGACGCTGAAAGGCGCAGGAACGCTCTTCAATGGCATCCACCACACCCTCGCCGGGTGTAAGGGGAGTTACCTTTACCCAATCACCTACAAGGGGGCTCATCCCCTCTTTTCGAAACTTACCGCGGGCACGGCAGGTGAGAATTTCCCCGTTGCCCACGTGCACATAATAGAAGCCGCTGAGGGCTTTTTCAATCCGACCGCGCATCAGAAACTAATCACCTTCGAGTCCAGAGTAATACCGTTGCACTTTGCATACACCGTAGAAGCGCTGCCCACCGTACCTTCAAAATTATAAGTAAAGGAAGCGGTCGTTCCGGAATAGAAACTGACATCTACCACCCGACCGTCCTGAAGGAACTCTACGCGCACAGAGGTCTCGGCGTAGAGTTCATCCGGCATGAGAAACTCCACCGTTATGAGACGGCTTTGGTCACTGGCACTGCCACTGACGGTAAAGGTGATGGTCGTACCGCCCTGTACGGTGGTGGTCTCCGCAATGCTTTGATGGATGACCTGACCCACAGGGGCAACAGAGTATTCGTATGCAGGGGTACCTACCACGAGACCGAGGCTCTCGGCCTGTGCCTTGGCGCCCTCATACATCATGCCGGTAAAGGTAGGCACCGTGATCTTCTCGGGGCCCTTGCTGACCACCAGCATCACGCCGTCACCCTTCTTCAAAGGTGTGCCGGCCACAGGGATCGTCTCCATGATCTGGCCGGGAGCATATTCGTCAGAGAAGCCCTCCGTCTGGCTGATACGCAGCTTGATATCGTAATTTTGCAGTACGATCTTGGCGCTTTGGTACGCATTACCCAGCAGATTGGGCATCTCCACCGTCTTCTGCTCGGGACAGACATACACCTGAATCACCAGATTACTCTTGCGCTCAGCACCGGCAGTCGGTGTCTGCTCAACAATCTGACCGGCCGCAAAGCCCTCGACGCTCTTCTGTCCCATCACTTCGATGGTGAAGATATCGGCAACATCCTCCAGGGCGTTGGCCTCTTCCACCGTGTAGCCAAGCAAATTGGGCACTACATACGTTCCATCGTTCTGTCCGGAGGAGAAGGAGGAAATGATGAAGCCGAAGATCGCCACGATCAGCACCAAAGCTGCGATGAGAATCCCTGTGAGCTTCTTGCTGCCGCCCTTAAAGAAATAACCAGGCTCATCCTCCTGCAGCTTCTCCGCTTTCTTTACAGCGGCATTGACCTTCTTTACCGGGATACGGTCGGTAGGCTCGGTATCCACCTTCTCTGCCAGCTCCGTTTTGATATAGTCCATATCCACCTTGGGGTCTTTGCGGAACGCCTCAAGATCTGCCAGCATGGCATCGGCGCTGGCATAACGATGCTTCAGATCGCTGCACATGGCCTTCTTGCAGATCAGTTCCAGCGCCTCGGGGATCTCGGGATCGATCTCACGGGGATCGAGAGGCACACTGCTCAGGTGCTGAATGGCCACAGAAACGGCGCTGTCGCCCTCGAAGGGCAGGCGGCCCGTCAGCATCTCATAGAGCACCACACCGGCGCTGTAGATATCGCTGCGCTCATCGATGCGGTCACCCTTGGCCTGCTCGGGAGAGATGTAGTGCACGCTGCCCAGTGCCTCCTGCGTCAATGTCTGACCGGCTCCGGCAAGGCAGGCAATACCGAAATCGGCTACCTTTACGGTGCCGTCGCGCAGTACCATAATGTTCTGGGGCTTGATATCGCGGTGGATGATACCGCGGGAATGGGCGTGGCTCAGACCGCGCATGATCTGGGTAATGAAATGCAGCGCCTCACGCCAGTTCATGTGGTTGCGGCGCTCCATATACTGCTTAAGGGTAATGCCGTCCAGCAGTTCCATGACGATGTACTCGATGCCGTGAGAGGAAGAGACATCGTAAACGGACATGATGTTGGCATGGCTGAGCTGGGCAACGGCCAGCGACTCGTCGCGGAAGCGGCGGCGGAAGTCAGCGTTCTGTGCCAAATCGCTCTTGAGGATCTTCACAGCCACCAGTCGATTCAGGCGATGACACTTGGTCTTATAGACATTGGCCATACCGCCCGAGCCGATAAGCTCCAGCAGTTCGTAGCGGTTATCCAGCATTTTTCCTACATACTGATCCAAAATATCATCTCCTTTCACTGTTTCATCAGTACGACCGTCACATTGTCCGGCGCACCGTTATCACGGGCGATCTCCAACAGGCGCTCCAAGCAGCCGTCCAGATCGTTCTCGTGGATGACTTCAAATAACATCTCCTGCTCCGAGACGGTGTTGACCAGTCCGTCAGTACAAAGCAGCAGGAATTCACCCTCCTTCAGCGTGAGGGTGAAGGTATCGGCATGCGCCACATCGTCCGGGCCAAGCGCGCGGGTAATCAGGTTGCGATTGGGGTGACGGCGGGCCTGTGCCTGCGTCAGTTCTCCCTGCTCCACCATATTCTCCACCACGCTGTGGTCACGGGTGATCTGAACGATACCGTCGCCGGTGAGGTGATAACCGCGGCTATCGCCGATGTTGCACAGCAGCGTCTCGCCGCCGGGTCGGCACAGGGCACACACGAGAGTCGTCCCCATCTTGGACAGGTCCTCATCCTCAGCCGAACGCTGATGAATGGCATTATTGGCGCAGGCGATGGCATAGAGAACAGCCTGACTCAACTGCGCCTCATCCATCTCCTGACGAAGCGCGCTGCGAAGCTCGCCAAGCACCGTGTCTACTGCCGTTGTACTGGCAATTCGACCACCTGCCGTACCACCCATACCGTCGCAGACCACCGCAACGGTAAATCCGGCGATTTCCTCTGTTGCGTAAGCGTCCTGATTATCGGCGCGAACCAGACCGGGATCGGTGATTCCCCATAGTTTCATCGGTTTTCTTCCTCCATGGCCTTACGGCGCAGCTGGCCGCAGGATGCATCAATATCGCCGCCCAGAGAACGGCGGACGGTGGCGGTAATACCGTGGCTCTCCAAGCGCTTTTGGAAGGCCGCTGTACGGCGGCTGGGCTTGAAGGGGCTCTCTGCTACCTCGTTGAGGGGGATGAGGTTCACATGACCCGGCATCCCTCGAATTTTCTTGGCGATCAAATCGGCCTGTGCATCGGAGTCGTTGACACCGTCGATCATGGCGTACTCAAAGCTGATGCGGCGCCCCGTCTTCTGGAAATAGCGGTGACAGGCGGCAAACAGTTCCTCCACATCGTATGCCTTGTTCACTGGCATAATGCGGGAGCGGGTCTCGCTGTCGGGTGCGTGGAGAGAGACGGACAGCGTCAGCTGCAAATTCAGCGCTGCCAGCTCGTCGATCTTGGGCACCACGCCGCAGGTGGAGAGGCTGATGTGCCGCATACCGATATTTAGACCGTCGGCACTGTTCACAAGTTCCAAAAATTTCAAAACATTTTTCAAATTGTCCAGCGGCTCACCAATGCCCATCAGCACGATATTGGAAATGGGCAGACCGCTGTCGATCTGGGTGAACATCACCTGATCGAGGATCTCCGAAGCGGTCAGATCGCGCACCTTGCCGGCGATGGTGCTGGCGCAGAAGGCACAGCCCATGCGGCAGCCCACCTGCGAGGAGATGCACACGGTGTTGCCATGATGGTAGCGCATCAGTACCGTTTCAATACAGTTGCCGTCGCCGAGGCGCCACAGGTATTTCACCGTGCCGTCCTGCGCCGAGCACTGTTTCCGCGCCACGGTGGGCACGGTGATATGGCACTGCTCGGTAAGCTTTTGACGCAGCGTCTTACTGAGATTGGACATCTCCTCAAAGGAGGTGACGCCGCGATGGAGCCAGGAAAACACCTGCTTGCCGCGGAAGGCCGGTTCACCCATCTCCCGCAGCAGCTGCGTCATCTCCTGTAAATTGAGGGATTTGATGTCAATCATGGTTTCTCCTTACTTAGTCCAACGGGAGCCAAATCCCTGTCGGTTTTCTTCGGGCGGATTTCCACCCATACATTGTTATTGACCTTGACAATCCGTCAAGGATTCTCTGCGGTCAATGCCGCGTCTGGACGAAAATCCGCTCCGAAAAAACTGCGAAGCACATTCCAGCGAGGAATGTTTGTGGGATTTTGGTCGCAGAGGACGCAGCCTTGCTGACGCAAGGCAAGGACGATAAGGCCAAAAGAGCCGAACAGAACCGCTGGAATGCCTCAGGGATTCGACTCCCGTTGGACTACTTTCTTTACCATGCGGCAGATGAAAAATCCGTCTGTTCCGTGTCGATGAGGCCACAGGGTCAACTGTCCGTTGCACTTTCCCAAAGGTTGGGGCAGTTCAAAGGGCGAGAGAGAAAACTCGGGATGGTTCTTCACGAACCACTCCACTACCTGCTCGTTCTCCTCCGGCAGCACCGTACAGGTGGAATACACCAGCGTACCGCCGTCACGGACATAGTTGCATACATTGTTGAGGATCGCTTTCTGAATGGCGGGGAGATTTTGCAGTTCCTCTGCCTTCTTATAGCGGATATCCGGCTTTTTGCGGATGATACCAAGACCGGAACAGGGCACATCGGCGATCACCACATCGGCTTGTCCCACCCATGCGGTATGCTCCTCCCTGCCGTCTGCCAGCGCAGGCGTGATGGATCGCAGACCCAGACGCTCTGCACCCTTTTCTATCAGCTTAAGCTTGTGGGGATGGACATCGCAGGAGATGATCTTACCTGCATCCTTGCGGTCGATGGCAACAGCGAAGGACTTACCGCCGGGTGCAGAGCACACATCCAGCACATTGTCATTCTCGCCGCACTGCGCCACAGTGGACACAAGGCGGGCCGCGGCGTCCTGCACGGTGAAATAGCCGTCGCGGAACGCATCCATCCGCTCCAAGTCACCGGTACCGCTCACCTCGAAACAGCCCTCCATCCAGGGATGGGGCACCACCTCGGCACCAACCGCTTTCAGCATACCGGACAGGGCGTCGGGCGTGGTCTTCATGGTGTTGGTCTGTACGGTGGTGGGCACGATGGCATTGTTGCTGGCCAAATAGGCCTCCGCCTCCTCTGCGCCCAAAATCTCCACCAGACGCTTCACCAGCCACTCGGGGTGGCTGTAGCGGATGGACAGCGTCTGCGCGGCACTGCCCGCAGGCAGGGGCGGCAGATCCAGCCAGTTGGTGACAAATTTACGCAGCACGGCATTGACCATGCCGGAGGCCTTGGGTCGTCCGTGGCGCTTGGTCATCTCCACCGCCTCATTGACGGCGGCGCGATGGGGGATCTTATCCATGAACAGGATCTGATAGGCGCCGATGCGGAGAATATTGGCGATCAGCGGCTCCAGCTTATGGGCGGGCTGCGAACACCAGAGGGTGATATAGTAATCCAGATACGCACGGTTCTGGATCACACCGTAGGCAATGCGGCTGGCAAGGGCAGCATCGCGGTTATCAAGGCCGTTTTTGGCGATGGTACGCTTCAAACTGCCATCCGACCAGGCATTGGCACCGGCTACGCTCAGCAGCACTTCCAGCGCTGTATCACGGGCATTTTTGCGGAAATTCTCTCTCATACATCACATTCCATCGGATGTCCGGCAAGGTAGGCAGAGGATGCCATGCGCTTACCGCCATCGGCCTGTACTTCCAGAAGGCGCAGCACACGGCCGTCGCCGCAGGCAACGGCAATACCGCGCTTGTTGGCCTCCACCACGCTGCCTGCAGGAGCGGTGGTCTCCTCCCCCACGGCGGTACGGTGTACCTTCAGCGTCACGCCGTGAAGCGTGGCGTTGGCGCAGGGCCAGGGGATCAGACCGCGCACCTGATCGTGCAGCACACGGGCAGGCTTGCTAAAGTCCATAGGACTGAGGGATTTATCCAGCATGGGCGCATAGGTATGGGCAGCATGATCCTGTTCGGTGCGGGTAGCAACGCCCTTTTCCAGATCTGCCACCGCCTGCACCAGCGTATCACCGCCCAGCACGGCCAGACGCTCCGTCAGGGTCAATGCATCCTCGTCGGGATCGATGGCCGTCTCGGCGCAGCGGATGATGTCGCCGGCATCCAGCTCCTTCGCCATGTACATGATGGTAACGCCGGTCACAGCATCGCCGTTGAGGATGGCCCAGTTGATGGGAGCTGCACCCCGGTACTTGGGCAGAATGGAAGAATGGACATTGATCGAGCCCAAACGGGGTGTCTCCAGAATATCCTCGGGCAGGATGCGGCCATACGCCGCCACGACCGTCAGGTCGGGGTTCAGCTCACGAATCAGGGCCAAAGCCTCGCCGTCGCGGAGCTTGGTAGGCTGATAGACGGTCAAACCCTGTGTCAGGGCGTATTCCTTTACAGGAGGTGCTACCAGCTTATGCCCGCGGTTTTTGGGGCGGTCGGGCTGCGTGAACACGCCGCAGATCTCGTGACCTGCCTCAATCAGTGCTTTCAGGGACGCCACGGCAAAATCGGGCGTACCCATAAACAGGATGCGCATGATTACTCGTCCTCGCCTTCTTCGTCGAACTCATATTCCTCGGCATGCTCGGCCAGCCACTGCTGCAGCTCCTCGCCCTCCATAAGCCGATCGGTGTGCTCCACAAACAGATGGCCGTCCAGATGGTCGATCTCGTGGCAGAAGCAGCGGGCCGTAATACCCTCATCCTCAGCCTCGAACCACTCGCCGTTACGGTCCTGTGCACGAACACGGACATAGTAGGGACGGGTGACCTCGCCATACTTGCCGGGCACGCTGAGGCAGCCCTCCAGCGCCGTCTCCTCACCCTCGGTCTCAATGATCTCGGGGTTGATGAGCTCAATGATCTCATCATCCTCGTTCATCACCAGACAGACGCGGCGCAGAATACCCACCTGAGGAGCGGCAAGGCCCACGCCGCCGCTCTCGGCCAGCGTTTCAGCCATGTCATCCAGCAGTTCGTGGAGGCGGGAATTGAATTCCGTCACAGGACGGCAAACCTTATTCAATACCTCGTCGCCCTGCAAAACGATTTTTCTCAAAGCCATAATCTATTTACCTCTCATCCATTAAATTACAATCAACGTATACCTGCATCCGCCGATTTTCACTGCGGCGGGAGAACTCCTTCATCATGTGCGCAAGGAGTCCCCGCAGGTGCTTATTATTCTCGCCGATAATGCTGACGCGGTAGCGATAGCGCTCGGCGATCTTCACCACAGAGGCGGGTGCAGGGCCCAACACCGTCACATCCGATGTATCAAACGGCGGATGCTCCACGGCATAACGCAGACTCTGCTGCAGCTCACGGGCGGCGCGGCGTACCTCGTTCTCATCGGTGCCCACTACCGTCATGGTAAAGAAATCAGAAAAGGGCGGGTCGCGGCGCAGCTTACGCAGACGCAGCTCCCCATCGTAAAACCGCTGATAATCCTGCTCAGCGGCGGATTGGATCACCTCATTGTCGGGGGTGTAGGTCTGAATGACCGCCCGCCCCTCCTTCTCTCCGCGTCCTGCACGGCCAACCACCTGCGTCAGCAGAGAGAAGGTGCGCTCGGATGCGCGATAGTGATCCACATACAGCGACAGATCTGCCGCCAGGACACCCACAAGGGTGACATTTTCAAAATCAAGGCCCTTGGCCACCATTTGGGTACCAAGGAGAATGGGTACCTGCTTCTCGGAAAACTCCCGCAGCACCGCCTCGTGCCCCATGGTCACCGTGTCGGCATCCATGCGCAGAATCGGCACCTCAGGGAACAGTTGACGAAGCTCCTCCTCCACCTTTTGCGTACCGAATCCGATGCGCCGCAGCTTTGTACCGCACTCGGGACACTCCGTCTCCGCGCGGCGGGAATGGCCGCAATAGTGGCACATCAAGCGGTCGTTGACGCTGTGGTATGTCAGATACACGCTGCAGCGGGGACACTGTGGCACATGGCCGCAGTTGGGACATAAGAGCTGACGGCTGCTGCCGCGGCGGTTCAGAAACAGGATGCTCTGCTCCCCTCGGTCAATGTTGGCCTTCAACTCCTCATAGAGGGGACGGCTGATACAACTGAAGTTTCCGTCCCGCAGTTCACGGCGCATATCCGCCACGATGACACGGGGCAAACTATGGTCATTG
Organism: Oscillospiraceae bacterium; assembly: GCA_017549325.1. Next base: position 12,702 of record JAFYVA010000128.1, read on the forward strand.
TAACGCCTGTCCAGCCGCGAGAGATGATAATCCCCCTTCTCGGCATAGTAGGCCGACTCCACCGTAGGTGTGGCAGACCCCAGCAGCAACTGGGCGTTCTCGGCGAGGCAGCGGTATTTGGCAATATCGCGGGCGTGATAACTGGGGGATTGCTCCGACTCATAGGAGCTCTCCTGCTCCTCGTCCAGTACGATAAGGCCAATGTTACGCAGAGGGGCAAAAACCGCCGAGCGTGTACCTAGCACCACGGTCGCCTCGCCGCGGCGAATGCGCTTGAACTGGTCGTAGCGCTCTGTCATGCGAAGCCCACTGTGCAAAAGAGCCACCTTTTCGCCAAAATAGGCGCTGAATCGGGCCATCATCTGCGGTGTCAGGGCAATTTCGGGCACGAGGATCATCACCGTTTTGCCCTGCTCCAGCAGCGTCTGGGCGAGGCGAATGTAGACCTGCGTCTTGCCGCTGCCCGTTACACCGTGAAGCAGCGTAACACCGGCCTTTCCGGAAGCAATGCGCTGCAGTATCTCTTCATAGACACGCTGCTGTTCATCATTCAAGACAATCGGCGCAGCGCTGAGTGCATAGTCGTATTGGGTCAAACGGTACTGTTCCTGCTGACGCAGGGATACCAGCCCTTTCTTCTCCAACGCGGTGACGGAGGCGCGGGAGGCGCCGGTGAAATACAGCACTTCCTGCAGCGGGGTCTCGCCCTGCTGGGCAAGGAAACGGAGCGCGGCACTCATCTTGGCACTGCGGCGGTTGGAATCTGCCCACAGCAGCGCCTCATCCACGCTGACAGCCAAGGAAACAAGCGATACATGCTTGTCCGACACAGCACGGTGGGAGTGGGTAATACGCTGCACCAAACCGCGCTTTTCCAGCGCGTAGAGCCCAGTCACAGCACTCTCACCCAACTGCTGCACGATCTGCTCCGTCTCCATGGCATCATCCTGCAGCAGTTGCAGTACGGACATCTCACGGCGGGACAGATCTTCGGGCATCAGCAGGCTTACGCTCTGCCACGACTCCTTATAACGGTACCATACAGCGGCGGGTAAAATGGTGCGAATGGCGTCGTAAAAGGTACAAAAATACCGCTGACGCATCCAAAGAGCCAGTTTGATCTCGGCGGCAGTCGCAATAGGCTCTCCGTCCACATTGAGACGGACACTCTTGAGTGTACCGCCGGGGAGTTCGTCCACCAATTCCAGCACCATTCCCTCGCTGACGCGGTTGCCCCGTCCAAAAGGCACCAATACGCGGCACCCAACAGACAGCGTCATGTCCTCAGGCACAAGATAGGTATAGGGCTTGTCAATGGCATAGGTAGCCGCTTCCACGGCGATCTTGGCAAGACGCACGGCCCTCCCCCTCTCTTCGTGCCTGTGTTGTGTTACTGCTCCTTAACGGAAGCGGCCAGCTCGGTAGCGTCAAACTTACCGTCGGCTACCTCGTGGATAGCCAGCGTGACGGGCTTATCCTCCAGATGCTCGCCGTTAAACTCGGCCTCGGAGGCGATCTGACGGGCGCGGCGTGCCACCACGTTGACCATCATGTAACGGTTGGGGATATACTGCGTCAGCTTATTCATTGCGGGATAGAGCATCATAATTATTTTCTCCTTCTGCCCTTTCGGGTCATAAAATCAATATTGTTTGACGGCGATCAGCCGTTATTTACATTCAAAATTTCCATGCGCTCTGCAGGACGGCAGTGCTCGGCGGTCATAATGGACCGCAGTTCCTCCACAGCACGCTCCACAGAGTCGTTCACCACGAAGTAGTTATAGTTACCGGCCATCTGCAATTCCACCTTGGCGCGGAGCAGGCGGCGCTGGATCTTCTCGGGAGTATCGGTGCCGCGAGCGGTCAGGCGGCGCTCCAGTTCTTCCCAGGAGGGCGGCGCAATAAAGATACGCACCGTCTCGGGGCGCTGGTCGTGTACCTGCGTGGCACCCTGCACTTCGATGTCGAGGATCACATCCTTACCCTCGGCCATCGCCGCATCCACATAGCGCTTGGGAGTACCGTAGAAGTTGCCCACATACTCGGCATACTCCAAAAATTCGCCGTTCCCGATCCAGTCGTTAAACTGTTCGGGGCTGATGAAATGATAGTCTTTTCCGTCGATCTCGCCTTCGCGGGGCTGGCGCGTGGTGGCAGAGACGGAGAAATACAGGTCGTCCCTTCCTGCAAACAGGGCTCCGAGCACCGTGCTCTTACCCACACCGGAGGGGCCGGAGATAATAAAGGTCTTGCCGGTTTTTTTCACGAGCTTATTCCTCCTCAGTAAAGTCCTCTGCCTTCATTCCGAAGCGCAGGCCCAGCTTCTCGGCGCTGAGGGCCGAGAGCACCACATGGTCGCTGTCCATCATCAGAACGGAGGCGGTCTTGCGGCCGTACGTTGCGTCAATCAGCATACCGCGGTCACGGCTCTCCTGAATCAGACGCTTTACCGGCGCACTGTCAGGGCCGACCACAGCAATCAATCGGGCAGTCGAGATCAGGTTGCCGAAGCCAATGTTCACCAGTTCCATAGCCTCTCCCCCGCTTACTCAATGTTCTGTACCTGTTCGCGGATCTTCTCCACTTCAGCCTTCATGTTCACCACATCCTGTGCAATAGACAGGTCGTTGCACTTAGAGCCGATGGTGTTGCACTCGCGGTTGACCTCCTGAATGAGGAAGTCCAGCTTACGGCCAACAGGCTCGTCGCTGCGCAGCATCGTGCGGAGCTGTGCAATATGGCTGCGCAGACGCACCGTCTCTTCATCCACAGCCGTCTTGTCGGCAAAAATGGCGGCCTCGGTAAGCAGGCGGTTCTCGTCCACCGTGGCGCTCTGCAGCACCTCCTGCATACGGGCATAGAGCTTCTCGCGGTAGGCGGCCACGGTCTGGGGAGAACGCTCCTCCACCTTGGTTACCACCTGCTCAATGGTAGCCACGCGGGAAGCCACATCCTGTGCCAGCTTTTCACCTTCCACGGTACGCATGGCGTTATAGGCCTCCAGAGCCGCTTCCGTCACGGCGCAGAGGTCAGCCGCCATGCTCTCCAGATCTTCTTTCGCCTTGGTGACAGTCAACACATCGGGGAACTTGGCAAGGGACATGGCACTGATCTCACCCTCCAGAGAAAACATCTCCTTCAGGTGGCTAAGAGCATCATAATAACTGCGAGCCAACGCGTCGTTGACGGTAACCACCGTCTCTTCGGCGCCGTTAGACTCAATGGTGAAGAACACATCTACCTTACCGCGGGAGATGGCCTTCTGCACACAGCCCTTGATGGCATCCTCGGCGAAGATGTAGGCTCGGGGCATCTTGACGGTACAGTCAAGATAACGGTTATTGACGGAGCGCACCTCAACGGTGATATCCCGTCCGTTCAGCGTCTGTTTTGCACGGCCGTAGCCGGTCATACTTTTGACCACAGGTAATCCTTCCTTTCAAGGCGGCGAACCGCCCACTATATTTCTCTCGTTAACAGCAATAGAAGTATCCGCCGCTGCCGGAGCAGCAGGACATCAGAATGCACAGGGGCAGACAGGGACTCACATGACAGTTTCCGGTGCTGACATTACCGTAACCGTTGGGGCGATAGGTGCCGGAGCGCCCCTCTGCCATAGCCAGCGCGCGGGCATATTCCTCATCATCGGGATCCATCTGCACAGCGGTGCGATAATAACGCCGCGCCTCATCAGCCCAACCGCGGCGAGTGCAGATCACGCCCTTGAGGAAATGCCACTCGGCATCTCGATTGGAAGAGGCATTCAGCAGCTCCTCGGCAAGGTTGAGATTGCCCTGCTGGATCGCAGCACGGACACGGGGAAACGCACCGCCGTAACTGCCGCCGCTATAGGCACCGTATCCGTAGCCGCTCCGTCCATAACCGGAGGAAGAGGATGCCGAAGATGCCCGCTTGCGCTGGGTCTGGATAGACTCATACGCCTCGTTGATCTCCTTCATGCGCTCCTGTGCCAGATCAGCCAGGGGGTTATCGTGATAATTGTCGGGGTGGTATTTGCGGGCAAGGTCGCGATAGGCCTTCTTCACCTCGTCATCCGAGGCAGAAGGGCTCACGCCCAATACCTGATAGGGATCACGCATAGCGTTATTTCTCCTTCTTTGGTAAGGATCGCCGTACGCGGCGGAAAGTACCGTCCAGAACCGCAGTTCCCACGGCATAAAGCCCGTGGTAGACAGTGCTCTCGATCACGGTGTTGTAAACGCCGAAATTCCATAGTTCAAAGGCAGCAGCCATGGCGCGGACGGAACTGTCCAGCGTGAGTGAGACATCATGGCGCGCCTCTTCTGTAAGCTGAGGGGCCGTCAGGCCAAATCGATACACGAGCGGATTGTAGCTGCCACTTTCTACATCTTTGGCAAGGTCATCCACCGCATCGATGAGATAGATCCAGCGGCCAAGGTGATAGAACAGCTGCTGCAAAATACGGCGGCGCGCCTCGTCCTCTATCTGCTGCGCCGCTCCTGCAAGGAGCGAGGCAAACGCATCGGCAGCCGCGTCAATAGAGGCACAGTTCTCCTTCTCCAGCGCCGCCAGTTTCTCCAGATGGAGACGGGTATGTTCGTCAAAGTCCGGTACCATGGCGCGAGCCTTGCGATAGGCACGGCGCAGAAACAGCGCAGCCAGACGGTACTTGACAGAACCGAAAAAGCCGTGGTCTGCGATGCCGTCGCGCAGCTGCCACCATGTCAGCACCACGCTCATGTGGGCGGCGGTATCAAAGCTTTTGTCGCCACAGCTGCACGCTCTGCCCTTCACAGGATGGAGCGCGCATCGTCTGGTGCACAGCGCGCCCTGCCCTTCGGACAGCAGCATGGCGAGGAACGCCATATCGTAGTTGAGGATCATGCATCCGGCCCAGCCGTAGTATCGGCCAAGGGTATGGCACAAGCCGCAATATGCACCCAGAAACTGCTCTTTTGCCACGGCATCCAGATAATCCCCGGAGGGGAGCACATAACCGAACATCTTCCTTAAAAGCGGCGCATGATGGTGTAGGTCAGCACTTCTCTGCGGCGGGCAAAGCGGTCATAGAGCACACAGGGGAAGATGCTGATGACGGCAGCGGCAATCGCGATGGCGTAGCGCCAGTTCTCGGCAAGTCCCTCAGAGAGGAAATAGCCCAGCAGGAACAGCACGACCGGCAGCATATAGACCAGCAGAACCACGCCCAGCAGCTTCTGGGTGCTGCTCTCCACCACCACTTTCTCACCCGGCGTGGCACCGATCTCATTCAGTGCCTTGGCGCGGATCGCCGCACCGGTCATGCCGCAGCCGGCGCACTCCTCACAGTCATGACCGCAGGCAGACTTGCGGGGTACCGAGATCTCGGCGTGATTATTATCCAGGATTTTCTCAACAGTTGCGATTTGTGTCATAGTCTTTCCCTTTAGTCTTTAGTTCGCCGGAGGTTTCACCACTGTCTCCTCATCGGGGGTGGTCGACTCTCCCTGTGTTTGCTCAGGCTGCGGATTGGCATTGGGGCGGTCGGCAACGATCACCGTCACCTCGTATTCGCCCCGCACCGTCACGCCGCTGACATTTTGCAGCGTAACGATCGCAGGCAGGGTATAGGTTCCGGCTTCGGTGATCTCGGAGGCATCCACACGCACCAGCACCTGATCCGGCGTGACAGCCAGTACTTCCTCCTCCATGCCCCACAGGGATATCAGCAAAGAGTCGTTTACTACTGCACGGAGTCCGTCTGCCACTCCTTCACAATTTATCTTTTCCACCAGTACGCTGCTCTCGGTAGTGCCATTGACAGCCACCGTTACCACCGCTTCCTTAACACCATCCAACGTGCTGACACCGGCGGGCACCTTGATCGTGTAGGAATAGGGGCCGTTGAGGCCTGTTACCAGATCCTCCACATAGATCTTATCCAGTGTAATTGCGTCAATATTCGCCAGTGCATCCGCCTCGCCCTTGATCCACACGGTCTCGGGGGAGATATCCACATGGACGGAGTCACTGTGCTGCTCAGCACCGATCAGCTCCACACGCAAGGGGACTTCCTTACTGGTACGGATCGGCAGCGTCACCTGAATGAGCTTGGTATTGGAGCGGATCGCATCGTTATAAACGGGGATATCATTGTAATCATAGAGGGTATATTCCAGCGTTTCGATCAGCGTAGAGGTCGCTGCACCGATGTTCAGCTTCACCTTTGCCTTGCTGACGTTTAACAGATCCTCACGCTGCGCCTTCAACACCAGTACAGCCGGATCGATGATCACGCTCTCGGTAAAGTAGCCCTCGGGTACATCACCGCGGATATCCACTTCGATGGGCACTTCCTTCGTGTAGAGCTCACCCACCTTCACCGTAACGGTTCTGGCACTGGCCTCTTTCACTGTGATGGCGTTGTAGGGAATGCCGGCAGGATAAACCGGCGTATAGCTCAGCGCCTGCGTTCCCACTCCGGTAATATTTTCGGTGTTGGCAACCAGACGCACGGCATCCTTATCCAGCTTCCACAACACCGTGCGGGAGCCCTCCAGCACCAGGTCAACGGAGGTATCATAGCCGGAGAGGATCATCAATCCGCGGTCTGCCAGCGTGGTATCCTCGCCGCTGAACTCAACGGGGACGCCCCGCACCTCCGTGGTCACGGTCACGGGTTCTTCCACTTCCATATAGATCCAGAAAGCCAGAGCAGCAAGAACCGAGATCACAATGCGCATTACGCCGTGTTTTTTCTTAGTCTTTTCCATTGCTGCCCTCCTTCTGTTCGGTACGCAGTTTCTGCAAAAGTCCCACAAACGTGTTCTTCTGCTTGTCCTCCGGCTCCTCCTGCGGCATCAGCTCATTACGGAGGAGTTTGGTAAGGGTCTCGGGCATCAGATGACGCTTGAGCATACCGCCAATGGCCACAGAGACAGAGCCCGTCTCCTCAGAGACGATCACTACCACTGCATCGGAATTCTCGCTCACACCGATACCGGCGCGATGACGCATACCCAGATCACGGCTGAGGTTCACATTTTTGGAAAGTGGCAGCATACATCCGGCACCGAGGATACGGCCGTTGCGAATAATCACAGCGCCATCGTGCATGGGCGCCTTGACAAAGAAGATGTTCTTCAACAGCTCCGAGGATACGGCTGCATCCAGCTCCGTGCCGCTGCGAACCATATCATCCAGCACGATCTCGCGCTCAAACACGATCAGAACGCCGGTCTTGCTGCGGCTCATCTCGCTGCAGGCAAACACCGTCTGGTCAATGCACTTTTCCAGATCCGTGCGCTCTTTTTCCGGCTTGAGGAATCGCAGATAGCGAATATTCTTGGCACCCAGCTTTTCCAGCAGCTGTCGGATCTCCGGCTGAAACAGAATGATCAGCGCCAAAATACCCCATTCCAACACATGGGTAAGGATATAACTGACGGCGTGGAGTTCCAGATACGATGCCAGCCAGGTGACCAGCAGGAAAAACAGCACGCCAAAGAAGATACGCTCTGCCCTCGTGCTTTTAAACAGAGACAGCAGCTTATAGAGCAGGAAGGCGATGATGGCAATGTCCAGCACATCGGCCACACGGATCAGCGCTATGTAGCTCCCAATATCCCGAAAGAATCCCAGTATCATTTCCATCGCGTCTTTTCCCCCTTTCAGGGCACGGCAAATACAGCGCCGTACGCATAATTACAGATACTAACATTATATAAAAGATATTGGGAAAATGCAACAAAAACAATGTGTCCAAAGTGTTACATTTTACGAATGAGTCGGTGCAATATTTGGGCAAACTGTGCCACCTGCTGCTGCGTGTTGAAAACCGACGGCGTAAAGCGAATTGTGCCGGTTTTCAGCGTTTTTACGGTACGGTGAGCCAACGGCGCACAGTGGTAACCCGCCCGTACAGCGACCCCCTGCCGCCCCAGCGCCTGACCCAGCGTTTCACAGTCGATTCCCTCCACGATAAAAGACAGCACGCCTGTCTGATGAGACAGACCGTCGCGGTAGAAAACCTTGATTCCCTCCGTGCGCCGCAGCAACTCTGCCGCGTAGAGCGTCAATGCCCGTTCGTGGCGAAGAATGTTCCGGATTCCCTTGCGCTCTACAAAGCGAAGACCCTCTAACAGCCCCGCGATCCCGGGCATATTGTGGGTGCCGCTTTCCAAACGGTCAGGCAATTCTTCCGGCATGGTCTGGAGCAGCGACTGACTGCCTGTACCGCCATGGATCAGCGGTTTCGGTTTGCGCCCGCACAGCAAAAGTCCCGTCCCCTGCGGTCCGTAAATCCCCTTGTGTCCCGGCATTGCAATAAAATCAGCCCCCAATTCCACCATATTGATGGGCAAAACTCCTGCCGATTGTGAGGCATCCACCACGAAGGCAACGCCCTTTTCACGGCACAGCTTTCCCATCTCCTCGATGGGCTGAATGCAGCCGAAAACGTTGGAAACATGGTTGCAAATGAGCACATCCGCTCCCCTGTCCAGCGCTCTGCGGCACTCGTCCACCATTTTCTCCGGTTGAAAAGGCGGTGTGTCCAGCACGGTCAGTTCCACATTGGCAATGGCGTGAAGAGGACGGGTAACGGCGTTATGCTCATAGCCGGAGATCACCACACGACTCCCCGGATCGACCAGCGTATTGATGGCGATATTAAGGCCGTGGGTGGCGTTGTGCGTAAAAACCACATTCTCCGGCTCAGCCACGCCGAAGAGTTTTGCCGCCGTCGTACGGCAGAGATAGTCTGTCTCCTCGGCCATACGGGTGGCATGATAGCTGCCCCGACCGGGAGAGGAAAGTGTATTCACCGCGCGGGCCATAGCGGCACGGACGGCGGCAGGCTTTTCCAGCGTGGTAGCGCCGGAGTCAAAATACATCATAGTGTTACCTCACTGTATCCGTTTTCGTCATAGAAAAATACGCGACGGACAGAAATGCCCCGTTGCTTCAGCAGCATCCGTGCCGCCTCGAAGCGTCGCGGCGAAATAGACACGGCGTAAGCACACCCTTCGGCGGTCAGCCCCACCGGCAGATGCTGCACCGTGGCGATAATTCCCCGCTCTGTAAAGAGCCGCTGCAACCGCTGGGCTTTTGTTGCGGAGTCAGCGGCAAAGAGACATTGGGCCATGGATGCACCCCCTTTAGGGCAGTATATGCGCAAGAGGAAAAAAAGCCACCCGATCGGGTGGCTTCTGAAAGTTTTGATTGTACACAGCAGATGGTCAAATTCGCTCGATAAGCACCACGGCGTGAGCGGCGATCCCCTCGCCTCTGCCTGTGAACCCGAGGTGCTCCTCAGTTGTGGCTTTGACACTGACCTGATCCACAGAAATATCCAGTGCATCAGCGATGTTCAAACGCATCTCCTCACGGTAGGGCGAGAGCTTGGGAGCCTGCGCCACTACGGTGGCATCAATGTTCACAACTGAATAGGAAACACCATCTAAATGCGCTTTTACGCGGCGCAAAAGTTCCATACTGGAGATGCCGCGAAAAGCCTCGTCACTGTCGGGAAACAGCTTTCCGATATCCCCTGCCGCAGCGGCGCCGAGAAGGGCATCCATTACCGCGTGAACGAGGACATCGGCATCGGAATGACCATCGAGGCCGCGGTCATAAGGAACGGTGACGCCACCCAGAACGAGAGGGCGACCTGTCGTCAGCCGGTGGACATCATAACCGTGCCCAATGCGGAGATTTGTCATTGTGCATCCTCCTTCAGCATGGCCTCGGCAATCAAAAGATCGTGGGGCGTGGTGATTTTGATGTTTTTCTCCTCGCCGGGAATGAGATACACCGCCTTGCCCAGCAGCTCTACGGCGGAGCAGTCGTCAGTGATGGGTGCGCCGCTTTGCAGCGCCGCAGTCAGTGCCACCTTCAGCAAATCGGCGTGAAACACTTGAGGTGTCTGCACAGCGCGGAGCGTTTCCCGCTCCGGTGTTGCCACCACGCGGCCATCCTCAGCCACTACCTTGACGGTATCCTTCACCGCCACGGCGGGAGCGACGGCCTGCAGCCGGTGACCGGCGCGGATGCACTCGTCGATGAGTTCGGGGCCGGCAAAGGGACGGGCACCGTCGTGGACGGCGATAATGCCCGTTTTGGGCTGTGCCTCCAGTGCCGCCGCCAGCACGGAATGAACGCGGGTAGCACCGCCCAGCACCACACGGATGGGCTTGCGCAACCCCGCTCCGGCGCATAATGCGGCAACGGCCTCCATATTGTTCTCCCCTGCCGCCACGATGATCTCATTGACCAACTTGGACGCATCGATGGCCCGCAGGGTGCGCAGCAGCACCGGCACGCCGCCAACGGGGGCAAAGAGCTTATCAACGCCGCCCATGCGCGTACTGGAACCTGCCGCCGCCACCACCATGGTGCACAGGGGCATGGTCTTATCCCGCAGCGTTTGTAAATCCATAGGAGTTGCCTCCTTTTCTTATCGTTTTATACAGTATACCCCAAATGGCGCTGTTAGGCAAGAAAAAGCTCCGTCCGAGGACGGAGCTTTTCGATTGCATAAGGGTTATCTTCTGCGCCAGATCTGCTGCTTTTCGGCGGCATCGATCAGTTCCTGACGGAAGTCAGGATGGGCAATGGAGATCAGCGCCTCGGCACGCTCCCAGACGGAGAGGCCCTTCAAATTCACGCAGCCAAACTCGGTGGCCACATACATGACATTGGTGCGGGTATCGGTGACGATACTGCCCTCGGCCAGCGTGGGACGGATGCGGGAGGCCAGAGAGCCGTCCTTCTTCTTGTAGGTGGAGCTGAGGCAGATGAAGCTCTTGCCGCCCTTGGAGAGATAGGCACCCAGCACGAAGTCCTGCTGACCGCCGGCACCGGAGATATGGCGCACGCCGGAGGTCTCGCTGGAGACCTGACCGTAGAGGTCGATGTCCACGGCGTTGTTGATGGACATGAAGTTGTCGATGGAGGCGATGGTACGGATATCGTTGATGTAGCTGACGGGTGCGGCCATGCACATACGGTTCTCGTCGATGAAATCGTACAGACGCTGAGATCCGGCAGCGAAGGTGAAGGCCTGACGGCCGTGGTCGATGTTCTTGTTCTTGCCGCTGATCTTACCGGCCAGCGACATATCCACGAAGGCATCGACATACATCTCCGTGTGGACGGACAGATCCTTCAGCTCGGACTCGCAGATCATCTTACCCACGGCATTGGGCATGCCGCCGATACCCAACTGGAGGCAGGCGCCGTTGGGGATTTCCTTCACCACCAGCTCGGCTACCTTCTTGTCGATCTCAGTGGGCTCGGCAGAGGGCAGAATGCCCATGGGATCATTGCGGCCCTCCACGATCATATCCACATCGGAGATATGGATCGCCTCGCCAAAACCGCCGTAGACACGGGGCATATTCTCATTGACTTCCACGATCACCGTCTTGGAGGTATCGCACACTGCCTTCAGATGCGAGGCGGATACGCCAAAGTTGAAATATCCGTGCTTATCCATGGGAGCCACCTGGAACATGGCCACATCCGTGGTATGGAAGTTCTCGTAGCAGTAGCGGGGCAGCTCAGAATAGCGCATGGGAATGTAGAAGCAAGCACCGGTATCAATGTGTTTGCGCTCCGTACCGCTGGTATGGACAGAGTTGAAGATAATATGCTTGTGGGGCTCTTCAATATCAAAAATTGCAGGACGCCACAGACAGATACCGCCGCGGACCTTTACATCTGTCAGTTCGGGGGCACGACGGGCCAGCGCCTCGTCCAGCACGCGGGGATGGGTCGTTGCAAAACCGTAGTCGATCCAGTCTCCGGACTTGATGACTTTGACGGCCTCATCAGCAGTGGTAAGCTTTTCACGATATAAACCCATGAATTCTTCGTATGCCATTTTGTGTTCCTCCTCTTTATATTCAGTAAAGTATCCTCTTCTATTTGTATTTTACTTCATCGTTAAAATAATATCAAGCGTTTATTTAGGATTTCAGACTTTTTGTAATACTTGATGAAAACATTCTATTTTCTTGTTGTTTTCTACAAGCAGGAAACCATTTTTGCATCAAAACTCAAAAAATCGCATCTTCTCCATTGAAATTCAGAACAGCTTTTTCTCATTATAAACGCCAAGCGCAAAAAGATGGTGTGACAAATGTCACACCATCTTTTTATTTTTGAATTTTAATCAGCAGCAGCTTTCCTTCTTTTACAGATACGGTTGCCTGCTCGCCTGCCAACACCTCGTTGCTGACGCCGTACTGGTATTCACAGGTGATCTCGGCATCCTGCAAAGGATACTTCGCTCCCGTAACCGTGATGCCTCTGGCACAGCCCGTGATGTTCAGCAGAGAGAAAAACGCATACTGCCCGGGGATGGAAACGGGCTCTTGGGACACGATCTCCATCTCGGAGTAGTCATCGATGATGCGCCCCTTCTTCCCCAGAGAATCCAGATATAGCAAAATCGAGACATTGGCAAGGGTATGGTCGAGGCGCGCTCCCACTGCGCCCACCAGTAAAAACTCATCAAAGCCCCGTTTGACCGCCTCCTTGACGGCAAAGACCGTGTCTGTATCATCCTTTTCACAGGGCAGCACGATCGTCTCCACATCAAGATGAGGCTGTTCATGAGAATCAAAGTCGCCGACGATCAGGCTTGGCTTCACCTGCAGACCCTCCAAGTGTTTCAAACCACTGTCGCAGAAAACCACATAGTCATCGGCATAGAGCCTTTCCCGGAGGAAACCGTAATTGTTGATATCGGCGCCGCCTACGATAACGCAGCGCGTATTCATTTTGTTCGTCACAGGCTTCCTCCCTTCGTATGGATCCCGTACTTTTTGCTTTATTTCAGATCGTCTGCGGTAAAGTATTTTTTCAGCGGCTTGTAAGCAACAGCAAACACCACCAGCGTGATGACGATATTGGGCAGCATATAGGCCAGATTATACAGCAGAGAGTAGAACCAAGGCGTGGTCATGCTCATGCCGAAAAACTCCTCCGGCATATACGCAGCCCAGATGGTGGCGCCCACCACATAATGGACAAGGAAACGGGCAAATCCGGCAATCAGCGTACCGGTAAAGACACTGTGACTGCGGCGGGGCACAAGGCCGGCCAAACCCAGCACCGCAAAGGCCAACAGGTAGTCGCCGATGATGGACTGCCAGCCGATGGCAAAGCCGCCGTCAAAGAGGAACTGCAGCACACCGAAGGCGAAGCCCACCAGCAGGCCCGAGCCGAGTCCCCAACGGACGGCGAAGAGCACCAGAGGGATCATAGACAGCACCACGCTGCCGCCCCAGGGCATCTCCCAGATTTTGATGTAGCTAAGGACCTGTGCTGCCGCCAGCAGCACGGCACCCTCACAGAGGGCACGGAGTTTCATGTTTTTCATTTTTTACCTCCTTAAAAAGTCAGTTCCGCGCACGGCGCTGCTTTTGGGAGAAAAGAAACGCCGCATTGCGGGCGATGCAATGCGGCGAATAGCACGAACTATGACCACATTCCTACGCCGGCATTATCCGGATCAGGTTTGAGGGTCACAGCGGCACTACGCTGTATCTCAGCCGGCTTGCGCCAGCACCCCTTGGATTGTACGGTGATTGTAGCACTAACTTTTTTACTTGTCAAGAGAACTTTTACATCCACATGGCGAACAGCCGCAAGAAGGTACCCACCGCCTTACGCATGAGCGGTCTTGCCTTCCACGCCCCCATGGTAACACGGCGGGAACGGGCGATGATCTCGTCCATATCCTCTTTAAGGCCCATTTTCCGCACCTTCTCGCCGTAGAGCACCGTGCCGCACTCGTAGTGGAGATGGAAGCTGCGGTAGTCCATGTTCACCGTGCCCACCACGGCAGCCTCCTCATCGGCAAGCACGGTTTTCCCGTGCAACAAACCCGGTGTAAAGGTATATACCTCCACACCATGACGCATCAGTTCTCCAAAGTAAGACTCCGCCACCAGATAGGCAAACTTATGGTCGGGGATACCCGGCATCATCAACTGCACCTTCACACCGCTGTCGCCGGCCATGCACAGAGCGCGGATCATCGGCTCGTCAATCGCCAGATACGGCGAGGTGATGCGCAGCGTATGGCGGGCGCGGTTAATCAGGTGAAGGAAAATATCCTCGGCAGGATTGAGAGGGTTGTTGTCGGGACCGTCGGCAAAAGGCTGACAATACCCCTCCCCTGCTGCTGTAAGCTGCGGGCGGTACTCGTCATAGGAACGCTCCAGCTTGCCGCCCATGCGCTCCCACATCCGCAGGAACTCGCGGGTCAAACCCCACGCGCCCTCTCCCGTAAGGCACACGCCGCAGTCCTTCCAGTAGCCGAAGCGCTCGATGAGGTTGGCATATTCATCGGCGATGTTCACACCGCCGGTATAGGCGATGTGCCCGTCAATACAGGTGATCTTACGGTGGTTGCGGAAGTTGAAATAGATGCGGTTGACATACTGGTGAACCGGGTTGAATACCCGAACCTCTACGCCCATACGGCGCAGAAGCCCCACTTCCTCGCTGCCAAAGCGCATCATACTGCCAAAATCATCAAAGATCAGCTTGATCTCCACGCCCTCCGACCGCTTGCGGCGGAAAATGTCCACCAGCCGGTCAAAGAGCTCGCCGCGGGTGACGATGTAATACTCCATGAAGATGAACTTCTCCGCCTTCTCCATGGCGTTGAGCATATGCTCCAGGTGGGCCTCACCTGTCCCGAGATATTCCCAGTCGGTATTGCCGTAAACAGCAAATCCGTGGGAAACACCGTACGATGCCAGGGGACTCCACTGCGGCAGCTGCTCTGCCATGGTTTTCAGCACCGCGGCGTCGCGGCTGCGGCGCTCCTCATTCTCCGGCGGATACGGTACACTTCGCAGTGCAGAGCGGCGCTTGGGATTCCCGTTCCAGAGCATATAGAGGATCAGTCCCGCCACGGGAAGTGCCAGAATCAGCAGTGCCCAGCCGGTCTTATAGCTGCTGCTTCCCGGACGGGTATACACACGGATGGCAACGATAATTGCCAGCAGTTCCAGCGCGGTATAGACGATCGCCATCCGCTGCTGCAGCACCATGGACAGCACCATGACCACCGCGATCTGCAGCACAAGCAGCACCGCTACCAGTACAAGGCGCAGGCCCGCACTGACACGGCGTTCTGTTTTCTCCTTTATCTGCAGCTTTTTCATGGGCTTTCCTTTCTAAAATACACAGGGCTGTCTGCATTCGCAGACAGCCCATAGCTTGCTTATTCCTCTGTCTGCTCCAGCAAATCATGCTGGACGTCCCACAGCTTCTGGCTGAAGTCCACATAGTAGGCGTGGGGATTCTCAAAACGCTTGACCTCGTCCCACAGGGTATCCACCTGCTGTGCGCAGTACTCACGCACTTCCTTCAGAGGCGGGCAGTCGTAGACTCGCTTACCATTGAGGAAAATGGGCACCAACAGCTCCCGGGCCTCGAAGTTGTAGACAACTTTCTTCTTCCAGGTGGCATAGGGATCGAAGATGGTGAAGTCGCGGCTGTCATCCACCGTCTCGTCATGTACGGCCATGTAGTCGGCAATCGCCTTGCCGGTGTCGCGGCCATAGAAACGATAGAGCTTCTTAAAGTGGGGAACGGTGATCTTCTCCACATTCTCACTGCGCTTGATCTTGGGAACGATCTGGCCGTCCTTCTCCACGGCCACCAGCTTATACACGCCGCCGAACACAGGCTCACTGCGGGCGGTGATCATCCGCTCACCGACACCGAAGAGGTCGATCTTGGCATCCTGCATCAGCAAATCGCGAATGAGATACTCATCCAGCGAGTTGGAGGCGGAGATCTTGCACTCCGTCCAGCCGGCCTCGTCCAGCATTTCGCGGGCCTTACGGCTCAGATAGGCAATATCGCCGCTGTCAAGTCGGATACCGCACTTGGTAATACCCAGAGGCTTGAGCACCTCGTTGAAGGCGCGGATCGCATTGGGCACACCGGACTTGAGGGTATTGTATGTATCCACCAGGAGCGTTGCATTGGTGGGATAGGTCTGGCAATAGGTCTTAAATGCCTCGTACTCCGTATCAAACATCTGCACCCAGGCATGGGCCATGGTGCCGCCGGCGGGCACGCCGTAGAGCTGGTCAGAGATGGTGCAGGCCGTACCGTGACAACCGCCGATATAGGCAGCACGGGCACCCACAATAGCGGCATCGGCACCCTGCGCACGGCGGGAACCAAACTCCAGTACCGTGCGGCCCTGTGCGGCGCGGCAGATGCGGTTAGCCTTGGTAGCGATCAGACTCTGATGGTTGATGGTCAGCAGCGTGAAGGTCTCGATGAGCTGTGCCTCGATAGCGGGGGCACGGACGATCACCAGCGGCTCACGGGGGAACATCGGCGTACCCTCGGGCACGGCATAGATGTCACCGGTGAACTTAAAGTCCTTCAAATAGGCCAGAAACTCCTCGTCAAAGAGGTTGCGGCCACGGAGATAGGCGATATCTTCCTCACTGAAGTGGAGATTTTCGATATACTCGATCAGCTGCTCAAGACCGGCAGCAATGGCAAATCCACCGCCATCGGGCACGCGGCGGAAGAACACATCAAAGTACGTAATGCGATCCTTATAACCATTTTTGAAATAGCCGTTGCCCATAGTCAGCTCATAGAAATCACAGAGCATGGTCATGTTCAGCTTTTCTTCTGTTTTCATATCCCAATCCTCATATTTCTTCTTATGTTTTGTGATGTGTCAAGACACCTCGTTTACTAGTATACCACAAAGAAAATTTTTGGCAACCATTTATGCGTTTTTTCCTATGTCCGAATTGTAAATAAAAAAATGACCGCCTTTTCAGGCGGTCATTTACATCGATTGGAATCAGTCGTCGTCCTCTTCCAGCTCCTCCAGAGCATTGGCCAGGTCGCTCAGATCGAACTCCAGCTTCTCGCCGCAGTTGGGGCAAACAACCTCGCCGTCCTCCAGAACGGTCTCGTCGAAATAGATCTCTTCCTCGCAGGCGGGGCAAGTGGTCATGAAGCAATCCTCTTCATCCTCGTCCTCATCCTCGTCAAACTCGTCCTCCAGCTCGTAGAGAGCCTCCTCCACTTCGCTCAGATCATCGCTGACGGCATCGAGACCCTCCTCGATATCGGCCATCTCCTCCTCCAGATCGAGGATCTCCTCGGCCATCTCATCCAGAACGTCGATGATGGCGGCAAACAGCTTGCCCTCCTTGGACTCGGCATCCAGGCCCAGGCCCTCGGCCAGACCCTTCAGATACGCTACCTTCTCAGAAACGCCCATAGTTGTACTCCTTTCTCAGATCAAAACGATGTACAGTCGTGGTGTTGGTACCTTACTTGGCGCGGCTCAGATACTCGCCGGTACGGGTGTCGATGGTGATCTTGTCGCCGATGTTGATGAACAGGGGAACGCGCACCTCAGCGCCGGTCTCGACGGTAGCGGGCTTGAGGGTGTTGGTGGCGGTGTTGCCGGCGATGCCGGGCTCAGTCTCGGTGATCTCCAGATCCATAAAGTTGGGGCACTCCAGACCGAACACGCTGCCCTTATAGCTCAGAACTTTGCAGACGGTGTTCTCGGTAACGAACTTGAAGGCATCGCCCAGCAGGTCGGCACCCAGAGGAACCATATCGAAGGTCTCCTGGTCCATGAAGTAGTACAGGTCGCCATCGTTGTAGCTGTAAGCCATATCCTTACGCTCGATGAAAGCTTCCTCGAACTTAGCGGTGGGGTTGAAAGAAGTCTCGGTCACGCCGCCGGTCACGATGTTCTTCATCTTGGTACGGACGAAGGCTGCGCCCTTACCGGGCTTGACGTGCTGGAACTCGATGACCTGCATGATCTTGCCTTCGTACTCGAAGGTCTTACCGTTTCTGAAATCACCAGCGGTAATGGTTGCCATAATGATATTCCTCCCATAATTGATGAGGGAACATCACAATTCCCTCGAATTGATAGTATGCGCCTAAAATCGGCCTCTAACATTTTACACGATAGTACCGTATTTGGCAAGTCCTTTGCTCTAATTTTTCCAAATTTCGCTCTTAGATCACCGTCAATTCCTTGGCAAATGCGGTGATATTGCGGCAGCCGTCCTCATTCAGCACCAGCACGTCCTCGATGCGCACACCAAACCGACCGGGGAGATAGATACCGGGTTCGGCGCTGATGACGGCTCCAACAGGCATCGGCTCGGTATTTCCGGGAGATGCGTTGGGGTTTTCGTGAATGTCGATGCCGAGACTGTGGCCGAAGCTGTGGCCGAAATATGCACCGTACCCGGCCTTTTCGATGACCTCGCGGGCAGCGCCGTCGATATCCTTGCCGCTCACGCCCGCTCTTGCCGCTGCAATGCCCGCCAGCTGCGCCTGCAGCACCGTGTCGTACACACGGCGCATCTCGTCGCTGACAGAGCCGACGGCAAAGGTGCGGGTCATATCGGAGCAATAGCCGTGGTAGACACAGCCGAAGTCGATGGTGAGAAAATCTCCGTTCTCAATACGGCGCTCTGTGGGGACGGCGTGGGCCATGGAGCTGTTGGGGCCGGAGGCCACGATGGTATCGAAAGACAGCTTCTCCGCACCTGCGGTCACCATAAGATACTGCAAACGAGCGGCAATTTCCTTCTCCGTCATACCCACGGTAATCTCGCCCAATAGCTTCTCCAGTGCCCCCTC
>JAFYVA010000129.1 GCA_017549325.1 Oscillospiraceae bacterium
TGCAGACTGGCTGTATGCAAACAGGTTTATGTTCGAATATGAGCGGGAAGTATTTTTCCGCTCGTGTCAGCGATTTGCCCATTGTGATTTTTATCTATCTGACTATGACACATATATCGAGTTTTGGGGTATGAATAAGAATGCTCAATATCTGCAATATAAGCAATGGAAAGAACCGCTTTATGCCGCCAACGGATATCGTTTGCTTTCCTTGGACTTCCATGATTTGAAAACTTTCAGAGATTCCTTTACTCGAAAACTGCAGCAAATTAAATAAAAAAGTCCCTGCCGTGCGGCAGGGACTTTCTTTATGCAATTGCTTATGCCAGCTTGGCAGCCAGACGCTCGGAGATAGCGTCCAGGAACTCCTCGGAGTTGACAGCCTTGGCCTCGAAGCCGGGCTCCACCAGACCGACCAGGTCCTTGGTCATGATACCGGCGTTCAGGGTATCAAAGCAGGCCTCTTCCAGCTTCTCACCGAAGGCGATCAGCTCGGGCAGCTCATCCAGCTCGCCGCGCTTCTTGAAGGCGCCGGACCAGGCAAAGATGGTAGCCATGGAGTTGGTGGAGGTCTTCTCACCCTTCAGGTGCTTGTAGTAGTGCTGGGTGACGGTGCCGTGGACAGCTTCGAACTCGTAGTTGCCGTCGGGAGAAACCAGCACGGAGGTCATCATAGCCAGAGAACCGAAAGCGGTGGAAACCATGTCGCTCATGACATCGCCGTCGTAGTTCTTACAGGCCCAGATGTAGCCGCCCTTGGAACGGATGACACAGGCAACGGCGTCGTCGATCAGGGTGTAGAAATAGGTGATGCCCAGTTCCTCGAACTTGGCCTTGTAAGCCTCGAACTCTTCCTCAAAGACCTTCTTGAACTCGCCGTCGTAGATCTTGGCGATGGTGTCCTTAGTGGAGAACCACAGATCCTGCTTGGTGTCGATGGCGTACTGGAAGCAGGCCTTTGCAAAGGAGCGGATGGAGCTTTCCTTATTGTGGGCGCCCTGCCAGACAGCGGGGCCGTTGACCTTCTGGACGGTGAGGGTCTTTTCCTCGCCGCTTTCGCCCTTGAAGGTCATGGTGCAGGTACCGGGCTCCTCGGTGTACATATCCACAGACTTGTAAACGTCGCCGTAAGCATGACGGGCGATGGTGATGGGCTCCTTCCAGTTCTTAACGACAGGCTTGATGGCGGGGATGCAGATGGGGGTACGGAACACGGTGCCGTCCAGAATGGAACGGATGGTGCCGTTGGGGCTCTTCCACATCTCGGTCAGCTGAGGATACTCGATCATGCGCTGCTTGTTGGGGGTAATGGTAGCGCACTTGACGGCAACGCCGTACTTCTTGTTGGCGTTGGCGGCATCGATGGTAACCTGGTCCTTGGTATCGTTGCGGTTCAGCAGACCCAGATCGTAATACTCGGTCTTCAGATCCACATAGGGCAGGATCAGCTTATCCTTGATCATCTGCCACAGGATACGAGTCATCTCGTCGCCGTCCATCTCGACGAGGGGGGTCTTCATCTGAATTTTAGCCATAAGAGTGAGCTCCTTTTCGTAATTTTTAAAAGTGGTTGTGTCTTTGCTCCCGTGTGGGAGATTTTCGTCAAAGACAAGGTCAGGCAAGGAACCGCCGACACAGCAGTACCGTGTGTACGGTGGGCCGGCGGTTCTGCCGCATGGCCGCAGGATTTGGCGAAAAGCTTAGGCCTTGCCGTAGCCGGCAGCGTAATAATTCATCAGGCAACCCTCTTTGAGGATCAGCTTTTCGTCGTCGGTCAGGCCCTTGCACTGCAGGGGCAGGTCAATGACTTCGCCGGCCTTGGTGATGACCTTGGCAGGGATGTCTTCCTTACCTTCCAGAATGGCGGCCTTCACGCCGGGGATGTAGACCCAGTCGCCGTCCTCATAGTTGAACTCGATGGACTTATCCATGGTGAAGGGAACGATACCCCAGTTGATGCAGTTGGAACGATAACGCTTGGTGGCGTATTCATAGCAGATGTTGGCGAAGCCGCCCAGCACCTTCTGGCAGGAGGCAGCCTGCTCACGGGCGGAGCCGTCACCGGGCTTGTTGGCAAAGACGCAGGAGCCGATGGTGGTCTTGCAGCTGCAGCCGCCCACCTTCTCCAGAACTTCCTTCACTTCGTCGGCAACCTCGCCCTTGGCGCGGCCCTCTTCCAGAGCGCGGACAGCCTTGGAACGGGCAACGTACTCGGGAACGCGGCGGCTCAGCGCAAACTCGGACAGGCCGATGGGGTTGGAACGGTAAGAAGAAGTCTCACCGGAGGGGATCAGCTCGTCGGTGGTGGTGACGGGGTCATGGATGACGGCGCACAGCTTGACCAGCAGGTCTTCCTCCAGAGCGGGCATCTCGGGCCAGTCCTTGATGTTGGGACCGTAGCGCAGCTCGGCGGTGGGATCGGCCTTGCCGAAGCCCTCATAGCAGCGCTTGGCGTAAACAGAGCCGTCATAGGTGTACTTCAGATCTTCCTCAGTGGGAGATTCGTACTCGAAGTCGGTAGCGGCAGTCAGCACGCCGCCGTTGGCTGCGGTGGCAGCGATGGAGCGGGCATCCATCAGTGCGACGGCGGAGATCTGGCCGTTGCCGGGCTTGGAGCCTTCGCGGTTGGCGAAGTTACGGGTGGCATGGCGGATGGACAGTGCATTGTTGGCAGGGGTATCACCGGCACCGAAGCAGGGGCCGCAGAATGCGGGCTTCATGACTGCACCGGCCTCCATCAGGGTGGTGGCGGTGCCGTTTTTGGTGATGGCCAGATTGATGGGGGTAGAGGAAGCGTAAACGCTCATATCAAAGTAGCCGTTGCCGATGGACTGATCCTTCAGAATGGCGGCGGCCTCCACGATGTTCTCGTACATACCGCCCGAGCAGCCCACGATGACGCCCTGATCGCAGGTGACCTTGCCGTCCACGATGTTCCGGCACAGATCCATGGTGACCTTGCCGCCCAGCTGCTTGTTGCAGGCCTCTTCCACCTTCTTGAAGATGCCCTCGGGATCGGCCTGCAGCTCATGGATGGTGTAGGCGATGGAGGGATGGAAGGGCAGCGCGATCATACACTCAACCTTGCTCAGGTCGATATGGACAA
>JAFYVA010000130.1 GCA_017549325.1 Oscillospiraceae bacterium
AACTGGGTCGTCTGGCCGGCGTGGAAGATGAAATCAAAGTCAGCGCCGAAGATTCTTCCTACACCCAGCCCGAAGAAGTGGAAGAGTTCGTCTCCAAGACGGGCGTAGATTCCCTGGCCATCGCCATCGGCACCAGCCACGGCGCATTCAAGTTCAAGGGCGAACCCAAACTGCGGTTTGATATCCTGGAAGAAGTCTCCAAAAAACTGCCCGGTTTCCCCATCGTGCTGCACGGTTCTTCTTCCGTTCCTCAGGACTATGTCGCCATGGTCAACAGCAACGGCGGCGCTATGCCCAACGCCATCGGTGTGCCCGAGGAGCAGCTGCGTAAGGCCGCAGCCCTGTCTGTCTGCAAGATCAATATCGACTCCGACCTGCGTCTTGCTATGACCGGCACCATCCGCCAGTATTTCAACGAGCATCCCGATCATTTCGATCCCCGTCAGTACCTCAAGCCCGCTCGCGCCAACATCAAGGAGCTGGTTCGCCACAAGCTGATCCATGTTCTGGGCTGCGCAGGCAAGGCCTAATCCAATCAAGCAATATAAAAGAGCCGCTCACGCGGCTCTTTTTCTATTTTTATTTCAGCAGACTACCCAGAATGTCGCCGATCAGCTCGGCCGTATCATTATCCTTCTTCTTGGAAGAAGCTTTTTTCGTAGTCTTCTTGCTGCCACCGCCCAGCAGGTCGCCGATGAGGTCACCCACATCCACATTCTGCAGCAGGGCACCGGCCAACTCCAGCGCAATGTTATTGTCTGCCTTTTTGGAAGAAGCAGATTCCTGACCCAGCAGACTCATCAGCAGGGGAGCTGCGGCGGAGAGGATGTCACCGGTCTCCTTGGCGCTGACACCGGAGGACTTGGCGATTTTCTTCACGCTGTCATCATTGTTGCCCAGCAGATGACCGATAATCTTGGCGCCGTCATCCAGATCCACATTCTTCAGGAAGGAAGACACATTCGAGGTATCGTTCTTGCCGTGAGAGAGCAGGGCAGAGGCAAAGCTCGCGGCGGTGTTCTTATCCTCGGACTGGCTCTTCGCACCATTGAGAAGCATCGGAAGGGCGGCACTGAGCACATTCTGTACATCCTTATCGTTTGCCTTGGCAGCCTTACTCACACCGGAAACGCTGTCGCTGCTCAAAAGAGTACCGATCAAAGAGTTAATATCCATAGTTTTCTCTCCTGTCTGTTTTCTCATCGCAAAGGCGATCTATTGTTGTCATTATAGTCGAAAAGCAGTAGGGAAGTCAACGGATTTTCTTTCATCATTCAAAATAGGTGTTGAGAATTTTTGCAAAATCTGTATAATGAAATTATCAAGTTACTGGAGGAGAAAACAATGGCAGAAAAGAAAGTCAAGAAAATCGTTTCCGCCGATGACGGCATTGAGGTAAAGGCTGCTGAGAAAAAGGTCAAGGATGCCAAGCCCGTCGGTAATGCCAAGGGTAAGCGCACTGTCGCCGTGATCCTGTGGGTCGTCGCTATCGTATTTGAAGTGCTGGCTCTGCTGGTGGTGCTGGGAAAGCTGGATCTGAAGTTTATCCCCACTCTGTATCAGCTGATTGCTTTCCTGGTGTTGGATCTGGCCTGCGTTATCGTGGGTGCCCAGTTCTGGAAGAAGGCCAATCGCATTGACCCCGCTTCCGAGAAGAATAAGCTGAAGTTCTGGCTGTGGAACAACATGGGTGTCATCGTCTGCGTCATCGCATTCGTTCCCGTGATCATCCTGATGCTGGCCAACAAGAATCTGGATAAGAAGACCAAGACTATCGCCATCGTGGTGGCCATTATCGCACTGCTGATCGGCGGCGTTGCCAGCTATGACTTCGATCCCGTGTCCGAAGAGCAGATGGAAGCTGCCGTTACTACCCTGGGCGAGAGCGATGTGTACTGGTCTCCCTTCGGTAAGGTGTATCACACCGATTCCGAGTGCCAGTCTCTGAACCAGACCGAGACCCTGACCATGGGTACCGTTGAGCAGGCCATCGCCGCCAACCGCACGCGTCTTTGCAAATTCTGCGCCGACAGGGATCAAATTTCCGGCGTTGTAACGGAGTAAATCAATATCTATTACATAAAAAATCCACCCGTGAGGGTGGATTTTTTATGCTTTCATCTCCGCTTTTACATCTTCCTTAAACTGCTCCCACGCATCTTCGTTCTCCACAAAGTAGCGGGGACACTCCTTGCCCATCACATCGTAGTGACGGATCACATTCTCGCTATCCAATCCATAGAGGTCGCACAGCCACGCCGTCAGCGTAACGAGACTTTCATATGTAGCTTCTGTAGGTTCACCCGTTTCATCGGGATGGCAAAACTCGATGGAAACAGTATCGTGGTTGCGCTCGTTGGAACAGTAGGCCACCTCATCCAACGGGACGCACAACCGCACTTCGCCGTCCATGCCCACCACCAAATTGCTGCTGGCAGAGTTTTCACCGCTGGTGGCGAGATTACGGAAGTAATTGACATTCTGCCACGCGGTGGTGTTGGGATTTCCTACGTAGTGGATGACGATGGCGTTGACCTGCGTCAACTTATCGCCGCAGCGGGAGTATTCGTTGATAGGGAGGAGGTCCTCGATGATGTACTCCGGCAGGGTGATGGTGTCGGGGACGTTGCTCGTTTCAATATTGGTGAAGAACAATGTGTCCTTTTGCGCATCTTTATTCTCTTCCGTATCCTTTTCTCTTGCGGCGGCCAGCGCATAACCGGTGGTGCAGCCGAGAAGAAACATCACTGCCAGCAGCAGTGCCATACAGCGGTTACGCCGCTTCCTGCGCTGCTTCCTGCGGGATGGGGCGCGCAGTTCGTATTCTGAGATATTATTTATCGATGGTTTCATAATGCAACGCCGCTCCAAAGAATATCCCGTAGCCCAGAACAGATGCCATCACACCAACGATACGGAACTCGTTTGGGTCGTGGATAACATAGAGGATACCGCCCAGGCAAGGATCGCACCGATAAGAAAACAATACTGCGCAGAGAAATTGCTCTTTCATTGACGCACATCACCGCACATACACCCTTTGCAGTTCCGTATACTCACCGCCATGGGGATGGCAATATCCCTGCAGGCTCACCTCCGTCACCGCCTCCACATCAATGAGGCAGTTGAAGAGATAGTTGCTGCTGAGAAGGTGTTCACCAATATCATCAGCGGCGATCCAATAGCCAACGCGAGCGTTATAAATGTTGCACTCTTCGTCCTTAACGGTATAGGTGCCGTCAGTGTGGTGCAGCAGCAGTTTGTAGGTCAACAGCTCATAATCCTGCTGCCAATCGGTGGAAATACCCATGGGGGAGAGTGAGACGGTGTTGCCACAGTCATCGGTAAAAACGGTAGAGGGAACCAAATTTTCAGGTGCAAGTTGGATGGCACCCACGGGAATAACCTTCTCTGTTTCTTCATCATCACAGGTAATGCAGAAATAGAAGTCCTCACCGCTGTATTCACGGAATGTGCCAAAGAACATCACCAAACGCAGCTTCGTTTCGGTACTGCTCTCCAAACGATAGCTGTATGCATCCGCATGCTCTCCGTCCATAAAGGGAGCACCGGTGGTAAGATAGGGACTCAGCGGTACAGAGACCTGTCCGTAACCGTGTTCCAAATACTCCACACCGTTGGGATTTTCGATAGTATAGGCCAGCAGACCCATACCCTTATCGTCCACAATAAACTGCTCCAATGTGTAGGTGTACTCTTCATATACAATGGGTGCGGCCTCTACGTCGTAGAGATAGCCCTCCACTAGCGTGGCCACGGCTGCATCGCCCATGGCGATCTTCTCCATCACAGGGCCGGAAACCACCTCATTACCGAATTTGTCGGTCATATAGGGTGCGTCGGTGGATATATCACCACAGAAGCCTCCGAGTATGGCCTCGGCAGCCTCAATGGTGACAGGTTCCAACCGTGAGGTGAAGAACGCGGCAATATCCTCGCCGAAGGTTACGGTCATTGTCAGCACCAATACGGCTGCCAATGCCGCCACCAGACCCGTACGCCCTCTGCGGCGGAACGTCTGCTTTTCTTTGTTCATTCGCTGTGTTACCTCCAAAAGAACCTCTTCGGAGGCGTGCAGGGGAGCGAATGCTTTTTTAAATTCTTCTCTGCTCATATTCTTACTC
>JAFYVA010000131.1 GCA_017549325.1 Oscillospiraceae bacterium
AAGACGCTGACCTCTCAGGAGATCGAGCAGGTGGCCGCCACCGTCATCAAGCGTCTCATCAAGAAGCTGAATGCCGCCGAGCGCGCCAACTAAACTTAAATCTACGCAAAAAATCCGCCCGTAAGGGCGGATTTTTTGCGTTAATGGATATGCAACGTACGCATACCGCTTTCTCTTAGCCTGTTACAGTCATGGTAATACTCACAGCTATTGCAGTTATTATCCGATTCTGATGTGCAACGGATGAGTACACTGGAACTATGCGCTCCTTTATACAGTTCTTCTACGATAGACCAATATGTACTACCATCATCTTGACGATTCATATAGAGTCTCCATGGAAAGCTCATAGATAGTCACTTCTTTCCTTTTGTGTTTTTTTAATTTTATCACAGGAATTCGGTATTTAAGGTTGCAGGCCGCAACACAAGAAAAGACGGAAGTCCGAGGACTCCCGTCTAAGCATAGTTTTCACTTAATAAACAGCAATTATTTTTCCAGTTTGGTCAACCACTTGAACTTCTTTCACGCCATAATCTTCTCCACAACTCTCAACTGTAGATGCGTAAAATTGGCCGCCCTCTTTGGGATTATCTTTTATTGTGACAATACAAGTTCCATCCGTATAAACAACAATGTCTGTAACATCATCGTACCAACTCACTCCATCAAAATTCAAACGAAAACTATTCTTTGTTTTATCTGTTGCTTCTGCATCAATTTCTGCACTTACTTCCTTGATGGGGACAAACGACACTTCTGAAAAGTCCACAGCCATTTTCGGCGTTCCTCGATACGCATCCACAACTATATCAGTCCAGCTTTCGCGCCCGGGGAGAAGTTCCTCTACGATGATGGTATCACTTCCAAGGCGATCTTTTCCATCTGCACTATAGAATGTGACATAAACATTTCCGGAGAATTTTTCATCAGAATTGTTCTTTGTGAAAACGGTTATGTGCAATCTGTCTCCGTCAATGTAGTCAGGCTCAAATCTTACTGCTATATCAGATGTGTTTGCCGTTGAAATTCCTTCGTCTTCGTGAGTATCGTCCTCCACACCATTCTGTTTATTTTCTATAGCTTGGCTTTCATCATATTCCTTTATACTTTTTGGAATTGCTCCCATGTCCTCGCTAAAGTCATATGCTGAATCACAAAATTGGAATAGATAAAAAGCAGCCAAGTTATCGCCCAAATAAAAAGAAACTATTTCGCCCTCATAGGCCTTTCCATCCATTTTCCCTGAGCACACCGCATGAAGTTCTCTTCTTCCTGTTACATCAACTTCTTGTCCACTTGCTAGCGTAATGTATTCACGAGGCACATAGCATCTTTCTATGTTACAACTTACATCGGTAAACACATCACAGTAAATTCCTACTATAGTCTCCGCTAACGCTTTTTGATACACTTCATCCGTTATATCATATTTTTCTTCAGAAACTAACAAAAACAATGCCGACAGAGGGGACTTGTCATCTGGGCAAAACCACAAAACACCTTCTTCATCGTTTGCTTGACAGAACCAACTTTGAGGAATTTCCAACTGGTATTCAGCTAGCAAAACCATCTGATTAGTACCACTATCAAACTGAGCGCTTAGCGGTTTGTTTGATGCAAGTTCATCTTGGGTATTCAAAACTTCTTGTGAGTCTAAGCTATCGTCATTATTTTCCTGTTTCTCAGTTCCACACGATACTATACACAGCATCATCAGCATAGCGAAAATAAAAGCAAGACCCTTTTTCATCAGATTCCCACCCGCCATTTCTAATTGCGTTTATCGCGAGACTTACCGCCCACACGGGCGTTTCTTTTTTGTTGGAATTCCTATCGAAAGGCTCTCGGTTATGTTGTAGGGGGCGATGCCCACACGCCCGCGAAGCGAAGCGGAGCAAGTACCCTCGGGGTATCGCCCCGCCGTCTACCGGTAGTCTTCCGTATATCGCACGGGTCGATGTGGGCATCGACCCCTACAGATTTGGACGCAGCCTTTACTTCTTCGCCACCACGATGGGCTGATAGAATCCTGTCTCAGCGGGGAACTTCCACTCCACGGAAGCGCAGCCGCTCTTCAAAAGCAGCTCCGTCAACTCCTCACGGCGCAGTGCACGGTATGCGCAGTCGAACTTGCTGACCGTGGGCGTACCCGCATCATCGATAATGTACTGGACGAGGCGGTAGTTGTCCTCCTCCCACTCCCAAGTCTGGAAGGACACCCGCTGCCCCTTGTCCGTCTTGTGGATGTAAGGGGGCGAATAAGGGGGCTTATCTTGGAGAAGGGCATCGTAGTCGCGGATACTGGCAACAAAGATGCCGCCCTCTTGCAGCTGTCCCACGATGCTGCTCACGGCTTGTTCCAAGGCTTCTCTCGTCAGCATATGGGGCAGGGCGTTATCCATGCAGATGATGACGGGAAACTTCTCAGAAAAGGTGTCCGACAGCTTGCAGAAATCGGCGCGGGCAAAGTTGATGGTGACCCCGTTTTGCGCTGCACGCTCCTTGGCCTCGGCAAGCTCACATTCGCTGATGTCCGAGGCGGTGACAGGGTAACCCATTGCCGCCAAACCGATGGCCTGCGTACCGATGCCGCAGGCGCAGTCGAGAACAGACGAGGCGGTGTCAAAGCCCTCTGCGCGGAACAGCCCATCCAGCAGCACCGCCTGCTCGCGGGTGGTTGCCTGCCAGTCGAAGAACAGCTGATCGTACTGAGAGGCCAAGCTATCGTAAAAGGTCTGGGTAATGTCCATGTTACGCTCCTAATCCGTGGGTATACCGATTGCCCTCGCTGTCATAGTAGCAGGCGGTAATAGAGATGTCCTTCCCCTCCTGCTGAAGGGCAATGATCTCTCCATTTGATACATCATAGGTAAGGGGCTCCAACGCCTCGCCGTCAACGATATAGGATATCTCCAAGGATACCGCTTGGGGGTCGCTGACCCAAAACAGATCATAGTTCTCCTGTCCAATCTCTGCGGAGGTAATCATAATCAGATAGCTCGGGAGGATAACAGACCTAGAAAAGGCATATCCACCTTCAAAAGTAGGCCTGAAAATTGCAAGAGTTGTCATATCATCTGCACCGCGAGCAGCACTGATGATGTTATTGTTAATGGTGATCTCCTTTTCAATCGTCCATTCCTTGCCCTCTTTAATACTCTCGTTCAGCAATGCCTCGCGGCTCTCTATCGTGTCGCCCTTGGGCGCGGAGCAGGCAGAGAGTAAAAACAGCATAGCGGTACACAAAATGAGACTCATTACAGATACAACGCGCTGTTTTTTCATAACCTTACTCCTCTTCCGCTGCCGGCTTTGCCGCCTGCTCGGCGGCGAACTCCGCCTTGGCCTCGGCCAAGACTTTGCGATCGTGCTTGGTGGTGAGCTTGCGCTCGTCGAACTTGGCGAACATATCGGGGCGGCGGGCCATGGTGCGCTTGTAGCTCTCCTTCTTGCGCCAGTCGGCCACATTGCCGTGGTGACCGCTCAAGAGCACGGCGGGCACTTTTCGTCCGTGCCACTCCTCGGGACGGGAATACTGGGGGTATTCCAGCAGGCAGTCCCAGTGGCTCTCCTCGGTGTAGCAGCTCTCCTCCGGCAGCACGCCGGGCACCATGCGGCACAGGCAGTCGGCCACCGCCATGGCGGGGATCTCGCCGCCGGTCAGCACGAAGTCGCCCAGAGACAGCTCTTCATCCACGCACTCGTCGAGGAAGCGCTGATCCACGCCCTCATAGTGGCCGCAGACGAGGATGAGGCGGTCGTATTGTTCCTTCATCTCCTTGGCCACCTGCTGGTCGAAGGTGCGGCCGCAGGGCGACATATAGATAGTGTGGATGCGCTCGCCCGCCTCGTCGCAGATGTGCTGCCAGCAGCGGTAGAGGGGATCGGCCTGCATCACTGCACCGCGGCCGCCGCCGTAGGGGTAGTCGTCCACCTGCATCTGCTTGTTGGTGGTATAGTCGCGGATCTGGTGGGGCACCACCTGCACGAAACCGCGCTCCTGCGCCCGACCGATGATGGACTGACCCATCATGGCCTCGATGGCGTCGGGGAACAGGGTCATAATGTCAATTCTCATGGCTGCCCAGTCCCTTCATGAGATAGACGCGGATGGTGTTATTTTCCATGTCCACGCCCTTGATAAACACATCCTTCACGGCGGGGATCAGGTACTCCTCCCCCTTGCCGCGGACTTCGTAGACCTTATGGGCAGGATAGTTGAGGACGCGGTTGACCTTTCCCACCTCTTCGCCCGTTTCGTCGTTGACCACGGTGCAGCCCACCAGCTCTTCATCGAAGAACTCGCCCTCGGGAAGCTCCACATCGTCGCGGTAGATCTGCACCTCGCGGCCCTTGAGAGCCAGCGCGGCATCCATATCCTCCACGCCCGGCAGCGTCAGCAGCACCACCGACTTGTGGACGCGGGCATGGAGCACCTCCGTCTCACGGCCGCCGATGATAAAACGGTCAAACTCCGCCAAAAACTCGGGGTCGAAGCCCACGGGGTTCAGCTTCACCTCGCCGCGGATACCGTGGGCGTTGACGATGGTGCCAACGGAGATAAATTCCTGTTTCATAGTCGTGTAACTCCTTAAATGATGGGGTCGAGCCAGCCCAGAGAGAACTGCATCATGGTACGCAGGATGTAGTACAGGGCCAGCGCCGCAATGGAGAAGATAATGCCCAGCAGGGCGAACATATTCTGGCGGCGGTAGTAGCGGATACCGGCGATGACGATGCACACCACATCCGAGAGGATGGGCAGCAGCAGCATGATGGTCACCGGCACAGCGGCCATCTGGCTATAGCCCCAGATGATGAGAGAGGCCAGCTCTGCCAGATCGTAGGCCACAACGGGCCAGGCGAGGTTGATGATACCGTGGAGGAAGGAGATAAAGTCTCCCCGTTCGAATCTCATCACTGCACCTCCGGGCGCTTGGCCTGACGGCGCACCTCTTCCACGGCGCCGATGCAGAAATAGTCGCGCTTGCGGGCCTGCAGCTCACCGGTGACGAGGATGTACTGTCCACTCTTCAGGGTAGGCAGGATGCCCTCGGGGTCTTCAAAGCCGGTGAGGTCGATATCCAGATGAAAACCCGTATCCAGAATCCCGTCGCGGATGCGCCAGTAGGGGAACCAGAGGGATACCTTCCGTCCGCCGTAGCGGCTCTGTGCGCCCTTGATATACTCGGCGCGAACCTGCTCAAAGGTCATGGGATATAGTTCCCCGTCGGGCATATGGAAATAGACCACACCGTAGAGGCGGCTCAGACGCTTGGCGCGCTGTCCGGCGTGTGCCACCATGAACATACCCATAAAGACCATAAAGACGATGCAGTACTTCCACTGGCCCATCACAAGACAGACGATGGCCACCGCAAGACCGGTCACAAGAACGATCCGGTTGACACCATCCTGCTTTTTCCAGAATGTTTTCAGCTGTTCCATAAACGAAACCTCCTGTGTCTGTGTTTTCTTATACGGAAATATCTTATCACAATGCACGCAAAAGGTCAAATTTGCTCTTGCTTTTGCGTTACGATTTGATATAATTATTTTCGATATTGTTTTGTTGCACTATTATTCGTTCTTATGGAAGGAGCGTTGACGAATGGCGGTCAAACTGGAACTTTACAAGGTGTTCAAAGAGGTGGCGGAGGCCGGCAACATCACCGCCGCAGCCCAGTCACTCTATATCAGCCAATCCGCCGTGAGCCAGTCCATCAAGCAGCTGGAGAGCGATCTGCAGACGCGCCTGTTTGCCCGCAACAGCCGCGGCGTGACCCTGACGGCAGACGGCAAGCTGCTGTACGAGTATGTCCGCAGCGCCATCGGTTTGTTGGAGACGGGCGAGAATAAGCTGAGCCAGACCCGCGAGCTGCAGATGGGCCATCTCACCATCGGCGCCTCCGATACCGTCACCAGCCAGTTCCTGCTGCCCCATCTGGACGCCTTCCACCGCCTCTATCCCGCCATCCATATCCGCATCATCTCCGGCCGCAGCCATAAGGTGCTGGGCCTTCTGCAGTCCGGCAAGGTGGACATCGCCTTCGCCTCCACTCCCGGCGAGGGCAATTTCGAGACCACGCCCTGTTTCTCCACCCACACCATCTTCGTGGCATCGCCGGAATATCCCTGCCCCTTCGAAAAGCCCCACTCCCTCGCGGAGATCGCCGCCTATCCCCTGATCCTGCTGGAGCACAAGGCCAGCTCCCGTGCATTTTTGGAGAAATTCTTCATCCAGAACGGCCAGCACCTGAAGCCCGAGATCGAACTGGGCGCCCGCAGCCTGCTGGTGGATCTGGCCGCCATCGGCTTCGGCGTAGCCGGTGTGACGGAGGAGTTTGTGCAGAAAGATCTGGAATCCGGACGCATCCGCAAGATCGCGACCTCCTTCGAGATCCCCTCCCGCAGCGTGGATATGTGCGTGCTGCAGGGTGTGCCCCAGACGGCCGCCGCCAAGCGCTTTGCCGACTTTATCCGTGAGAGTCTGTAACCGCAAATAAAAAACTTCCGCACCCTCAGGTGCGGAAGTTTTTTTATGCGTTCTCAGAACGCCCAGTTGCCGTTGCGGAAGATGGGGATGGTCTTGCCGTCGCGGCAGATGGCGTCGATGTTCATGTCGGCAGAGCCGATCATGAAGTCCTCGTGGATCATGGACTGGTTCAGGCCCATGGCGTAGCACTCGTCCAGCGTCAGCTCCTCGAAGCCCTGAATGGTGTCGGCATAGCCGTTGCCCAGTGCCAGATGGCAGGCGGCATTTTCATCAAAGAGGGTGTTGTAGAACAGGAGCTCGGCGTTGCGGATGGGACTGTCGTAGGGCACCAGCGCACACTCACCCAGATAGGCGCTGCCCTCGTCCATGGTGATGAGCTTGGTCAGCAAGTCACGGTTGACCTCGGCATCCCACTCCACGGCCTTACCCTCGCGGAAGCGGATCCAGAACTTGTCGATCAGCTGGCCCTGATAGCTCAGGGGCATGGTGGCGTAGACGATGCCCTCGGCATCACCCTTCTTGGGGGAGACGAAGCACTCCTCGGAGGGGATGTTGGGGTTGAAGGTATAGCCCTGCAGGCTCTTCTCGCTGGCACCGCTGAAACGGCTGCGCTCCATGAGACCCACGGTGAAATCCGTACCGTTGGCGGAGTGGTAGTGCAGTTTCTGAATACCCAGAGCGTTGAGGTAGTCGCACTTTTCGTGAACCTCGCGGTTGTGCTCGTCCCATGCGGCGATGGGGTCATCGGTGACACGGGCGGCACTGAGGATATACTCCCACAGCTTCTCCACCGCCTGAGAGGCGCGGAGGTTGGGGAAGAGCTTCTTGGCCCATGCCTTGCCGGGGACGGCGGCGATGCACCACTGGTACTTGTTCTCCATGGCCTCGCGGAAGGGCTTAGCGATGGGATAGCGGTTCTGCTGTGCCTTGGCCATCTTGGTTTGGTTGATGCCGCGAAGGCCGTCGGGATCCTCGGAGATGAGATAGATGCGGCAGGGCAGTTCGTCCACATAGTGCTGCCAGCGGGCGATCTCGTAATTTTCCACCTTGCTGAGGGTCTTGAGGCTGCGGTAGCGGTAGTGGAGCTTCTGCAGGGGCTGGTAATCCCACTCCAGCACCACCTTCTTCGCCTTGCGGCGGTAGCACTCCTCCACCACCATGGCCACGAATTCGGGCTGGTCGAGGTCGGCGGTAATAAACACCTCCTGTCCGGGCTGGACATTGACGCCCACCTGTGCGATGAGCTGCGCGTACTTGCGCAGAACGGTCTTTTTCATAGGGGTTCTCCTTATTTGCAAAATGTTATTGTCGTTAGTATACCATAAAGCACACCATTTGAAAAGTGGCGGCGGAAATTCTCTTGCTATGGGAGAAAATTCCTGTTATACTGACAAAAAACCGTGTTAGAAACGAGGCGTCCCTATGTCTGCAAATTCCGCAAAGTTCCGCCTGCTCCTGTCCATGTTTATCTGGGGCACCATCGGCCTGTTCGTTCGCATGATCCCGCTGCCCAGCAGCATCATCTGCAACGTGCGCGGTCTGGTGGGTTCCCTGTTTTTGCTGTTGGTGCTGACACTGCAGCGAAAAAAGCTGAACTGGTCAGCTATCCGCGCCAACGCTAAGATCCTGCTGCCCATCGGCGCGGTGATGGGCTTTAACTGGATGCTGCTGTTCGAGGCCTACAACTACACCACCGTGGCGGTGGCGACGGTGCTGTACTATCTGGCACCCGTGGTGGTGCTCCTGCTCTCCCCTCTCGTGCTGAAGGAAAAGCTCACCGCGCGGCGATGCATCTTCGTTGCCATCGCGCTGCTGGGCATGGTGTTCACCTCCGGCGTGATCCAGAGCGGTGGCGGCGGCAACTGGGATGCCCGCGGCGTTGTGCTGGCCATCGGCTCTGCGGTGATGTACGCCGGTATCGTGCTGCTGTCCAAGTTCCTCAAAAACATCGACTCCTATGACATCACCATCGTGGAGCTGGCCACCTCCGCCATCGTACTGATCCCCTACAATCTGCTGACGGTGGACTTCTCCACCCTCTCTCTGGACACGACGGGACTGATCTGTCTGGTGGTGCTGGGCATCGTTCATACGGGTGTGGCCTTCTGGCTCTATTTCGGAGCACTCCCCATCCTGCCGGCCCAGACCTCAGCCCTTTTGAGCTACATCGACCCGGTGGTGGCCATCTTCCTCTCGGCACTGCTGCTGCGCGAGCCTATGGACGCGCTGTGCGCCATCGGTGCCGTGCTGGTGCTGGGCTCCACGGTGCTCAGCGAGATCCTGCCCCACAAAAGGAAACGCAGCTGACGCAAAAAAGACCGCCTGCACACGCAGGCGGTCTTTGTTTATGGACATTATTCCATTTCGGGGCGCTCGGCGCCGTAGAAGAACACGGCGACCGTACCGGGGCCGGAATGGCTGGCAATGATGGTGCCGATGTCGCAGATGCGGATCTTCCCCTTCACGGCGGGGACAGCCTGCTCCACCGCCTCCGTCAGCTGCTGGGCCAGTTCCGGGCAGCGGGAGTGGCAGATATAGCAGGGGCCGTCGTAGGCAGCGCCGTTTTCCACCTGCTGCAGCATGGTTGCCACGGTGGTCTCAATGGCCTTGTTCTTGCCGCGCACCTTGTCATAGGCCTTAATGGCACCGTGGGCGTCGAGGCGCATGATGGGGCAGATGTTCAGCACCGTGGCAATGGCGGCAGTGGCGCCGGAGACACGGCCGGAACGGCGGAATTGGGTCATATTGGTGGAGAAGAACTGATGGTGGACGCGATTGCGATTGGCCATCAGCCAGTTGTACACCTCGTCAATATCGGTGCCGGCATCACGCAGGTCGGCGGCACTCTCCACAAACATACCGTAGCCGCTGGAGGAGCAGAGGGAGTCCACCACCAGCACGCGGCGCTCGGGGTACTTCTCCTTCAGCATCTCCACTGCCAAAAACGCATTGTTCACAGAGTTGGACATACCCGAGCCCAGCGCAACATGCAGCACATCCTCACCCTGCGCCAGGAAGGGCTCAAAGAAGCGGATATAATTATCAATATTCAGCTGAGACGTCTTGGGCAGTTTTCCTGCTTCCAGCATCTCGTAGAAACGATCCTGCTCGGCTGCATCGCGGCCCATATCGTCCACATACAGGACATCGTCCACCGTATAGGTATAGAACAGAACCGGGATCTTGCGCTCTTCCATACGGCTGTAAGGCAGATCCACCGTAGAGCAGCAGGACAGAATAAACTGATTACTCATAAAAGGAAACCTCCAAATAAAATTTCTCTCCGGTAAAAAAGTATACCACTTTCATATCACTTGTCAATACATGACACCGTCGGAGCGCCGAAAGCCGCCCGCTCCGGCACGCAAAAAAGACACCCTCCGGGTGTCTTTTTTTGCCATATATCCTTCCTTATTTCCAGCCATCGCCGCCGCAGGATGCGCAGCGTCCGCCGGAGCAGAAGGTGCAGTTCTGCTCCACCCAGCCGACACCGGCCTGGAACTTGTCTCTTCTGTCGGAGCCGTTGCAGTGGGTGCATCGACCGCTGCCGTGGCAGGAGGAGCACTCCTCTCGCCACTCATCGGACTCTGTCCGACTCTGTTCCCATTCGCCTAAATCGGTGTCCTCGGTGATGATCTCGCCTTGTCCATCCTCCGTCAGGTTGCGGCTGGTACGACTTCCCGGGTCTTGCAGCGTAAACACAGGTGCGTAAAACAGATTCAGATGAAAACAGCCTTCTATCGTATCATCTGCCACCATAAAGATCACCGATGCGCTGCCGGTTTCATCGTACTTGTTCGGTACTTCCGTAACGCCCTCGCCGCTGCCGGTATAGTCATAGTAATAGCTGTAGACCGTCCAGCCGTAATAGGTAGTCTCTCTCTTCTCCCGAAGAGAAAGCTGATATTGAGGTTGGGAAAGCAGCGCCAGTACCTCCGCCGTTACATCCTCAAGCGCTGCATAGGGAAGCCAAACAAAATTCAACTGATAGGCACCGGAGACATATTCAATAGGTCGCCCTTCATAAGGACGGCTACGGAGAAACCGCTCCAAGTCCGGCAGTACCGTAGCGGCAGGATCAACGGATACGACAGGTTCAATGACTTCTTCCCTCTGCTCCTCGCCGTTCTCCCCTGCTGCGTCCATCACCTCATCCTGCACCGCACTGCCGTCAGCCGCAGTATCCTCTGCACCGCAGCCGACAAGCAGACTCGCAGCAAGCAGCAGCGTAAGGCACACCAATACAATGCGGCGCATCGTTTACTCCTCTTCAAACAGGCACTTGGCCAGCTTGTTGAACATGGTGTCGCGGCGGCGGATGATCTCCTCGTCGCGGCCGTCGGAGTAGTCATAGAAGCCGGCGCCGGTCTTGACGCCCAGCTTGCCATTGTCCACGCACTCCTTCAGCAGGCCGAAGGGTGCCTTGGCGTCGCACAGGTCGGGGAAGGTGTAGTGGGAGATGTTGCAGTGGATGTCGAGGCCGCCCAAATCGCAGGTCTCGAAGGGGCCGAAGGCGGCGTAACGGAAGCCGAGGGCGTACTTCATCACATCGTCCACGGCCTCGGGGGAGGCGATGCCCTCGTCCACGATGTAGAGGGCCTCGCGGAGGATGGCCTGCTGAATGCGGTTGAGGACGAAGCTGGGGGCATCCTTCACCACCACGGGCTTCTTGTGCAGCTGATAGCACAGTTCACGGACAGCCTCGGCCGTCTCGTCGGCAGTCTTTTCGCCCTTGATGATCTCCACCAGCGGGATGATATGGGGCGGGTTGATCCAATGCATACCGGCAAAGCGCTCGGGGTTGGACACGGCCTCGGCGATGGCGGTGATGCTCAGGCCCGAGGTGTTGGAGCAGAGGATGGCATCGGGTGCCATGATCTGGGAGATCTGGCGGTAGAAGTTGTGCTTGACCTCCAGCTTCTCCAAGATGGCCTCCAGCAGGAAGTCGGCATCCTTGAGGTCGGCGATCTCGGCGGTAAAGCTGATGCGCTGCTGCAAGGCGGCGCTCTCCTCGGCGGTGAGCTTACCACTGTCCACCTCGGTGCTCTGGTTCAGGGCAATGAGACCCTTGGCCTTCTCGAGGGCGGCGGGG
>JAFYVA010000132.1 GCA_017549325.1 Oscillospiraceae bacterium
ACGCTGATCCTCACCATGCTCTACCGTCTGTGTCCCACGCTGATTCAGGAGGGCTATGTCTACATCGCCGAGACGCCCCTGTTTGAGATCACCTGCAAGGAAAAGACCTACTTTGCCTACTCCGAGAAGGAGAAAGCGGAGATCGTCAAGTCCTTGGAGGGGAAGAAGATCAACATCCAGCGCTCCAAGGGTCTTGGTGAGAACGATCCGGAGATGATGTGGCTCACCACCATGAATCCTGCCACCCGCCGCCTTATCAAGGTGCTGCCCGACGATGCCGAGGAGACGGCCCGCGTCTTTGATCTGCTGTTGGGCGACGATTTGGCAGGCCGCAAAACATACATCGCCGAGAACGGCTATAAGTACATGGATATGATAGACGTGTCGTAAGACTTGAAAAAAGCCTCCCTTGTGTAAAGGGAGGTGGGTCGCCGCAAGGCGACTCGGAGGGATTGTGCAGCAGAAACACTCGCTTTTACGCCAAAGACGATGCGGAGAAGGAAGTCCTCTCTACGACAATCCCCCAGCTTCGCTGCGCTCAGCAGCCCCCTTTACACAAGGGGGCCTTGGTGCGGTGCACCAGTGTAACCAAAGAGGAAAGTGAGACTTTTCTATGGCAAGAAAGAAGAAAACAGAAGAACCTGTCGTTCACCGTGGGGCAGAGGCCAATGTAGAGGGCCTCAGCGGTGCGGTCATTGACCGCAGCATCACCGCCACGCTGGACGAGAACTATATGCCCTACGCCATGTCGGTCATCGTCTCCCGCGCCATCCCCGAGATCGACGGCTTTAAGCCTGCCCACCGCAAGCTCCTGTATACCATGTATACCATGGGTCTTTTGAAGGGCAACCGTACCAAGAGCGCTAACATCGTGGGTCAGACCATGCGGCTCAACCCCCACGGCGACGCGGCCATCTATGAGACCATGGTGCGACTGGCCAAGGGCAACGAGGCGCTGCTGCACCCCTTCGTGGATTCCAAAGGTAACTTTGGTAAGGTCTACTCCCGCGACATGGCCTACGCCGCCTCCCGTTATACGGAGGCCAAGCTTGCGCCCATCTGTGCCGAGCTCTTCCGTGATCTGGACCATGATGCGGTGGACTTTGTGGACAACTACGACAGCACCACCACCGAGCCGACGCTGCTGCCCACCACATTCCCCAATGTGCTGGTCAGCGCCAACCAGGGTATCGCCGTGGGTATGGCCTCCCAGATCTGTGGCTTTAACCTGGGCGAGGTGTGCGAGACCACCATTGCCTATATCAAGAACCCCAAGCACGACATCGCCTCCACGCTGCTGGCCCCTGATTTTTCCACCGGCGGTCAGTTGCTGCGGGACGATGCGGCCCTGCGGGACATCTACGCCACCGGCCGCGGCGGACTGAAACTCCGCAGCCGCTACCGCTATGTGAAGGAAGAGAACCTCATCGAGGTTTACGAGATCCCCTATTCCACCTCCATCGAGGTGATCCTCGACAAGGTGGCCGAGCTGGTAAAGGCCGGCAAGATCAAGGAGATCGCCGATATGCGCGATGAGTCGGATCTGAGCGGTCTGAAGCTGACGATCGACCTCAAGCGCGGTGTGGATCCCGACAAGCTGATGGCCAAGCTGTTTAAGCTGACACCCTTGCAGGACACCGTCAGCTGCAACTTCAACATCCTCGTGGCAGGTCAGCCCCGTGTCATGGGCGTAGGCGAGATTTTGGAGGAGTGGACGGCGTGGCGTACCGAATGCGTCAAGCGCCGCGTGTTCCACATCCTCAGCAAGAAGCGGGAAAAGCTTCACCTGCTGCAGGGCCTGAAGAAGATCCTGCTGGACATCGATAAGGCCATCGCCATCATCCGCCAGACGGAGGAGGAGGCGGAGGTCGTCCCCAACCTGATGATCGGCTTTGGCATCGACAAGGTGCAGGCCGAGTTCGTGGCAGAGCTGAAGCTGCGTAATATTAATAAGGAGTACATCTTAAAGCGCGTGGAGGAAACCTCCGCGCTGCAGGATGAGATCATGGATCTGGAAGATGTGCTGGCCAGCCCCCGCCGCATCAAGACCATCATCATTGATGAGCTCACCGAGGTACGGAAAAAGTACGCCGTGGAGCGCCGCACCGAGATCGTCTATGCCCACGAGGTGGAAGAAGAGGTGGAAGAGGACGAGGTGGAGGACTATCCCGTGCACCTGTTCCTCTCCCGTGAGGGATACTTTAAGAAGATCACGCCCCTGTCCCTGCGTATGTCCGGCGAGCAGAAGTTCAAGGAGGGCGACAATCTTCGCCAGAGCTTCGAGAGCCGTAACGCAGAGGAGCTGCTGTTCTTCACCGACAAGGCACAGGTCTACAAGATCCGCGCCAGTGAGTTCAGCGAGAGCAAGGCCTCGCTCCTGGGCGATTATCTCCCCGCCAAGCTGGGAATGGAGGACGGCGAGAGCGTCATCTATCTGGCTCTGGCAGGAGATTACAGCGGCCACATGATGTTCTTCTTTGAAAACGGCAAGGCTGCCAAGGTGCCCCTTAACGCCTATGCCACCACCTCGAATCGCCGCCGCCTGACAGGTGCTTACAGCGACAAGGTGCCCCTGTGCGGCATTCTGCAGCTGCCTCAGGAGCAGGAACTGGCCCTCTACAGCACCGAAGGTCGGTGCCTGCTGATGCATACGGCGACCCTTACCCCCAAGACCACCCGTGCCACGCAGGGAGTGGCGGTCATGACACTCAAGCCCAAGTATCGCCTCGAGCGCGTGATGCCGGTGGAGAGCAGCGGCATCGTCAACACAAGCCGCTACCGCACCCGCAACCTCCCCGCCGCCGGCGCACTTTTGAAGCCGGAGGACAGCGAGGAGAAGCAGACGGAACTGTTCTAAGACAGGAGAAAGGAGCTGCCCAATGAAAAAAATCGTGGTGATGGCCATGGTGTGCCTGTTGTGCGTTTCCTCTGTGGGCTGCTCCATGCTGGAGCGAAGCTATTCCAGTGTGCAGCCCCACATTTCCTCCTACTATGAGAGTGAGGATCAGTCGGTGCTCCGCGCCGAGACCTATCAGGATCTGGTCAACGATTTGCTGCTTCTGATCGGCGAGCGGGCCGAGGCGGGCACCATCTGGCTCTACGCTGCCGATGCGCTGGGCGATGTGCAGCAGGCGGTGGAAAACGCCTGTCAGGAGGTGCAGAACGAGACGCCCATGGGCGCCTATGCCGTGGAGTATATGACCTACACGCTGGAGGAAACCGCTGCGGCACACATGGATATCAAGCTGACGATCGGATACCGCCGCACACAGCAGCAGATGGATGGTATGGTCAATATCACCGGTGTCACTGCGCTGCGGGATCTGCTGACGGCGGCGGCAGCGAACCGCGCCTCGGAACTGACGGTGCAGCTGGGGAATTTTTATAACGATCCCGAGGAAATCCACGCCATCGTTTCCGAGGTTGCCGCAGAGCATAACGGCGGCCACTGGCAGGTGCAGTTCTATCCCGATGCAGAACGGGCAGGAATTGTGGAAATTATCATGGGAGAATAAAGAAGAAAAAGCCAAGCTGCAAAATGCAGCTTGGCTTTTATAAAGACTTGAAAATTATTTTTCCTGTATTGCCATAAAACAAACCACAACACCAAGGACGAACAGAGCGATACAAATAACAAGTGGCAGCAGCAGATCCAGACCCAACAAGCTGCCTAGGAGGCCCTCAATACCATTGTAATTCCATTGGTGGGGTGCCGCAGAGGATAAAATGATAATTGCGCCAAGAAAGCCCAAAACTTGCCATACACAGCCCAAAAGCATTTTTTTCACACAACCACGCTCCTTTATACGGATGTAAGTATTGCCTTTATACTATCACAGGAGAGGGAGATATGCAAGAACAAACGACGAAGCTCACCCGCTCGTGCCCTGTTCGAGCCTCTGCCCACAATCATTCCAAAAACAAAAAACACCACCCTGTCGGGTGGTGTTTTGTTTTTGGAGCGGGCGACGAGGCTCGAACTCGCTACCTCGACCTTGGCAAGGTCGCGCTCTACCAGATGAGCTACGCCCGCAAACGCAAGATGTATTATATCTCACATTTTTGGCTTTGTCAACCCCTAAAACTAAAATTGTGTCTTAAAAATTGTATCGCACCAAAAAGCCGATTACCACCGCAACAACACCCGCAATACGGGCATCAAGGTTTGTCCCCTTGCGTTTCCTAAAACGCTGGTGTATAATGCGGATAATAAAACAGCACGGAGGGAAAAACGATGAAATTTCTCGATTTTGTGAAAGACAATGTGGTTTGCCTCGATGGCGGATGCGGTACCTATCTGCAGAAGAACGGTCTTGCCGGCGGTGAGCTGCCGGAGCGGTGGAATGTGTCCCACCCCGAGGTCATCACCGGTATGCACAAGGCCTACTACGATGCCGGCAGCAACGTGGTCTTTACCAATACCTTCGGTGCCAATGCCGTCAAGTACAGCGACGAGGAGCTGGAGGCTGTGGTTCGCGCCGCTGTAGCCAATGCAAAGGCGGCCCGTCAGCAGAGCGCCGCGCCGCAGGAGAAGTTTGTGGCGCTGGATATCGGCCCTTTGGGCAAGCTGTTAAAGCCCATGGGCGAGCTGGATTTTGATGACGCTGTCGCCGTCTTTGCCAAGACCGTCCGTTTCGGCGCTGACGCCGGTGTGGATCTGGTGGTGGTGGAAACTATGTCTGACAGCTACGAGACCAAGGCTGCCGTGATGGCTGTCAAGGAGAACTGCGACCTGCCCGTGCTGGTGACCAACGCCTACGGCGAGGGCGGCCGTTTGATGACGGGCGCATCCCCTGCGGTAATGGTGGCCATGCTGGAGGGTCTGGGCGTTGACCTGATCGGCGCCAACTGCTCTCTGGGCCCCAAGCAGCTGCGCGGCATCGTCGGTGAGATTCTGGCAGCCGCCTCCGTGCCCGTGGTACTCAAGCCCAATGCAGGCCTGCCCCGTATTGAGGACGGCAAGACGGTGTTTGATGTGACCATGGAGGAATTTGCCGAGGAAGTAGCCGATATGGTGCGCAGCGGCGTTCGCGCCGTGGGCGGCTGCTGCGGTACCACGCCGGAGTATATCGCCTGCCTGAATGAGAAGCTGCAGGGTGTGGCTCCTGTGGCCCTTCAGGAAAAGCCTGTCCTGGTGGCAACCTCTTCTTCTAAAACGGTGTTCTTCGATGACGATGTGGAGATCGCCGCCCTGGACCCCGAGGAAAATGAGGACTACTGTGAGGCGTTGCAGGAAGGCGAGCTGGACGATGTGATGGACGAGGCCTACGATCTGCAGGACGATGAGCCCGATATGATCGCCGTCTCCGTGGCCGCCGAGGGTGTGGACGAGGAGAAGATGCTCTGCGCCGTGGTGGAGGAGATGCAGGCCGTTATCAAAGAGCCTCTGCTGTTGGTAAGCGGTAATGCGGCGGCCCTCGATATGGCGCTGCGCCGCTACAACGGCCGCCCCGCAGTGAAGATCCCCGCCGATGCCGATGTATCCGCCGTGGCTCCTGTTGTGAAGAAATACGGCGCACTGGTACTGGCCGAGGCAGAGCAGCGAGATACACTGCTGTCCTGCGGTGTGAAAGACAAGGCCATTATTTGCTGAAACGGCAGATTCATTGGAAGGAGGCAGAAACATGAATATTACCTTTGAATCGGGCTACCATCAGGGAAAAGAGTTGCTGCCCCTGTTTCTGGAGTACGGTCAACTGCTGGGTGAGCGCGGCGGTGAAGCCATGCGCCAGTGTCTGGCAGTGCAGAACTACGATGAAGAGATAGAGCACCTACAGGAAAAGTACGGCGAGCCTCGCGGAAGACTGTTTCTGGTGCGCTGTGACGAGGCTGTGGCGGGATGTATCGCCATCCGCTATCTGGAAGATGGGATCTGCGAACTCAAGCGCGTGTATCTGCGCCCGGTCTATCAGGGAAAGGGTGTGGGGCGGATGATGATGGAAAAGATCATCGATGAAGCACGGACGGCGGGTTATCGGCTGATGCGCCTTGATACCGTGCCCTATCTCGATGCGGCCTATGCCCTGTATAAAAAATTCGGCTTC
Organism: Oscillospiraceae bacterium; assembly: GCA_017549325.1. Next base: position 6,045 of record JAFYVA010000132.1, read on the forward strand.
TATACGATCGACAAGTACTACTTTACCAACCCGGTGGAAGAAGCCATTTACATGGAAAAAGAACTGTAAAAGAAACAAGCGGAAGTCCTGCAGGACTTCCGCTTGTATTATGTGCGCTGTGTTATGCCCGCTCAATGGTCAGCTCGCCCTTGATAACGGCGCCGCGAGCCATGGACATGGTGGCTGCAGAGATGTTGCCGGTAATGCGGGCGGTGGACTCCAGAGACAAAGCGCCTCTTACGATGATGTCACCCTCCACACAGCCGGAGCAAACCAGCTCTTCTGCGGTAATGATACCGGTAACAGCGGATTTGTCGGAGATGGTCACGCTGCCGGAAATGGTGCAGTCGCCGGTCAGGTGGCAGCCGACGATGTTGAGGCTGGCGGCGGTGATGTTGCCGGTAGCGTCTGCCCGCAACGTCACGTTGCCATCGGAGATGATTTCGCCGTTGAAATTACCGGCAAACTCCACATCGCCCTTGCTGGTGAGCTTGCCCTCCAGCGAGGTTCCGGGAGCCAGGAAGGTCGCGGGCACAAGGGTATAGGGGGCAGCCTGCGTCGGCTCTGCCACATCAGTGGTCTTGACCTCGGTGCTCAGTGCCTGTGCCTCGGCGGTATTCTCGGCAGCGGGTTCGGCGTGGTCGGAACCAACGCCGAAGACATCGAAAACGGCTTTGTTAAAATTATCTTTCTTGCTCATGTGTATTCCTCCCGGAAAAATGTGGATATATAGTCGTTTGTTTTGCTTATTCGGGATAGGCGAACAGGACGGGCTTGACCTCGGGTGTCAGTGCGGCCAAAGAGAATCCGCGCTGCTGCAGGCAATCGATGATGCCCGGCATAGCCTCCAGCGTGGTGGTGCGGGAAGAGTCGTCGTGGAGCAGCAGAACGGCGCGGTCAAGGCCGGTGAGGGAGTCCTCCACGCGAAGAACCAGTTCCTCGGCGCTCAGTTGCGTGCCGCCGGCACCGCCGTCGGCGGAGAGGTTCCAGTCATAGGGGACGAAGCCGCGGCGGAGCATCTCTGCGATCAGCTCGTGGTAAAGGCCGGCATCATAGCTGTTAATGCTGCCGCCGATAAAGCGGAACACAGTAGGTTTTATGCCTGTCGTGTTTTCGATGTATGTATAGAGGGCATACATATCTGCCAGATACGACTCTACCGAGGAGTATACCGCAGAGTAGTCGCTGCTCCAGCTGCCCATACCCAGCGTATGACCGCCCTCTACGATGGCGCGGAGACGGGCGTCATACTGCGGATCATTCGCTACATTGCCTGAGACGAAAAAGGTAGCCTTCGCTCCCTTTTCGGCCAACAGGGGCAACAGATCGTCGGTACAGGAAGAGGGGCCGCCGTTAAAGGTGAGGTACGCGACGTTGGACAGCCGCGTCGTGGCGGCATATTCCTGCGGAGCGTAGAAATCGGGATAGAGGGCCTGGTATGCCAGCGGGTCACTTTCCACCGATGCCAGATTCTCCGGCACGGTGCCGTAGCTTTGTTCCAGAAGCGCCATGGCCTGCGCATACCGATGGTGGTTGAACAGTGCCAGCGCAGCAAGCCCGGCCACCAGCAGCACGATGAGCAGCAGAAGTATATTTTTGTAGAATCGGACAGAGCCGAAATAGCGGATTTGTTCTGACATGGCATCTCCTATCAACAAAAACGTATATTTTGTACCATTATAGCACGGAACAGGAAGGCATACAAGGGAAATTTATCCACAATAGAGGAAAACCGGTGCAAAGACACCGGTTTTCTGTATCTCAGGACAAATGCCGTTCGAAATGTCCGCCAACGCGAACGCCTTCCTGAATGATGAAAAAGGCGTGGCTGTCCAGATCGCGGATCTGCTGTTGTACGGCGGCGATCTCATATTTGCTCAGACAGACGCATAAAACATCCAGTTTTTCGTCGGTATAGCCGCCGCGGCCATCCCACAGCGTTACACCGCGCTTCAGCTTTTCCATGATAAAGCACTTGATCTCCTCGGTCTTGTCCTTGGAGAAGATCAGCATCTGTGCCGAGATATTTTGCTGGTGCACACGGTCGAGGAACAGGGCGGAGAAAACGGTGTAGATCACGGAGTAGAGAGCCGTGTGTACGGAGAAGAGGAGGGCACAGACGGTGTAGAGGACAACGTTGAAGGAGATCGAGAATTTTCCCACGGTGAAGCTGGTGCCCTTCTTGCTCAGGTACAGGCCCAGCACGTCCAATCCACCGGTGCTGCAGCCGCAGGTGAGGATGATGCCGTAAGAGAAGCCGGTGCAGATGCCGCCGATGAGACAGGAGGTGAGAGGGTCGGCGACGATGGGGACGGCGGGAGCGGGGATCAGCGTCAGGGCCAGGGAGTTAACGGCTACGCAGAGCGTCATGCGCAGCACAAAGCCGTGGCCGAAGGAGTGCCACGCCAAAGCCAGCAGCGGGATATTGACCAGCAGATACAGGGCACCGGCCAGATCAAAGGGGAGGGAGAGGTGCAGATTTTCCACCAGCAGCGTGCGGACGACCTGACACACACCGTACAGACCACCGGTATAAAGGTTTTGCGGCACGATGAAGAGATTGATGGCGGCGGCAGAGACGATGGACCCGAGGAGTCCCAGAACCAGACGGAACGAGGGTCTGTGCAGCAAGGTCTGAAACATACGAATGCCTCCTTGTAAAAAGAAACAAAGCGATTTTATGTGGTTATGGTAGCATATCCAGCGGCAAGGGTATCATACGCCTTGCGTTTTCCGTTGTCAAGGGGAGAAGACACCTTATAATATAAAGCGCAGCACCCGCTGCAGTCTGAGCTGTGCCCGTGAGAGACAGCGGGACACGGAAGAAGGATTTACATTCAGCCGTCGGGCGATCTGAGAAACGGAGAGATTTTCATAAAAATGCAGATGTACAATCTGACGCTGCCGCGCGGTCAGATCTTCCATTGCCTCCGGCAGATACCGCCGCAGACGGCCCAGTCGCAGGGAGTTGTCGTTGGCCTCGGAGGAGAAGGGGTCAACGGCGGCGCTGTAACGCTCATCAAAGTGTGTAGTTCTCATTGCGGTGGAAACTCCTTTCGTAGTAGTGGGCAGTCAGGTCGCGCAGTTGGCGGCACTGGCGCAGCAGCGGCTGCAAGTCACGGACGCGACGGTGAAGGCGGAGGCGAGATTCGTCATCGGTCGCCTCCTGCGCCATTTTTTGCAGAGATGCAATGCGCTGGCGAAGCAGCTGGGATGAAAATTCATATTGCTCGGAGAGTTCCAAAAGGGTCATAAACATCACTCCTCATCAGTACAGACAAAAGCGGAAAGGAAAAAGAGAGGGAATTCGGGAAAATTTATGTTGACAAACGCCTCCGTATCTGTTAATATCTATCCGTTGGTTCTTTGCTGGTGTAGCACAGTGGTAGTGCAGCTGATTTGTAATCAGCAGGTCGGGGGTTCGAATCCGTCCACCAGCTCCAAAATTTCATATGGGGGAATTCCCGAGTGGCCAAAGGGGGCAGACTGTAAATCTGTTGTCAACGACTTCGGTGGTTCGAATCCACCTTCCCCCACCAAGAATACCGATTGCCCGTCAGGGCGGTCGGTATTTTTACGTTTAAGGTGGATTCGAAAGGCGGCTCTTAGCAACAGTCCGGTGGACTGTTGCAACCGCCGTGGCTTTTCCGCAGAAAAGCGAATCCACCTTCCCCCACCAAACCGCAACCGCAAGGTTGCGGTTTTTTGTTTTCCGCCCACCTTGCATTTTTTGTCAACTTTGCTACAGTAAGGGCGAGAAACTGCACCTTCTGCAGCGGTGGACGCTGTAGATACTGCGGCGGTGATGGCAAGCCGTAAACCTTTGATGCGCGCCTCCCCATCCGCTTTTGGCGGGTGGGGAGGCTTGTCATTTTCCCTCTCTTGCTCTCAAATTACCCATTCCGTCCCGTCCTGTCCGTGGAATCAAAAAACGATGCGATACCGTGCATCGCGTGGCATAACCGCCGCAGCGATTGGATAGACTGTCTGTGGAAGAACAAGATACTTGTGAGCAACGATAGAATATCACAAGTATCTTGTGTTGTCAACTGCAAATTAACAAGTTCCTTGTGATATGTCCTTGACATCTTCTGTCGAATTCGGTAGAATAAAGAAAAATAACAAGAATCTTGTAAAAGGAGGGGTTTCGTGAGTTTTGGAGAGCAGTTGCGCCATCGACGCGAGGAACTGGGGCTGAGTCGCGATATGCTGGCAGAACGGCTGGGGCTGAGCCGCAGCGCCATCGGAAACTATGAGACAGACATCGCCTTTCCCAAGGAGGGTGTGCTGCTGAAGCTGTTCAATGCGCTGGAAGTGGACCCCAACTATCTCTTCCGCGGCAACTTCGACCATCACTTTCTCTGCAGTGAGAGTGAGCAGCGGATGCTGGAGCAGTACCGTGCCCTGCCGCAGGCAGCACGCCAGACGGTGCGGGCGGTGATGGACGGATTTGCACAGGTGCAGCAGGAGGGCGAGGTTGTGCAGCCTGTCCGCGAGCAGAGGATGATTCCTCTTTACGCCTCGCCTGCGGCCGCAGGGTTTGCCGCGCCCGTGTTTATGGAGGACTATGAGCTCATTGAGGTCACCGACGAGGTACCGCTTGGGGCCGATATGGCAGTGCGGATTCAGGGCGACTCCATGGAACCCTATATTGCCGACGGTGCGGTGGTCTATGTGAACCGCGATCCGCTGCAAAGCGGCGATGTGGGTATCTTCTGCGTGGATGGAGAGATGCTGTGTAAGCAGTATCACCGCGATGCGCTGGGCATGGTATATCTCTTCTCCCTCAACCGCAAGCGCGCCGATCTGGATGTGACGTTCCCTGCGGGCAGTGGACGCAGCCTCACTTGCTTTGGCCGTGTGATGATTCACGCCTTGCCTCTCCCCGAATAAACAAAAAAGGAGCCGCGCCGAGACTTCTCGGTGCGGCTCAAACAACGGGTGGGATATTGGAAAGCTTCCACCAGTATCTTACACCCGCGGACAGCTGTTTGTCCATAGGAGCATTTGTCGTGCCCCGTCGAAACGCACAAAAAATTTTGTCGATTGTGAGCGTTTAGCAGAATGTTCATAAAACCCCTTTTCAACAATGGGAAAATGTGCTATACTGCACAAAAGGATGAGGGGAAATCCCTCCCCGACCCTTTTCTGATAAAGTCCCGTAAGGCAGAAAGGAGCCAACTATGAAGTTCACATTTGCTTGCAAGAAGATCTCTCTCAGCGACAGCATCAAGGAGTATGCCGAGAAGAAGATTGGAAAGCTGGACCGCTACTTTGCTGAGGAAGCGGATGCCTTTGTGACCTTTGCCGTGGAGAAGAAGAACCGCTGCTCGGTGGAACTGACTGTCCGCGCTGCCAACGGAACGCTGTTCCGTGCCCAGGAGGAGGATCCCGACGGTGATATGCGCGGTGCTATTGATGGCGCAGTTGCCTTTATCGAGCGTCGAATCCGCAAGAACAAGACCCGTCTTGCCAAGAATCTGCGTCCCGAGGCCGTGGCACCGGAAGTGCCCGAGTTTGAGGTGGCGGAGGAGGACGAGTTCCATGTGGTGCGTACCAAGCACTTCGTGGTCAAGCCCATGACGGTGGACGAGGCCATCCTGCAGATGAACCTGCTGGGCCACAACTTCTATGTGTTCCGCAATGTGGCAGACGAGTCCGTTTCCGTGGTTTACGCCCGTAACAACGGCGGCTACGGCATCATCGAGACGGATAAATAAGAGATAGATTGCAAAACCCCGCCGCAAGGCGGGGTTTTTTTACCGCTTCTTTTCACACTTTAGCTTGCAAAAGGGTAAGAAATTTGATAGGATAGAGTATCAACGAGAAAAGAGAAGAGGTTTCCACAGAAATGATTGGTGTCTATGACTATACGGTGATTGCCACATACCTTGCCACGGTATTCGGCTTGTGGGGTATGCTGCAGGCCATTGAGGGTCATCCCCTGGCTGCTGTTTTCTGCCTGTTGGCGGCGGGTCTGCTGGATACGGTGGACGGACGCATTGCCCGCACCAAGAAGAACCGCACCTCCATAGAGAAGGGATTTGGCATCCAGATCGACTCGCTCAATGATGTGATGTGCTTTGGTGCGCTGCCCGCTTTGATTGCCTATGTGTTGGGGCGGGATTGGCTGGGTGAGGTGCCGGTGTGGTACAGCGCCACGCTGATCTTCTTTGCTCTGACCGGACTGATCCGTCTTGCCTATTTCAATGTGACGGAAGAAGAGCGCCAGCGCAGCAGTGCCGAACCCCGTCAGTACTATCTCGGCCTGCCCATCACCGCCTCCACGCTGCTCTTCCCCCTGCTGTACCTGTTGACGCTGCTGCCGCAGAATACCGTGACGGCGGCGGTGCTGATGGCGGTGGGTATGTTCGTAGTGGGTGTCCTGTACATCACGCCCATCCATATCCGCAAGCCCCACCTTCCCGGCCTTGTGGCCATGGGCGTTATGGGCGCAGCGGAAATCGCGGTGCTGATCGTCACCGCGGTGAAGTAAAAAGAAAAAATTCCACCCCGCTCGGGGTGGAATTTTTTTGTTGCTTAGTCCTCCAGGATCTCCAGCTCCCGCTCATCCACAATGCGGATGTTCTTCTTGCTGATGATCTCATACATACAGGGCACCACGAACAGTGTCATCAGTGTGGCATACAGCAAGCCGCCGATGCACACCAGCGCCACGGGACGCATGAGAGAGGTGCCGGCGTTCTGGGCCAGAGCCATGACGATCAGACCAAGGATGGTGGTGAGGGAGGTCATGAGAATGGGGCGCAGACGGGTCACGCCGGCATCGATGATGGCGTCACGCCGCTCCATACCGGCAATGCGCTGCTGGTTGATGTAGTCCACCAGCACGATACCGTTGTTGACGATGATACCCATCAGCATCACGAAGCCAATGAGAGAGACAACGCTGATCTCCATGCCGGCAATCAGCAGGGCCAGGAAGCCGCCGGTGAAGGCCAGGGGGATGGTGAACATGACGATGAAGGGCTCGCGGAGAGACTGGAACTGCGCCACCATGATGAAGTACACCAGCAGCAGACCCAGCACCAGCATGAGGCCCAGCTGACCGATCGCCTCCATAATCGTCTCGTTCTCGCCGGCGAAGGCGATCTCCACATCCTCGGGGAGGGTGAGGGTGTTCACGGCGCGCTCCAGATCGGTGGAAACCAGCGTGACATTGTACCCATCTGCCAGCGTAACGCTGACGGTGACGGTGCGGCGCTGCTGATCGTGGGAGATGGTGTTGAGGGACACCGTCTCCTCCACCGTAGCCACATCGCCCAGAAGGAAGGTGTTCTTCTCCTCGGTTTTACTCTCCGTCGTTTTCTCTTCTTCCTTTTTCTTCTTGTCCTCGGACTTGGTATCGCTCTCCTCGTCCTTAAACATCTCTTCCAGTGCGCTCATGTCCATAGAGGCCATGTCGCCGCCCATGGAGCTGCTCATGCCACTCATGGAACCCATAGAGCTGCCCATGCCGCCCATGGCTGCGGCCATAGAGCTGTCCGGGTCGATCTCCAGCGTCAGCAGCGTCTCGCGGGTGAGGCGCGAATCCTCGTCGGTTTCGATGGTGAGAGAGTGGTTTTTGTTGTCCAGTTCGATATCCTGTGCAGCAGAAGAGGTGGACAGCGCCGAGGCGATCTCCAGATACACCTGCGCGACGGTCATACCGTGCTTCATGGCCTTGGTGCGGTCGATGGCCACATGGAGGGCGGGGGCGGATTCTTCCAGACCGTCGGAGACGGAGGCCACGCCCTCAACATCCTCCGCCGCATCGGCGATAGCTCTGGCCGCCTTTTGCAGATGCTCCATGTTGTCGCCCAGTACCTGCACCGAAATGCCGGAGCCGGTCATCATACCCATCATGCCGTCCATAACATTGGCGGCGGTGACGGTGCATTCCATATCGGCGCACAGCGCCTCGATCTGCCGGCCCACCTCGGCGCCGGAGACATTTCCGGGCATGGTGACATAGGCGGTGGCGCTCGAACCACCGCTGCCGAAGAGTGCGGAGGTGGCATCCTCGCCGATCTGCGTACCCACGGCATCCACCTCTTCAATGGTGAGAATGCGGCGGGTAACTTCGTCGGCCAGAGCCTCTGCCTCGTCCCGGGTGATGTCTTCGGGCATGGTGATGGTCACATTGACGTTGTTCATGTCCATGGGGGGCATGAAGGTAAAACCGCGGCCAAGGATCATGGCGGCAGAGGCTACCAGCAGCGTCAGCGAGGCCAGCAATACCAGCGCCTTGTGGTTCAGCGACCAGCTGATGGCCTTGCGATAGGCGGGCAGCACCTTGCCCAGAAGAGTCGACTCTTTCTCGGGCAGCTTGCGGAGCATACCGTTACCCATAGCGGGCACGATGGTCAGCGCCACCAGCAGCGAGGCCAGCAGTGCGTAGGTCATGGTGAGGGCAAGGTCGGTAAAGAGGTCTTTCGTAAAGCCCTCCACAAACACGATGGGGGCAAAAACGCATACTGTGGTGAGGGTGGAGGAGGTGATGGCGCCGGCCACCTGCTGGGCGCCGGACACGGCGGCCTGTGTCACCGTGGCGCCGCGGCTGCGCAGGCGGTAGATGTTCTCGATGACCACCACCGAGTTATCCACCAGCATACCCACCGACACCGCAAGACCCGACAGGGAGATCATATTGATGCCCACGCCGGAGAAATACATCAGCACGATGGCAAAGATCACGCTGATAGGGATGGAGACCAGTGTGATAAGTGTGGGACGCCAATCCCGCAGGAACAGGAACAGCACCACCACGGAGAACAGTGCGCCCCAGAGGAGGGAGGAGAGAATGGTCTCCACGATGAGGTAGATGTAGTCACCCTGATCCATCAGGGGCTTGAAACTCAGACCCTCGTACTCTTCGCTTAGCTCGCTGAGGCGGCGGGTAATGCTGTCGCTGACCTCGGCGGTGGCGAAGGTGGACTGCTTGGTAAAGCTGGCAATGATGCCGTTGACGCCGTTTAATTTGGCATAGATCTCGTCGCCGTTGTCGGTGTAGACCACGGTGGCGATGTCCTCGAGGCGAATGGGGGTCATATCACCCAGACCGGGATCAAAGAGTACCAGCGCCTCCATCTGCTCCTTTGTGGTGAGATTGTCGCCCACGCTGACCATGTAACTGATGCCCTCGTTGTCGTCAATATAACCGGCGGGCATGGAGAAGTTCTGTGCGGTGAGAAGCTGCTCGATGGCCGATACCGTCAGCATACCGCCCACATCCAGCGTGTCCTTCAAGTTTTTCCGTTCGGTCTTGACGGTCTCCAGACCCTGATCGATCTGGCTAAGGGCATCGTTGAGACGGATTTCCGCTTCGGTCAGCTGCGTCATGCCGTCCATAGCGCCGGAGAGCATATCGGACACGGCGTTTTTGTCGGAGAGCTGGGCAAGGAGCTTATCCAGATCCTTCATGGCCTGCTCGGCGTCTTTTTCGGTGTTGGCCTTTTCTTTGTCGTAATCGTAGTTATAATCGTCCTTTAAGGTTTTCTTGGCTTCATCAAGGCGATATTCCAGCGCGATATTCTGCTGTTCCAGACGGGGGATCTCGGTGGGGGCAGCGGCCATTGTGGCCTGCAAAGCGGCTTTTTCGGACTGCAGCTCTTCTAACTCCAACTCCTTGACGGCCAGCAACTCGTTTTGCTCTTCCAGTTCGGCGAGCGTTTCTTTATCGGCCTCTGTAGGGGGATCGGGAAGTGCGCTCTTCAGGGCGGTGATCTCGTCCTCGAGGGCAGCGATCTCGCTTTCCTTCGCGGTGATTTCTACAGCGAGGGCATCCAGACGGCTTTGGCCGTTCGTCTGTGCATCGCGATATTCGTCGATGGAAGCGTTGTTGGCGGCGATCTGCGACTCATACCGACCGCAGGCGGCGATCAGCGTATCTCGCTCCTGCTGCTTTTTCTCCTCTTCGGTCAGCTCTTCATCTGTTTCCGGGTCGTATTTCTGCACCTGGTCCAGCATATCGCTGGCGCTGCCGGCAGCGCCGGAGATCTCACCGGCAGCCTCGTCGGCCATATCCTCTTTGGCCTCGGCAATTTTCTCCTGTGCCTCCACCACCTGCTTGCGGGCATCCTTCAGCGTCTTTTCGGCGTCATCCAGAAGTTTCTCGGCCTCTACCAGCATTTCGGCGCTGACTTTATCCAGTTTCGCCTCGTCGAGGATGATATGCATCTGCCGCTCCAGTGTGCCGGAGATATCCACACTGGCCACACCGGAAATGCCGGTGAGCTTCTGCTCCAACTCATCGTTGACGAAGTCGCTGAGCTCCTCCACTTCCATGCCCTCGTAGCTGATAGCGGCCACCATGACCGGCAGCATGGAGGGGTTGATCTTCAGCATATAGGGAGTGGACACCGTATCGTCCCATTCGCCCTGCAGCGCCGTCAGCTTCTGCTGCATATCAATGCTGAGGGTGTTCATGTCCGTGCCGTTTTCAAACTCCAATACCACCGTGGAAACACTGTTCTGTGAGGTGGAGGTAATGGTCTTGATATGATCCAGCGTGGCCATAGACTCCTCGATGGGGCGGGTGATCTCCTTTTCGATGCTCTCGGGGCTGGCACCGGGGTCGGAGGTTACCACGATCACATAGGGAAAGTCCATGTTGGGCATCAAATCGGGGGTCATTTTGATATAGGCGACCACGCCCAAAACGACTACCGCCAGCGCCACAACAAAGATGGTCAACGGCTTTTTAACACTGAATTTCGGAAACATAAACGGCCCCCAGTTGAGAGAATTTCATACTATATCAAAATAACTCTATCATGAAAAAAAGGGCAGTGCAAGGGGTGGGGAAAAGAGTTTACGAAAAGGACACAAATGAGCGGCAAAAAACGCCGGAAACAACGGTTTTCCGGCGTTTTTAACGAAGTCTTTATTCCAAAATACGGAAATCTCCCTCCTGGGCGCGGCGCAGGCGCTCCTGCATGGCGTGTCCCACCGCTTCCTGCAGAGAAACGATGATGGCATTGGATAAAAGAAAACCCTGCGGCGTCAATCGCCAGCCGCCCTCCGTCCGTGCGGCGAGGCCGTTGGCTTCGCACTGTACCAGCAGCGTTTCCATGGGGTCAAAGCGCTGGCGGTATTGCTGCTCAAAATAGCGGCGGTCGATGCCCTTGGCGGTTCGGAGGGAGAGCATGATGTACTCCTGCATCCGCTCCCGAGCGGTGATCTCCTCCCGCTCGGAGAGGGTGAGTTCGCCCCGTATATAGGCCTGCAAATTCCGTTCGTAGGCAAAGCGCACGTCACCGAAATCAGAGTGCGCACCGGGACCAAAGCCTGCATAGGGCTCCATAGCCCAGTACTTTTGATTGTGGCGGCTCTCGAACCCCCTTCGTGCGAAATTGGAGATCTCGTATTGCCCGTAGCCCTTTGCGGCCAGATAGTCCACCGCCCACAGGTACATCTCCGCCTGTGCCTCGTCATCGGGCAACTCGATTTCGTCGCGGCGCAGGGAAAGGGGCGTGCCCTCTTCCACCTTCAATCCGTAGCAGCTCAGGTGCTCCGCCTCCAATGCCGCGGCGGTGCGTACCGTATCCTGCCACTGCTCCATGGTCTGTCCCGGCAGACCGTAAATGAGGTCGAGGCTGATATTGCGGATCTTGGCCATCCGCGCAGCGGCCACCGCGTCGGTGACCTGTGCAAAGGTGTGGATGCGCCCGATCTCCCGCAAGAGGGTATCGTCGGTAGACTGAACACCGAGAGAGATGCGGTTGAAACCTGCGCGGCGGAGCTTCCGCAGCGCCTTCCAATCGGTGGCGCTGTCGGGATTGCATTCCACGGTAATCTCGGCCTTGTGGGAGAGGGAATACCGCTTTTTGACGGTCTTTAAGAGCTCGCACAGCCGATCAGCCCCCAGATAGGAGGGCGTGCCGCCGCCGAAGTAAACGGTATCCACCGTCATACCTGCACAGCGGGGGGAAACCTCCTCCAGATGGGCTGTCAGCGCGCGGCAATACTCGTCCATCAGGCTTTCGCTGTGGGACAGGGAATAGAAGTCGCAGTAAGCGCACTTGGCCTTGCAGAAGGGGATGTGGATATAGAGCCCCAACGGCTTGGTCATAGCCGGGCCTCCTCTTGGGAGCGCATGACGATCTCAATGGCACCCCAGAAACAGTTTCTCTTGCATTTTCCGCAGCCGATGCACTGGATTTCATTCACGGCGTAGAAGCCGTCGGCACGCTGCTTGATGCATTCCATCGGGCAGAATTTGGCGCACCAGCCGCAGCCGGTACAGCCGATCTCGGAAATGTTGGAGTATTTTAAGGGTTTGCGTCCGAAAAGGTTGTATTCCTGCATGGAAAGGCCCTCCTTGTGGAAAATCTTGCGGCTTTACGATAGTATAGCGCTTTTTTACTGCTTTGGCAACGCATGATTTTTCCGTTCAGTGGCACAATAGGGTGGAAAGGATGTGGAAAACCATGGATATGACGAAAAAGGAATATGGTGCGTATGTAAAAGGGAAGTGTCCGTCCTCGCCCCACGGGAAAAATATGGTGCTGGCCTTTTTGGTGGGCGGAGCCATCTGCTGCATCGGACAGGCCATCGGCGATCTGTATCAGCTCTGGGGCTTGACGCAGGATGAGGCGTCCACCGCCGTGTCCATGACATTGGTGGCGCTGTCTACCTTTTTCACTGCCCTGGGGCTTTATCATAAGCTGGCGCGCTATGCAGGGGCCGGAACGCTGGTGCCCATCACGGGCTTTGCCAATGCCGTGGCCTCTCCCGCCATCGACTTCCGCGCCGAAGGACTCATCACCGGCACGGCGGTGAAGATGTTCACTGTCGCCGGCCCTGTGATCGTCTTTGGCACCACGGCCAGTATCGTGTACGGTCTGGTGTTGTGGATGATTTCAATCCTATAATGTAGGGGCGGACGACTCTGTCCGCCCTTCTCTTGTAGGGGTCGATGCCCACATCGACCCAAAAAAAGAGCCCCGAAGGGCTCTTTTTCAGTAGTTAGTCAGAGAGTTTTTCGGTTTTTGTTGTAGCTGGCAATTGCTGAGTGCTTTTCCAGTCTAGATACTCGCTTACATCATTTTGCTCTGTTAGCATAACAAAGCCTAAAACGGCAGCGTCATCAAGCCAACCTAAAACAGGAATGAAATCCGACAAAATATCGATTGGCAAGACGAGGTAGAGAAGTGCAGCTAAAGTAGCAACAATTGTGGATAGAGGGAGATTTGGATATGTTCCGTCGAAGTAATCAGACAACAGGTCGCAAAAATTACAGATGTTTTCAGATAGAGCCTTACAACGCGGAAGATTGTGTAGTCGTTCAAAAATCTTTCGCGCCTTTTTGATAACCTTACTTACTTTCTTTTTGCTAGCAACGATTTTTTCGGCTTTGACTAATTGTTTTTCATAGAGCCACTTTCGAAGAGAACCTAAGGATGCTGTTTTTTCGTGTTTTTTCATAATGATCTCCTCCCTAAAATTTGTTCTTAATAGCTTTTGCAAATTCTGCGGAAGTGAAAATTTCTCATACCCCCGTTAAGTCAAAGGGCGGGGTATATTCTTCTTTTGCAGAGGTGCGTTCCTGCACGAAACCGTCGGTGATACCGCAGTTGGCCATATACTGTGCCGCGGCGCGGTACTCTGCGGCCGTTACGCGGCGCGCGAGAAGCCCCTGAGCGTTGGGCTGCGGTGTGTACTGGCTCATGAGGGATACCAGCACCTGACCCGGAGCAAACGTTTGGCTGATCCAGTCCAGTACGCGGCGGGTGTTTTCCGGCTGCCCCGGCAGAACCAGATGGCGGATGACCACGCCTGAGCGCAGCAATCCCTCCTCCAGTACATAGTCGCCCACCTGCCTGTGCATCTCCAGAATGGCGGCGGTGGCCACCTCGAAATAGTCCGGTGCGGCGGAGTATTCTGCTGCCAGAGAAGCGTCGGCGTACTTCAGATCGGGGAGATAGATCTGAACCTTCCCCTCCAGAAGTGACAGGATCTCGGGCGATTCATAGCCGCCGCAGTTCCACACTACGGGAACGGGCAGGGGAGGGGTCAGGCTCCGGGCGACCCACGGAGCAAAGTGGGAGGCCGTTACCAGATTGATGTTGTGCGCGCCCTGATAAATAAGGTCTGCGTAGATCTCCCGCAGGCGCGCCACACTGACTGCCTCGCCGAACCCACCGGTGGAAATGTCGTGGTTCTGGCAAAAAACGCAGCGGAGGGTGCAGCCGGAGAAAAATACCGTGCCGCTGCCCTGCGTGCCGGAGATCACGGGCTCCTCCCAGTGGTGGAGCGCGGCGCGCGCGATCCGCGGAGAGGTGCCCATGGCACAGAAGCCGCTGCCCGCTGATTCGCTGCGCAGGGCAGCGCAGCGGCGGGGACAGAGTGAACAGATCATTTCCGCAGCCGCTCAAAGTCGGGGCCCAGATCGCCGCTCATCCAGTGGCGGCGGCACAGGCCGATATAGCGGTCGTTGGCGCCCAGGACCACCTGTGCGCCCTCTTTTACCACCGTGCCCGTCTCGTCGAAACGGGCATTGAAAGCCGCTTTTTTACCGCACCAGCAGATGGTCTTGACCTCCTCCAGCTTGTCAGCCAGCACCAGCAGGTGATAGCTGCCCTCAAAGAGTTCGCCGCGGAAGTCGGCACGAAGGCCGTAGCAGATCACGGGGATGTTGCAATCGTCCACCAGATGGACCAGATAATAGATCTCATCGCGGGAGAGGAACTGCGCCTCGTCCACGATGATGCAGGCGTAGCGGCGGAGCTCCTCGTCGGACATGGCGCGCATCTCGTGGAAATAGATGCACGGATGCGTCAGACCGATGCGGGAGCGGACGGTATGGTCGCCGTCGCGGGTATCCAGCTGGGGCTTGACCAGAAGCGTGGCCTGACCGCGCTCTTCGTAGTTAAAGCGGGCCATCAGTGCGTTGGCGGTTTTGCTGGAACCCATGGCTCCGTATTTGAAGTACAACTGTGCCATTATGCGTTCTCTCCTATCGGTGTGCTGAGTTTGGAAAAGGCGGTGGGCATAGGATACTGTTGGCTGTTTTCTGTGTTGCGCCAACACCAATCCGTACAGCCGTCGCCCATGGTTTCGATGGTATATACCGTCATTTCCCAGATGATGTGGGTGAAAATGTGTTTCTTTTGCTCTTTTTTCAGCCAGCGGTGGGGTGTGAGATTCCACTGCGCCAACTGTTTTGCCACTTGCGCCTCCGTCAGGGTGCCTGCCACATTGGGGAATTCCCACAAGCCCGCCAGCAAGCCGCTTTCGCTGCGGCGGCGGACGGCCTCGCTGCCGTTTTGCCGCAGGAT
>JAFYVA010000133.1 GCA_017549325.1 Oscillospiraceae bacterium
GAGGCGGGCCAGACGGTAAAGGCCGGCAAGTTCCAGGTGGAATTCATCCATGTGAACCACTCCATCGCCGACTCGGTGGCCTTTGCCATCCACACCCGTATGGGCGCCATCGTTCACACGGGCGACTTCAAGATCGACTCCACCCCCATCGGCGGCGAGGTCATCGACCTTGCGCGCCTTGGTGAGTTGGGAAAGCAGGGCGTACTGGCACTGCTGGCCGACTCCACCAACGTGGAGCGCCCCGGCTACACCATGTCCGAGAGCGCCGTGGGCGCCACCTTCAAGCGCCACTTCTCGGGCTGCGACAAGCGCATCATCGTCACCACCTTCGCCTCCAACGTCCACCGTGTACAGCAGGTGCTGGACGCGGCCGCCGCATGCGGCCGCAAGGTGGCTGTCACCGGCCGCAGCATGGAGAACATCATGAAGGTTTCCACGGAGCTGGGCTATATGAAGGTGCCCAAGGGCACGCTGATGGACATCCATAAAATTAAAAACCTGCCCTTGAACCAGCAGGTCATTGTCACCACCGGTTCCCAGGGCGAGGAGATGAGCGCCCTGTACCGCATGGCCTTCTCCACCCACCGTCAGGTGGATATCGGCGCCGGTGACAAGGTCATCATCTCCGCCAGTGCCATCCCCGGCAACGAGGTGGAGGTGGGCCGCGTCATCAACGAGCTGTTCCGCAAGGGCGTGGATGTGGTCTATGACAAGGCCGATATGCTCCATGTCTCCGGTCACGCCTGCCAGGAGGAGCTCAAGATCATCCACGCGCTGACCCGTCCCCGCTTCTTCATCCCCCTCCACGGCGAACAGCGTATGCTGCAGATCCACAAGCGCCTTGCCGAGACCATGGGCATGAAGCCCCACAATGTCTGCGTAGCCGAGAACGGCAGCGTCATTGAGCTGACCACCAAGCACATGAAGTGCGAGAACTCCGTCCCCGCCGGCGAGGTGTTCGTCGACGGCGGCGCTGTAGGCGAAGTGGGCACCGTGGTGCTCAACGACCGCAAGCTGCTGGCGCAGGACGGCATGGTGGTGGTGATCCTGAATATCTCCAGCCACGACCACCATCTCCTCTGCACCCCCGAGATCATCACCCGCGGCTTCGTCTATGTCAAAGAGAGCGAGGAGCTGCTGCAGGAACTGCGTAAGGTCGCGGAGAAAACGGTGGAGGCCATGCCCGCCAAGCGCCGCCGCGACGAGGGCGAGGTGTGCCGCGCCGTGAAGTCGGCCGTCTCCTCTCATATCTTCAAAACCATGAAGCGCAGCCCCATGGTGATCCCCACCATTACAACGCTGTAAAAACAACGAAAACGCTCACCCTGCAAAAGGGTGAGCGTTTTTTCTTAGTCTTTGATTCCGAAGAAGCCGAAGATCTTGTCGTACAGGCGAAGCTGTTCGTTGTAAAGTGTCGGTTTCTTTTCCGCGACAACTTCTTCGTCGGCGTGGTGCTCCAGCGCCTCGCAGGCTTCCAGATAGCCCTTTGTCAGCTCCCGCATACGGGAGGACATATACTGCATGATGCTCAGCACCTTGGCCGGGCGCTGCTGGAAATAGGCGCCGAAGCTGTCGAAGGTAATGACAGCCGCCACCGTTCTTTCCAGTGCAACAGCCGTGGTGTTCTGAGGTCGGGACTCCAAAAAGCCCACCACACCCAGGAATCCGTCGCTGCCCACTTCCGTCAGCAGCTTCTCGTTCTCGGTACCATAATCCACGTACACGGCTACACGGCCCCAGAGAATGTCATAGATGCTCAGGTCCATATCGCCTTCACGGTAAATGATCTCACCTTTTTTGTATGTGCGCTCTTCTGCCTGAATTTTCTTTTCCATTTCTCTTTTCCGCCTTTCTGCTTACTTGGCTTGTTTGATCGACAGCGAAATACGCTTGCCCTCCACCTTCAGCACCACGACCTTCACCACATCGCCTACTTTCAGCACGTCAGCAGGGTGTTTGACATAGCGCTCTGCGATCTCGGAGATGTGGACGAGGCCGTCCTGATGGACGCCGATATCCACGAAAGCACCGAAGTCGATGACATTGCGAACGGTGCCGGAGAGAACCATTCCGCTTTGGAGATCCTTGATGTCCAGCACATCGGTGCGGAGGATGGGTGCGGGCAGCTCGTCGCGGGGGTCGCGACCCGGTTTCATCAGCTCTTCGGCAATATCACGCAGCGTGGGCACACCCACACCGCACTCTGCCGCAGCCTTTTCCTCGCCGTAGGCGGCAAGGCGGGCTTTCAGCTCATGCAGCGCACCGATATCCTTCATCTCATAGCCGCAAAGCTTCAACAAAGCCTTGGCCGCATCGTAGCTCTCGGGGTGGACGGCGGTGTTGTCCAGCGCCTCGCGGCTTTCGGACACGCGCAGGAAGCCGGCGCACTGCTGGAAGGCCTTGGGTCCCAGCTTGGGAACCTTTTTCAGCTCCTTGCGGGAGGTAAAGGCGCCGTTTTCCTCGCGGTAGGCCACCACATTCTTGGCAAGAGACTCGCCCAGACCGGAAACATAGCTCAGCAGGGACGGCGATGCGGTGTTCAAATCGACACCGACACTGTTGACGCAATCCTCCACCACACCGCGAAGGGAATCGGAGAGCTGCTTCTGGGGCATATCATGCTGATACTGGCCCACACCGATGGCCTTGGGCTCGATCTTCACCAGCTCGGACAGGGGATCCTGCAGACGGCGGGCGATAGACACGGCAGAGCGGAGATTCACATCGAACTGAGGGAATTCCGCTGCGGCCAAGGGAGAGGCGGAGTACACACTGGCACCGGCCTCGTTGACCATCATGTAGCTCAGGCCGCCGCCGAGCGCGCGGATCATCTCCACCGCCATCTGCTCCGTCTCGCGGGAGGCTGTGCCGTTGCCGATGGCCAGATGCTCCACCTTATGCTTCTTCACAAGGGCGCTGAGTCTGGTAATGGCCTCAGCCTTCTGGCGCTCGCCGTGGGTGGGATAGACCACAGTGGTGTCCAGCACCTTGCCGTTGGGGTCAATGACGGCCACCTTGCAGCCCATGCGGTAACCGGGGTCAAGGCCCATGGTCACATGGCCCTTTACAGGGGGCTGCATCAGGAGCTGACGGAGGTTGATGGCAAAGTTTTCGATCGCGCCGGTGCTGGCGGTGTCGGTGAGCGTGGAGCGGGTCTCGCGCTCCACACTGGGCTGGATGAGACGACGCCATGCATCCTCGCCCGCAGCGGCCACAAAGTCGGTGGCGCGGCTGCCCTGACGAAGGGTGGCGCGGCGAATGATGGCAAGGGCATCGTCATCGCTCAGCTCTGCGCTGACCTTCAAAAACCCCTCTTTCTCGCCGCGATTGAGGGCCAGCACACGGTGGTTCTGCACGCGGCCCACACCCTCGCGGTAGTCGTAATAATTCTTGTAGACGCTGTCCTCATCCTTGGCGGCCACAGAGGTCAGCACGCCGCGGCGCGTCATGGCCTCTCGGAGTTTGGCGCGGATGGCAGCGTTATCGGAGATGTTCTCGGCGATGATGTCCGATGCGCCCGCCAACGCCTCCTCGGCCGTGGCAACGCCCTTCTCCTCATCGACATAGCGCTGCGCCAGCTCGGTAAGCTCGGGCAGCCGCTGTCCCTGTGCGTACAGGAGGTCAGCCAGAGGCTCTAAGCCCTTTTCCCGTGCGATGGTGGCACGGGTACGGCGCTTCTGCTTATAGGGGCGGTACACATCCTCCACCTCGGAGAGGGTCTTGGCCCCGGCAATGGCGGCAGCCAGTTCGTCGCTCATCTTGCCCTGCTCCGTAATGGAGCGGGTGACCTCCTCCTTGCGCTGGGCGAGGTTGCGCAGGTACTGCAGGCGCTCTTCCAGCTTGCGCAGCACCGTGTCGTCCATGCTGCCATGGGCCTCTTTGCGGTAGCGGGCGATGAAGGGAATGGTGTTGCCCTCGTCCAACAGGGCGATGACATTTTCCACATGGGTCGTGCTGACGGACAGTTCTTCAGCCAGCAGTGCAGGGATATTGCTCATAGGAACTCCTTAGGGGTTTTTCTTACAGATTGTAGTAACGGTCAAACTCGGCCGGATGGGGGATCTTGTTGATCTCGGCCACCTCGGCGCGCTTGGTGGCGATGAACTTCTTGATAAGAGCCTCGGGGAACACGCCGCCGCGGGTGAGGTACTCGTAGTCGGCCTCCAGTGCATCGAGGGCGGCATCGAGGGAGGTGGGCAGCTGCTGGAGCTTGGCCTTCTCCTCCTCGGGCAGGTTGTACAGGTTCATATCGAAGGGGCCCCAGCCGTTGGCGCTGGGATCGATCTTGTTGATGACACCGTCCAGACCGGCCATCAGGATGGCAGCGTAGCAGAAGTAGGGGTTGCAGGTGGCGTCGGGGTTGCGGATCTCGAAGCGGCGCATATTGGGGGTCTTGGCATACGCGGGAATGCGGATGACGGCGCTGCGGTTGGAGGTGGCGTAACCGACGGTAACGGGTGCCTCAAAGCCGGGCACCAGACGCTTGAAAGAGTTGGTGCTGGGGTTGGTAATGGCGCACAGAGAGGAGATGTGCTTGAGGAGGCCGCCGATGAAATAGTGGGCGGTCTCACTGAGGTGAGAGTAGCCGTTATCATCGGAGAACACAGGCTCGCCGTCCTTCATCAGCAGCATGTGGACATGCATACCGCTGCCTGCCTCGCCGTACACGGGCTTGGGCATAAAGGTAGCGCTCTTGCCGTACTTCAGGGCCGTGTTGCGGATGATGTACTTAATCATCATGGTGGCATCGGCCATCTCGGACATAACGCCCAGCTTGGGCTCCACCTCGAACTGACCGGCGCCGCCCACCTCGGGATGGTGATACTTGATGGAAATACCGGCATTCTCCATGTGCAGGCACATCTCGCTGCGGCAGTCGTAGCTGCGGTCGAAGGGCAGGGCTGCGTGATAGTGCTTCTGCTTGGGAACGATGACGCCCTTGCCGCCCACACCGCTGTTCCAGTGTGCCTGCTCGGCGTCGATGGTCATGCCGATGGAATCGGTACGCACATCCCAGGAGACGTCGTCAAACAGATAAAACTCAAACTCGGGCAGGATCAGCATGGTGTCGGCAATGCCGGTGGAGCGCATATACTCCTCGGCGGCACGGACGATATTGCGGGGATACTGATCCAGAGGGCGGTTGTTGGGATAGTCGATGATCATGGCGTTACCCGTCATGGTCAGGGTGGGGATCTGGCAGAAGGGGTCGATCATTGCGGTGTCGGGATCGGGGATGAACACCATGTCGCTCTTCTCCACCACGGCGTAGCCGTAGTTGGAGGCGTCGAAGCCGAAGCCGTCTACCATGGTCTGCTCAGAGAAGTGACCGGCGGGGATGGTCAGATGACGGAACTGACCGTTGATGTCCACCATCTTGAAATCCACCATCTGGATGCCGTTTTCACGGATCATTACCATCACATCGGAAGCTGTCTTTGCCATAACTCAGAACTCCTTTAATATAGAGATTTTTCCAGTCTTATATTTTAGCACCGCTTTTTTGGAAATTCAATGGGCAATGTGGGAAATTGTGGGGTCTTTTTGCCGATAGCGGTAGATTTTAGGCTTGAAATATGCTTATTTTGTCTGTATACTGTACATTTGGTGTATTTCGCGGTAATTTTCCGCGTTTGACAACAAATCATCTTTTTGGAGGAAACCCGAACATGACCATCCTGTCCCAACTGAACAGCCCCGCGATGTATCTTATCTGCGGCGGCGCGATCGCGGTGGTGGCTCTGATCTGCGTGGTATTTATGGTCCGTGCCTATCGCGCCGGCCTCGCCATCGGTATGGACGCCGCAAAAATGCGCCGCGTCATCATCGCCAGCACCACCTTTACCATTCTGCCCGCCGTGGGCATCCTGCTGGGCGTCATTGCACTGGCCGGCTCTCTGGGTACCCCCCTGCCCTGGCTGCGCCTGTCCGTCATCGGTGCGCTGCACTATGAGACGCAGGTGGCACAGGGCGCCGCAGAGAATGTCGGTCTCAGCGGCCTCAATGCCGCCGAGATGACCGCTACCGCCTTTTCCACCATCGCCCTCGTCATGAGCGCCTGCATCATGGGCGGTATTCTCATGTCCATCTTCTTTACCAAGCGCTACACCAAGCGCCTGGGCGGCAACTCCGGCGGTGGCGGCGGTATCGCCGGCGGCTTTGGCGACAAGGCGATGACCGCCATGTTCATCGGACTGGTCAGCGCCTATGTGGGCAACTATGTGGGTCAGCTGGTGTCGGGTGAAGGCCTGTTCACCTTTTCCGGCAGCTGGACGCCCATCGCCGTCATGGTGGTGGCCGCTATTGCCATGGCCGTGTTTATCTATCTGGCTGAGAAGAAACAGGCCGCGTGGGTGGAGAATTTCTCCATCGCCGGCAGTATGCTCTGCGGCATGATCGCCGCAATCCTCATCGGTTAAGGGAGGTGCGGACAATGAACAATTTTGAACTGTATAACGCCCGTACCCACCGTATCGGCCGTTTTGTCTCTGTCCTGTGCGCCATCATCTTCCTCGGCGCCCCCTTCCTGATGGGTGCTGTGCTGGGCGGTATGCCCGATATGGGCGCTTTCGGCCGCGCCATGCTGGCCGTAGGCCCCGTGTGGATCATCTCCTCCGTGGCCGAATATCTCATCTATACCCCCATGCTGGGTGCCGGCGGCGGCTACCTCGCCTTCATCACCGGTAACCTCATCAACATGAAGATCCCCTGCGCCATCAACGCCCGCGACATGGTGGGCGCTAAGTCCGGTACCCCCGAGAACGAGATCATCTCCACCCTGTCCATCGCCACATCCTCCCTTGTCACGATCCTGGTGCTGGCCGTGGGCGTGGTGCTGCTGCTGCCCCTGCAGCCCCTGCTGCAGAACCCCGCACTGCAGCCCGCTTTTGACAATGTGGTGCCCGCCCTCTTCGGCGCTATGGCCTACAAGTACTTCCGCGGCAACCTGAAGGTGGCGGCGCTGCCTCTGCTGGCCATGTGCGTCCTGTTCATCCTCGTGCCCGGCCTGTCCTCTGCCACCAGCTTTATGATCCTGCCCGCCGGCGGTATCGCCATCGCCATCGCCTTCGTACTCCACAAGAAGGAGGCGACGGCTCAGTGAAAATCGCAGGCATCATTCTGCTGTGCCTCGTTGGCCTTGTCCTTCTCCTGCTGCTGATCGCCCTGATCAAAACGCTGCTGAGCGGGTCTAAGGTCTCCACCTACCGCCCCGAGCCGGAGAACGCCCGCGCCCGCGGCTATGCCGAGAAGCTCTCGGCCATGGTGCAGCACAACACGGTGGCCTCCAACGAGGATCGCCGCACCGAGAATTTTCTGGCTTTCCACAAGCTCCTTGCCTCCCTCTTCCCTCTCGTCCACCAACATCTGGAAAAGACGGAGATCGACGGCAATCTCCTGTATTACTGGAAG
Organism: Oscillospiraceae bacterium; assembly: GCA_017549325.1. The sequence continues at coordinate 7,411 of JAFYVA010000133.1, forward strand.
GGTGCCTCTTCCGAAAAACCGATCGTGCTGATGTCCCATCAGGATGTGGTGCCCGCCGAGGGCGAGTGGAGCCACGAGCCCTTCTCCGGCGATATTGCCGATGGCCTCGTCTGGGGTCGCGGCAGTGCCGATACCAAGTGCTCTTTGATGGCCATTTTTCAGTCCATCGAAGAACTGTTGGCCGAGGGTGTAACGCCTCCTCAGGATGTGTATATCGCCTCCTCCTGCACCGAGGAGTTCGGCGGCGACGGCGCACCCAAGCTGGTAGCCGAGCTGCAGCGCCGCGGCGTGAAGCCCTACGCTGTGTTCGACGAGGGCGGCGCCATCATCGACGAGCCCGTGGGCGGCATCAAGGGTCTGTACGCCATGGTGGGCGTGTTCGAGAAGGGACAGGGCAACCTGCGCTTTACCGCCCACGGCCGCGGCGGTCACTCCTCCGCACCTCCCCGCAAGACCCCCTTGGTGGAGCTGGCCAAATTCGTCAGCAAGGTCAACAAAAACGACCCCTTCCGCCGTGAGCTGTCCCGTGAGCTGAAGGCCATGTTCTCCCAGCTGGCAGTCTACGCACCCTTTGCCTACCGTTTCCTCTTCAGCAATCTCTGGCTCTTCGGCGGTCTCCTCAAGGCCGTGATGCCCATGATATCGCCGCAGGCTGCCGCCATGCTGCGTACCTCCGTGGCCTTTACCATGGCCAGCGGCTCCGAGGCCTTTAACGTCATTCCCCAGGCCGCTTCCGTTGTGGCCAATCTCCGCTTCATCCCCCACCAGAAGAAGGACGAGTCCATCGCCCTGCTGGAAAAGATGGCGGCGAAATACGGCATCGAGATGGAGGTCATCAACGGCCACGACCCCTCTCCCGTGCTGGACATCCACGGCGATGTGTGGGCACTGACGGAGAAGGTCATCGGCCAGGTGTTCCCCGGCCTGCCCGCCATCCCCTATGTGGTCACCGGCGGCACCGACTGCCGCTTCTTCCACGCCGTGTCCGACAACTGCGTCCGGTTCTCTCCCGTGGTGTACGGCAAGGAGCAGCTCAGCGGTATGCACGGCCTCAATGAGACCATATCCGTGGACTGCCTCAGCGGCGCTGTGGACTTCTACAAGAAACTCATTGCGTCTATATAAACCAAAAATCTCACCCGGATGGGTGAGATTTTTTTATTTCATTTCCCGCAGGACTTTTCTGAATTGGAAGAAGAACAAGACCGCCGTAAAGCACACGGCCGCCACATCGGCGACGGGCTCGGCCAAGTACACACCCATCGTCTTATCCTCCATCAATCGGGGGACGATGTAGATCAGCGGCAGCAGCAGAATAAACTTTCGCATCACCGCCACAGTGATGGAGCTGAGAGCCTTGCCAAGGGACAAGAAGGCCATCTGGCAGGCCACCTGCAGGCCGAAAATGGACACGCCCGCAAAATACACCCGCAGGGCACGAGAGGCAAAGGCAATCAGCTCCGCCTTAGGCGTGAAGATACCCACAAACACCTGCGGGAACAACTCCACCAGCGCGCAAAGGCTCAGCGAGTAGGCAAGGCTTACCTTCAGCAGGCAGAAGAAGGCATCTTTCACCCGCTGCTTGTTTCCGGCGCCGTAGTTGTAGCTCAAAATGGGCTGCGCGCCCTGCCCCAGACCCTGCAGGGGCAGCATGGCAAACTGCATGACGCTGGTGAGGATGGTCATGGTGCCCACAGCGATGTCGCCGCCATAGGTCTGCAAAGAGGCATTGAAGCACATGGCGATGACGCTCTCACTGCTCTGCATGATGAAGGACGCCGTGCCCAGAGCGATACAGGGCAGTACCACGCAGGGCCGGATGCGGATATGCTGCCGGCGCAGGCGCAGACGGGTCTTTTTGCCAAGTAGGAAGCACAAAATCCATGTGCAGGATGCCGCCTGCGAAATGACGGTGGCCAGCGCCGCGCCACGGACACCCATGCCGAGGGCATAGATGAAAATGGGGTCGAGGGCGATGTTGCACACAGCGCCGATGACCACCGAGAGCATACTGGTGCGGGTAAAGCCCTGGGCCGAGATGAAGGCATTCATGCCCAGTGTCAGCTGCACGAAAACGGTGCCGCAGGCGTAGAGATTCATATAATCCACGGCGTAGCCGACGGTGTTGGGGCTGCCGCCAAAGGCCATGATAAAATCGCGGTTCCAGATCAGCAGCACCGCCGTCAGCACCACAGAGGCCGCCACCTGCATAGCAAAGCAGCCGCCCATGGCCTTCTCTGCCTCATCGATGCGGCTCTGGCCCATGAAGATGGAGGCCCGGGGCGCGCCGCCGCTGAAGAGGGCGGCAAAGGCCGAGACGATAAGGATAATGGGCATACACAGACCTACACCCGTCAGCGCCAGATCGCCCACCTCCGGCATACGGCCGATATAGATGCGGTCGACGATGTTGTAGCACATATTGACCAGCTGGGCCAACACTGTGGGTACGGCAAGTTTTCGCAACAGCACCCCTACAGGCGCTGTTGCGAGAAAGTCCCTGTTTTGAGACACTTCCATATACAAGGTTCCTTATCTTTTCACAAGAGGGATGGCAATGCGGAGCGTAAAGATACCGTCTTTCGGTTCAAACAGACAGTGTCCGCGGTGCTGACGGACGATGGCGGCGATGCTGCGGCAGCCGTAGCCGTGACCGGTGCGGTCGGATCGGGGCAGCCCGTCGGACAGCGCGAGCTGTCCTTCGTAGGGGTTGCAGATCTCCACCAGGAGATTGCCGCTCTTCTCGGCGCAGTACAGGTGCACCCATCGCCGATCCTCCAGCTGTGCGGCGGCGTGGAGGGCATTTTCCAGCCCGTTGGACAGCACCGAACACAGTTCTGTGTCGGAAAGCGGGAGTTTTGTTCCCACGCTTGCCTCCACCGTCAGGGCCACGCCGCTGCGCGCTGCCTTCTCAGCAAAGGAGGAACACAGCAGGTTCACCGCCTCGTTTTCACAGAAGCGGCGCAGGGACAGGGCCGAGACCTCATCCTGTATGCCGCGAATGTAGTCCGAGGCATACTCCGGCTTGCCCGAATCCAGAAAACCGGCCAGCATATTCAGATGGTGGCGCATATCATGGTGGTACACCGCCGTCTGGTTGGCAGATTTCCACAGCAGCGCCAGCTGCTCCTCTGCTGCGGCCAGCGACTCTTTCATGGCAAGTTCTTCTACTTCCAGCCGCCGCTTTTCCTGTAACTCGTGGTAGACCCGCAGCATCAGGAAATAGGAGGCCATGACAAAAAGGGTGGGCATCAGCCGCGCAATATGTCCGACACCGGAGAAGTCGGCGTTCATGGCAGCAAACATATACACAAAATACAGCAGCGGGATCAGCGAAAACAGTGCCACTGTATGCCTCTCGCCGTACTTGACAAGATGGTTGAAGCCCTTGCGGAACACAAATTGCGCCAAGGCCAGCAATACGGCATACATCAGCAAATTGGCGACGAGCATCACGCCGACACGGTCTGCGACGCCCTCTGTACGCAGGGCGTTACTGACATGGACGGTGGGCGCGGTAAAGACCACGGCGGTGAAGATCATAAAGGCCATCTTGAACGGGCCGCAGCGCGTAAGATAGAGAAAGATGAAAAAATAGGGCAGATGCAGTGTCAGGAACACCAGCGGCGCATATGTTTCTGCCCCCAAATGCACCCGCAGCAGGTGGTTACCGATGCCCAACAGCAGGATAAGGAGAGGGATCACAATCTTTTCTGTCGGGCGCAGCGCCGCAAAACGGAGATCCATCAGGATCCACAGCAGCACCGCTACATAGATTGCCACCAACAGGGGCGAAGCTGTCACAAGATTCATGTTTCTACCTCCCGCTCGGCAAATAAGAGATTCATATACTTCTCCTGCACCGTACTGTACAGGAGGCGCGAAACAGGCAGCGTTTTTCCCGAGAAGGTGCAAACACCCGATGCAGACAGCTCCGCCACCTGGTACAGGTTGACAATGTAGGAGCGGTGGATGTGGGTAAACTCCGGCCGCGCCAACAGCGCCTCCTCTACCTCCCGCATCGTTCCGGCCACCTGACGAATGGTTCCGTCCGTCATGTTGAAATAGAGATGTTTTCCACTGACTTCCACATGGGACAGCTCAGAGAATATTACACGGACAAGGGTGGCGCCCGCCTTGACGGTCATGCCCTCAGCGGGACGGCGCTCGGCAAGCCACAGCTTATCCAGCAGCGCAAACAGCAGCTCCTCGTCCACGGGCTTGAGCAGGTAGTCCAGCGCGTGGACACCGTAGCTCTCATAGGCAAATCCGGGCGAGGTGGTCAAAAACACGATCCGGGCGGCTTCATCGAAGGTTCGGATCTCGCGGGCCGCTTCCAATCCGTTTATTCCGGGCATGAGAATATCCAAAAGATAGCAGTCAAAGGGTTCTTCCCGCGCCGCATCCAGCATGGCCGAGGCACCGGAGAAAACACGATAGCGCAAATGGGCACCGCGGCGCTGCTGCCAGCGCTCCAGCGATGCAACAATTCCCTCCCGCTCGCTCAGCAGGTCATCACATACCGCAAGGTACATCCACTCGCCCCCTTTCATCTTGTTGCTATTTTACCACAGTTTCCGACTCTGTGGCAAGTCGCATCCAAGGACCGCCCCTGCATTTCAAGGCGAAAAAAGCGCATCTCGCGCTTTTTCTCACCCGACATAGGATATTTTTAGTATAGTAAGAACAACAAATCGGCTCTGTCGATGGTGGGAAAGGAGTTCGCCGCAGTGGTTATCCTCGTCCTGTTGCTGGCTGCAGCGGCCGTTTCGGCCCTTTGCCTGTATCGCACCGATAAAACTTTGAAAGAGCGTCGGAGAATGGTAACGGAAGCCGCAGAGCAGCTTCAGCAGGCCCGACATCGGGCAGAAAAAAAGCAACACTCCCACAAGTCTGCAGAAGTTCTCAGTCGCAGCCGTCACATTTACGCACAATCGATCACACTTTACGAGCAAGCCCTCGCCCAGCAGAAACATCATCCGTGGGCATCGCTCTTGGGCTATGGCGCCATGGGAGAGGATGGTCTTCCGGCATATACCGCACCGCTGTGGCGCAGAAAGAGGCCCGCTTTGGAACAGAAAGGAGACCCCACTATGAAGACAAGCAATATGAAGCGCGCAATGTTTGAAATGTTTGGCATTGGCAGCGATGAGCCTGCAGAGGTTTTGATCATCAAAGAGAAGAAAAACGCTACGGAAACTATGGTCGCACGTCCCGCAGACACCGTTCCCGCAACAAAGGCTGCGGATACTGTTCCGGCCATCCCTACTGCAGCTCCCGTGGTCTCCCTTCGTCCGGTCAGCTACCTGACGGCAGATACCGTATGGGAGGGCAAGCTCCGCTCGGAAGGCGATGTGGAAGTAGCCGGTGTGTTTCGCGGCGACATCACCGCCAAGGGCAGCGTGATCCTCCGCAACACCGTGGAGGGCAATCTCCGTGTCGGCTCTTTGCAGCTGAACGGCTGCACCCTGACGGGCGACACGGAGGCAGACGAACTTGTGGCGGTCTCCCCCGATTCCTGCGTGATGGGCCGCGTCATCGCCCACGATTTGCGTTGTGCCGGCACCATTACCGGTGATATCACCATTGCCGGTCACATCACGCTGGAGCAGACTGCCCGCATCAACGGCAGCATCGTTACCAACAGCATCTCTGTTGCCAAGGGCGCTGTCATTTGCGGCGGTGTAGAGATCAAAAACGGTGAAGGCTGATTGCTGACCGCCGTTGATGCGGTAAAAGATGCTCTTTTCCCCATCTTTATACCGCTGACCCATCAACGACGATTATGCATAAAAAGCATCCTCCTGTTTGGAGGATGCTTTTTTGTTCGTTATGTCTGTGTGTCGTTCCGGGCATCGAGATATTGCAAAAACCGCTTCATTGCCAGTGAAGCGTTGTCCCGTGAGCGCAGCACAAAACCCAGTTGACGGTAAGCCGGCTCCGTCAGCGGGCGAACGGCAATGCGATAGGGCGTGCGGCGCAAAATCAATCGGGGCAGCACGCTGACACCCAGCCCGTTTTCCACCATGGTGGTAATGGCAAAATCCTCCCACGTGGTCAGCAGCACACGGGGTGTAAGCGCGCGGCGGCGAAACAGATCGTAGATCGTGCTGCGCTTGCCTGTCTGGATCTCCAACATCAAAAACGGATCGTGGCAGAGAGATTCCAGTTCCACCGACTCCTGCGCCGCCAGGGGGTGCTCCGGCGGCAGGATCGCCACCAGTTCATCCTGCTCCAGGGGGATGCTCTCCAACCCCTCCCCTACCGGCAAAATGGTAAACGCTCCGTCCACCCGTCCTTCCACCAGCCACTGCACCACTTCTTCATAGTCTCCCAGCAGCAGTTCGTAGTTGATCCCGGGAAAATCCTTCTGAAAGGCACGGATAATGTTGGGCACCCAATGGATCGCCGTGGACGCGATGGCACCGATGCGGATAAAACCGCGCTGCAAGCCCCGTATGTCATCCACCTGCATCTGCAGCTTTTCGTAGGCACGGCACAGCTTCTGGGCGTAGGGCAGGAGCTGTTCTCCCTCCGCTGTCAGGCGCGTGCCGCTGCGGTTGCGCTCCAGAAGGGAGAATCCCCATTCCTGTTCCAGGTCGGCGATCATACGGGAAATGCCGGACTGCGAGTAGTGCAGGATCTCCGCTGCACGAGTAAAACTGCCGTACTCCACCGTCTTGGCAAAGGCCATATATTTCAACACATTCATATCCACTTTTCTCGCCCCTTATACATCTGGTTTTGTAATGTTAAATATGATAATCATTCGCTTTACAAATGTTCCTGCCCATGATACCATACAATCAGAAAGAACGCAACCCACCGCAAAGACCGAAAGGAGAAACAACTATGAAAAACAATAACCTCGTTATCGCCGCTCTTATCAGCCTCATTGCTACCGCCGCTCTGTGCTTCGCCTGGTGTGTCTCCGGCATCAACGCCATTGGCACCATCACGTTGCTGCTGGGTGCCGCGTTCGCCGCCTGCACCTTCTTCACGGTGCTGCCCCTCTTCAACAGACATTGACTCTGTCTCTGTATCGGTTGCATCCGTAGCCTTTCTCTCCTGAACGGGAAGGTGTCGCCTGAGCCACGACACCCTCCCCTCTCACAAGACAAGATCCGCCGCTTCAGAGGGACCGAAGCGGCGGATCTTTGTTTACATTGTTTGCATCTGCAGCATATCCAGACGGCGGAAATCCCGCACCACCAACAAAAGCGCAAACACACAGGCCAGCGCATCGGAAATGGGGCCGGCCCACAACACACCGCTGAGCCCGAAGAACAGAGGAAGGATCAGAAGCAGCGGAATGAGGAAGAACCCCTGTCGGGACAGGGAGATCAAAATGCTGTGGCGCACATTGCCAATGGCGGTAAAGAAACACATGGACAAGGGCTGCATACCGAAAACAAGCGTCATCATCAAATAGATACGCAAGTATTTTGCGGCAAACTCGTAGTACAGTACATCACCGCTGCCGAACACCGAGGTGATCTGATACGGGAACAGCTGAAAGGCCAGAAATGCCACAAAACCAATCGCCAGCGAGGCCAGCAGCGCCATCTTGTAGGTCTTCTTTACGCGGCTGTAGTTTTTCGCGCCGTAGTTAAATCCAATAATGGGCTGGCAGCCATGGCTGATACCCACGCCAAAGGAAATGAGGATGCTGTTGATCTTGGCCGCGATGCCGGACACCGCCAGGGGGATATCGCTGCCGTAGGCAGACAGGGCACCGTATGTCTTGAGCATATTGTTCAGCACCACATTTACCAGCGTCATCACAAGGTGGTTGATGGTGGAGCCGATTCCGAGACGCAGGATCCCCTTGACATACTTTCCCGGCAAACCCAGCACCGTACGGTCGAGCGGGAAAGCGCGGAAGCGGGCAAAATAGGCGGCGGTGACAACAAAGGACACGATCTGACCGATGATGGTCGCCCACGCCGCACCGACGATCCCCCATTGAAATACCAGCATAAATAGGGCATCCAGTCCCACATTGAGAATCGCACCAACGATACTGCTGAGCATGGCATAGCGGGGACTGCCGTCGGCGCGGATAAGATTGGACATGGCATTGCCTATCAGCAGGAAGGGCAATCCAATGGCCGTAATGCCCAGATAGGTGGATGCATACTCAAATACTGCCTCGGTGGCTCCGCAGATCCACAGGATCGGCGTTTTCAGCGCCAGCGTCAGCACCATAACGGCAACACCGAACAGACTCATCAGCGTCAGGCCTGCGCCCACATAATTCCGCGCATCCTCTGTGCGTCTGGCACCCATACAGATATTGAAGTTGGCCGCCGTTCCCACTCCCGAAAGCTGGGAAAAGGCGATGGTCAGCGTCACCACGGGAAAGGCCACGTTGGTGGCGGCGTTACCGTACATGCCGATGATATTACCGATGAAAATCTGGTCTGTGATGTTATATATGGCGCTGACCAGCATACTGATGATGGCCGGAACGGCAAACTTGGTTATGAGCCCGGGAATCGGTGCATATCCCAGCGGATTGCCCTGCGCGGGCTGGCCCTGCTGCATCCCATCGCCTCCTTTGTGCAGAAAACTTCTTCCTGTTCCGTATTCTACTCCCCCGCAGCGGGGATGTCAATGTGCTCCACCAAGCAAAAAAGACACCCTGTTGGGTGTCTTTTTGCGCAGTTCTGCCCAACGCTTGCTGTATCGCAGCCGCTAACAAGTCTGCATGGGGGAGCGCGAGGGGGAAGGTATGCCCCCTCGCAATGCAATGATTTCTCCACCAAGCAAAAAAGACACCCTGTTGGGTGTCTTTTTGCTTGGTGGAGACTGCTGGACTCGAACCAGTGACCTCCTGCGTGTGAAGCAGGCGCTCTAACCAGCTGAGCTAAGCCTCCGTA
>JAFYVA010000134.1 GCA_017549325.1 Oscillospiraceae bacterium
CAGATGGAGACCGTGGGTGCCGAGCTGCGCCGCAACATGCTCTGGGGCAGCGACACCGATCTGGACACCGCATCCAACTAACCCTCAGGAGGAAATGACTATGCGTTCCGAAGTCGTCAAGGCGGGCATCCCCGCCGCACCCAACCGCTCTTTGCTCTACGCTCTGGGCTATACCAAGGAGGAACTGGAGCGCCCCCTCATCGGTGTGGTGTGCTCCTATAACGAGATCGTCCCCGGCCACATGAATCTGGACAAGATCGCCGAGGCGGTCAAGGCCGGTATCCGCGCCGCAGGCGGTACGCCTGTGGAGTTCCCTGCCATCGCCGTGTGCGACGGTATCGCCATGGGCCATGTGGGTATGAAGTACTCCCTCGTCACCCGTGACCTGATCGCCGACTCCACCGAGGCCATGGCACAGGCCCACCAGTTCGACGGTCTGGTGATGATCCCCAACTGTGATAAGAATGTGCCGGGTCTGCTGATGGCCGCGGCCCGCGTCAATGTGCCCACCGTGTTCGTCTCCGGCGGCCCCATGCTGGCCGGCACCATGAACGACGGTCGCCGCACCTGCCTGAGCCATATGTTCGAGGCCGTGGGTGCCTACTATGCCGGCAAGATCGACGAGGCCGAGGTGGAGGAGTACGAGAACAACGCCTGCCCCACCTGCGGCTCTTGCTCCGGTATGTACACCGCCAACTCCATGAACTGCCTCACCGAGGCCATCGGTATGGCCCTGCCCGGCAACGGCACCATCCCCGCCGTGATGTCTGCCCGTCTGCGCCTTGCCAAGCACGCCGGTATGAAGATCATGGAGCTGGTGGAGCGCAACATCTGCCCCCGCGACATCATGACCGAGGCCGCCTTCCACAACGCCGAGACCATCGATATGGCACTGGGCTGCTCCACCAACACCATGCTGCACCTGCCCGCCATCGCCCACGAGTGCGGTATCGAGCTGAGCTTCGACATGGCCAACGAGATCTCCGACAAGACCCCCAACCTGTGCCATCTGGCTCCCGCCGGCAACACCTACATGGAGGATCTTGACCGCGCCGGCGGCGTCAGCGCCGTCATGAGCGAGCTCAATAAGATCGGCCTTCTCGACACCTCCGTGCTGACCTGCACCGGCAAGACCATGGCCGAGAATCTTCAGGGCGTGGTGAACCGCAATCACGACATTATCCGTCCCATCGACAACCCCTATACCAAGACCGGCGGCATCGCCGTGCTGAAGGGCAATCTGGCCCCCGACGGCTGCGTGGTCAAGCAGAGCGCCGTGGCGCCCGAGATGATGGTGCATCAGGGCCCCGCCCGCGTCTTCGACTGCGAGGACGATGCCATCGCCGCCATCTACGCCGGCAAGATCGTTGCCGGTGACGTGGTGGTCATCCGCTACGAGGGCCCCAAGGGCGGCCCCGGTATGCGTGAGATGCTCAACCCCACCTCCGCCATCGCCGGTATGGGTCTGGATAAGGATGTGGCCCTCATTACCGACGGCCGTTTCTCCGGTGCCACCCGCGGCGCTTCCATCGGTCACGTCTCCCCCGAGGCCGCCAGCGGCGGCAACATCGCTCTGGTGGAGGAGGGCGATATCATCTCTATCGATATCCCCAACCACACCATCTCCGTGGCCCTCAGCGACGAGGAGCTGGCCTCCCGCCGCGCCAAGTGGGTCTGCCCCGAGCCCCGCATCAAGACCGGGTATCTGGCCCGCTATGCCAAGATGGTCTCCTCTGCCGACAAGGGCGCCATCCTCGGCTGAGAAAACGAAGGAAAACGAGAGGAGGGCAACGGTATGTATCGTATCGTATCCCATCTGCTGCTCTTCAGCGACCTGCGCCGCGACGAGATACTGGTGCAGCTGAGCCAAATCTTCCGCGACTGGGAGGCAGGACAGAGCGACCGCGACGAGCTGATCGGCCGCATCTACGGCCAGATGAAGCGCTTGCTGGATCTGGCCACCGCCTGCGGCTTCGACGAGAATCTGTGGCAGTGCTATCTGACATGGCTGATGATGACCAACGAGAACTCCTTTACCCGCACCTGTGAGCGTGTCGGGGCACGGGAGGGCAGCGTCAACACCTTCGCCAAGCGGGACTTTGCCCTGTTCCGCCGTCTGATGGACTTCGACTTCGGCCCCATCGAGGCCGATCTCGGCATCGACTGCTTCTCTGCCCTGTGTCACTACCGCGCCATCCCCAAGCGGGAGCGGATGTACAACCGCGACGTGAGCGCGCAGGTGCAGTCGCTGCGCCGCCGCTTTGTCGCCGCCCATGAAGAAGAACTCTTCACGGTGATGACGGACTACTACCGCGCCTACGGCTACGGCGTCTTTGCCATGAACCGCGCCTTCCGCATCGGCAGCGAGGAGGGGAAGGTCACCTATCTCCCCATCAGCAACATCGACGGCGTGATGCTGGATGACCTGCTGGGCTACGAGTTCCAGAAGCAGACGCTGCGGCGCAACACCGAGGCGTTTCTGGAGGGGAAGGCCGCCAACAATGTGCTGCTCTACGGCGACGCCGGTACCGGCAAGTCCACCTCCGTCAAGGCCCTTATCAACGAGTACTACGACCGCGGCTTGCGCATGATCGAGATCTACAAGCACCAGTTCCGCGATCTCTCGGCGGTGCTGGGCTACATCAAGAACCGCAACTACCGATTCATCATCTTTATTGATGACCTCTCCTTCGAGGAGAACGAGGTGGAGTACAAGTTCTTGAAGGCCGTCATCGAGGGCGGCGTGGAGACGCGGCCGGACAACGTGCTGATCTATGCCACCTCCAACCGCCGCAATCTGGTGCGGGATACGTGGAACGACCGCACCGACATGGAGCATCACGGCGATATCCACCGCTCCGATACGGTGGAGGAGAAGACCTCCCTCTCCGCCCGCTTCGGCGTGAAGATCAACTACAACGTGCCCACACAGAAGGAGTACCACGCCATCGTGAGGGAGCTGGCCCGCCGCCGCGGCATTACCGTGGAGGAGACGAAGCTGCTGGACATGGCCAATACGTGGGAGCGCCGCCACCGCGGCTTCTCGGGGCGCGTGGCCCAGCAGTTTGTGGACTACTTGGAGAGCCTGCCCCGCGAGGAATAAACGAGAAAAAAGAGCTGACCCGACGGGTCAGCTCTTTTGTTGTCTGTGGCGGCGTTATCCCGCCGCTGCGCGCCAGCGGCGGTAGACGAAGAGGGCGACGAGGATCATCGCGCCGTAGCCGCAGGCGGCGATGCGGTAGGTGTTGGCATAGCCCACGGCATCGATGCACAGGCCCCAGACGGTGGCGGCGATGCCGATGGCGGCGTCGAAGGCCAGATAGAAGGTACCGTTGGCCGCGCCGCGGCGATGGGGGGCGGCGCGATGGACGGCCAGGGAGCCGTTGACCATCCACACCACGCCGTGGACCGCGCCGAAGAGGATGCCCATGGCGATGCAGGCAAGCATCGTGCGGCACCGGGGCAGCAGCAGACACTCGGCGATGCCGCACAGCCACGCGGGGATCAGCAGGACAAGGGGATTGACCTTACCCACGAAGCGGCTCAGCAGTGTGCGGAACAGGAGGATCGACACGCCCGTGGTGGTGAGGTAGGCGCCCAGCATCGCCGTGGAGAGGCCGCCGGCGGTGAAGAACAGGGCGATGAACACCATGATGGCGGTGGTGAAGAACAGCGAGCCGAACTCGATGAGGGCCGAGGGGATGGCGGTGGGCTCGATGAAGGCGCCCTTGTCCTCCCGGGGTGTTTCGCTCTGACGGGAGGCGTATTCGCGCTTGCCCTCGTAGTTGACGAACAGCGAGAGGACGGTGGCGGCCACGCAGAAGGCGGCGGTGACGTACTGGCTGCTGCGGTTGCCGATGACGGCGACCAGCGTGGTGGCCAGCAGCGGCGCGAAGAGGGAGGGCAGCGTCTGGCTGATGCCGAAGTAGCCCACGCCCTCGTTGAGGTACTCGTGGGGGATGACGTCGTTGGAGGCGGCCATGTTGGCGGTGGAGGCGGCGGAGTAGCCGATGCCTTGCACGCCGCGGGCGATGAAGGCGGCGGCCAGCACGGGGATAAAGCCGCAGAAGAAGATGCCCAGGGCATAGAGAACGCAGCCGATGAGCATCACGTTGCGGCGGCGGTGGCGGTCGGTGAGGATGCCGTTGACGGGGCGGCTCAGCGCCGAGACGGCGGTGTAGATGGAGGTCAGGATGCCCATGGTGGCGGCGGTGCCGCCCAAATCCTCGGTGACATAGAGGGGCAGCACCACGTTGTTCATCTCCGTGGCGGTGCAGAAGCACACGGAGGTGAGGAACAGCAGGATGAAATAGCGGTTGAAAATGGATTTCTTGCCCATACTGTGCCCCTCCCTTACAGCGTCGTGACGGTGTAGGTCAGGCGTTTGACCTCGCCGCTGTGGAGCAGCATGGAGTGGCGCTTGTCGCGGAATTCGCCGCTCTCGCCCGCCATGCCGCAGCAGCCGTGCCACGGCTCGAGGCAGATGAAGGGTGCCTCCTCCGCGCCCTGTGTCCAGATACCCAGCATGGGGAAGCCGGAGAAGTCCACGTGGACGCCGTGGCCGGTGAGACGATGCCGCAGGGCGACGCCCGTGGAGCGCAGGCCGTCGAAGATGAGGGTGTCGAGACGGGCGTAATCCCCGTGGCGGAGGGCAAAGCGGTCGCTCTTGTCCAGCCACAGCTCCCGCGCGCCGCTGAGCTGGGCGGTATTGAGGTCGAGGAGCAGCGTATGGGCCGTCTCGGCCTCGTCAAAGACGATCTCGTAGTCGCCGAAGTGCTCGCCCTCGTCGAGGGGGCAGCGGTAGGCGGTGTGGCCGCCGATGCAGCAGGGCATCGTCTGATCGCCGGTGTTCTCGATGGCGTACTCGGTGGAGAAGCCATCATCGGTGAGACGGTGGGTGACGGAGAGGGTGAAGGGGAAGGGGTACTGCGCCAGCGTTTCCTCGCTCTGGTGCAGGCCGAAGGTGATGAAGTCCTCCCCCTGTGCCGTCACGGAAAACGCACTCTTGCGGGCGAAGCCGTGCTTGGCCATGGGGTAGGCCTTGCCCTCAAAGATAAGGGTATCGTCCTTGGCGCGGCCCACGATGGGGAAGAGGACGGGGTTGCGGCCCGACCAGTAGGGTGCCTCGCCCGTCCAGATGTACTCTCTGCCGCCGTTGTCTCTGAGGGAGATCAGCTCCGCGCCCAGAGACTCGGTCACGGCGGTGAAGCGGGCGTTTTTCAGTGTGTATTGCATAAACAAACCCTCCGTTTGTCGTATTCTATCCAATAGTATACGACAAACGGAGGGAATTGTCACTGTTTAATTTTTGCGGCGGCTTACACGATGTCCTTCAGGTGTTCCATGTTCTTGCGGACACCCTCGCAGCAGTCATGGAAGGTGGCCATTTCCTCTTCGGTGAGAGGCAGCTCGATGACCTTCTCCACGCCGTTCTTGCCGATGAGGCAGGGGACGCCGACAAACAGGCCCTCTTCGCCGTATTCGCCGCACAGCTCCATGCTGGCGGGCATGATGGCCTTTTCATCGTGGAGCACGATGCTGACCATGCGGGCGGCAGTGGTGCAGATGCCGTACTCGGTGCACTGCTTGCCCGAATACGTGACCCAGCCGCCGCCGATGGACTCTTTCTTCAGCGCCTCGCGGTCGAAGCGGAAGCGCTCGTCGGTCTTGGCCCACTCGTCCAGAGGCATACCGCAGAAGGACACGGCAGACCAGGGGGCGAACTGCAGTGCGCCGTGCTCGCCCAGCATATAGGCGGTGATGGACTTGTGGTCGATGCCGGTCTGGCGGTTCAGCGCCGAGAGCAGACGGGAGGTGTCCAGGCCGGTGCCGGTACCGAAGACGCGGCCCTTGGGCAGACCCAGCTCCATGGCCAGCTCGCGGGTGACGATGTCACAGGGGTTGGTGATGTTGATGAGCACGCCGTCAAAGCCGCTGGCCTTGATCTTATGGGCGTAGCTGCGGACGGCGGCGATGGTGAAGTCCATCTCGTCGAGGCGGTTGCCGGTGGTCAAAAGGGTGATCTTGCCGACACAGTTTACGATCACATCGCAATCCTTCAGATCGGGGAAGTCACCGGCGGAAACGGCCACGCGATGGGGCATATAGGCCACGGCATCACGCAGATCCTGCACTTCGCTGCAGAGTTTCTTATCGTTCATATCCACCAGCACCAGCTCATCTGCGATGCCCTGAATGGCCAGAGAGTATGCCACATGGGCACCCACATGGCCCAGACCGATGACGCCGACTTTTCTCGTTTTCATATACAAAATACCTCCGAATACAATCGTTTATACGGGCTTTCAGGGAGGGGAAGCCCCTCCCTGAGAAAGCGTTGTTACATACCGAAATGGGGGAACAGCACCAAGGTGTAGATGAGGGCGAGGATCATGTACATCACCACCAGAATGGCGAAGGCGGGGATGGTGCGCTTCATGACCTTGTTCTCGTGACCCACCTCGCCGACGGTGGCGCAGGCGGCAACGGTGTTGTTGGGGCAGATCAGGTTACCCAGCGAGCCACCGGCGTTCTGACCGGCAAACACGGTGATGGGGTTGATACCCAGCACGCCTGCGGCCTCCACGTGCATACCGGCGAACATGATGTTGGAGCCGAGGCCCGTACCGGTGATGAAGGAGCCGAGGGCGCCGATGAACACGGCGGCGGCGGGATAGGCCATACCGGCGACACCGGCGATCTTGTTGGCGATGAGGCTCATCATGCCGGTGGTGTTGGACTGCATGATGTAAGCCAGCACCAGGAGGCTGCCCATGGTGATCAGAACAGGCATCACGCCCTTGATGGTCGTGCCGAAGATCTCAAACATTTCCTTTCTCTTCACGCCCAGCGTGATGGCACCCATGATGCCGCAGAAGAGGATGACGATATCCACCCAGACGATGTAGCCGAAGGTGCACATGATGGCGAAGCCGTTTTCCACAATAGCGGGGAAGCCGTAACGGATCACGGGGAGCAGCACCAGCATGTAGATGTAGGGAGACATGGCGCGGAAGGCGCTGTACTTCTGCTTGGCCTTGTCGCCGCCCTTGTACTTGAACTCCTCGGGGGTGTGGATGGGGAAGAGCTTGACATACACCACGGACAGCAGGATGGACAGGAGGCCGGTACCCATAGAGGTGACCTCGGGGCCCACGAAGTTACTCAGTGCGAACATGATAGCGCCGGTGGTCACGCCGGTGAAGCAGAGGTAGGGGATGATACCCTTGTAGCCCTTGCGGCCGAAAACCATACCGATCATGATGAAGGGAATGATCAGTGCGCCGAACATATGGATGCGGCCCACCATGGCGGAGTTGAGTGCGTTGGTGGAGATGCCGGCCTCGACGAGAGCGGCACCGCCGTTGATGGTGGTCAGACCTGCACCGCCCCAGGAACAGGGGGTAGCGTCACCCAACAGGGCGGCGGCGATGGCGGTGATGGGGTCGAAGCCCAGTGCCACCAGGAAAGGAGCGGCGATGGCGGCGGGAGCGCCGGCACCGGCGGCACCCTCCAGGAAGATGGGCACCAGCATACCCACGATGATCAGCTGCACGCGGCGGTCAACACCGCTGACGCGGGTAACGGTATTCTTCACATCCTCGATGGCACCGGTCTTTTTCAGCGTGTTGAGGATGACGAAAGCGCCGAACACCATCAGCACGATCTTAAAGCCTTCCTTGATGCCCTTCCAGAGCAGGCCGTCGATCACGGAGACATTCTCGTTGAAGGACAGATCACCGATATTGAAATAGGTGAAGGCCAGAAGGATCGTCCAGATCAGTGCCACGGGAGCGACCTTCATGGCGGGCTTTTTGAGAACCAGAATGCCGATCAGAACAAAAATGATCGGGCTGATGGCCATCACAAAGTTTACGAATTCCATAACTGTTTTCCTCACAATCCCTATGATTTGATGTGCGGCAGGGAAAATAAAAAACGCCTCTCCTGCCATAAGGCAGAAGAGACGAAACTTGCATTCCGCGGTACCACTCTTCTTATCCCCGTTCACCGGGGATCACTCTACAGGATACAGTCATATCCCTGCTCTGTAACGGGAGCGCCCGTCTGCACCTACTCCGGGGTTTCGGCACAGCGGCTCTGCGGCCAGTTCAACGATTCGGCTCCTTCGTGTCTTGCACCAACCGACACTTCTCTGAAAGGGCTTTCCCGTCTACTACTCCGCGTCCTTGCCTTTGTTGGGCACACTATAGCACCGTCTTTGTGCACTGTCAACAGACAAAATCCACAAATAATTATGCACCGTTTCTTTTTTGCACAAGGTCGAAAGGGGAGAAACTTGAAAAAGATACCCAAAAAACGGGAATTAGGAAAAAGTCTCGCAATTTAAAGGACTAAAGCGTCACGCTTTTTCGTGGTCAAGTTGACGGACAAAGGGATATGGGATTGCCTTCGGCGCACTTTGGCGGTATAATGGAGAAAACTTTATGTGAGGTATATGCGTGAACAGACGATCCATGACGATACAGTATACGGTACATCAGGTGACCTACTGGGCCGCGGCGGCCGGTGTGGTCAGCTTTGCCACGGCCTTTTTGCTGGGCAAGGGCTTTGCCCCTGCCACGGTGGGCGCCATGCTGGCGGCGGGCAACCTGCTCTCCTGCGCCGCCCAGCCGGTGCTGGCCAACTTTGCCGACCGCACGGGCGGCAATGTGCTCAAGTGGATGACGGCGGCGCTGACGGCGGTGTGCATTTTTGCCTTCGGCGCGGTGCAGCTGCTGCCCCTGTCGCGGCTCCTGTTCGGCGCACTGTATCTGCTGGGCGTGTTCGCCCTCGACGCCATGATGCCGCTGATGAACGCCCTGAGCGTATCCTATATGGAGAACGGCTATCGCCTCAACTACGGCGTCAGCCGCGGCATCGGCTCGCTGGGCTACTCCCTCTCGGCGCTGCTGATCGGCAAGCTGATGGCCCGCTGGGGCATCGAGTGGATGATCTGGGTGAGCCTTGCGCTGCTGGTGATGAACGTGCTGGTGGTGCTGGCCTATCCCGCCCTGCCCGCGGTGCATCGGGAGCAGGCGGCGGCGCCGGAGTGCTGCACCATCGGGGAGTTCTTTGTCAAGTACCGCTGGTACTGCTTCTCCCTCGTGGGCGTGATGCTGCTGGCCATGTTCCACGCCATGACGGAGAACTATCTCATTGAGGTGGTGCGCCCCTTGGGCGGCGACAGCGGCAGCGTGGGCGTGGCGCTGTTCATCGCCACGGCGGTGGAGATGCTGGTGCTGCTGTTCTTCGAGCGGCTGCGCCGCCACATCCGCGACACATGGCTTTTGAAAATTGCCGGTCTTTCTTTCCTCGTCAAGGCGGTGCTGTTCCTTGTGGCCCCCAGCGTCAACGCCATCTACCTCATCCAGCTGCTGCAGGCCACCTCCTATACCTTCCTCTCGCCCACCCAGATGTACTATGCCCGCGGCCGTATCTCCATGGCGGACATGGTGAAGGGACAGGCCTTTATCACCGCCTCCTATACGCTGGGCTGCGCCATCGGCAATTTTGCCGGCGGGCAGATC
>JAFYVA010000014.1 GCA_017549325.1 Oscillospiraceae bacterium
ATAGTCGGTATAAAGCCACTCTTCCCCAAAAAACCAGGCAACCTCACAAGCCGTGATCTTTGCCTCATACCTGCCGTATGCTTCCACGGATACCTTCATTTTTGTTTTGCCTTTGATAAACAAGCCGTCAAACGCAGCGCCGTGATCGTTAACGGGCTCGACAGTCAGACTGACCACCGGCCTTGTGTCGTCTGTTTCCGGGATGACCATCTTGACTTTTTGATAGGAAAATTCCCCGACTTGCTGCGTGTAAGCTGCGTCGGAGTAGGAGAAAAGCCTGATTTCCACTACGCCCTCGCTCGTGTTCGGGAGATGACCGTAGATGGTCCTTAGCTCCGTATCCGTCAGCGAAATTTTCGCAGTTTGAGCGCCCGCCGTTTTCTGTCCAATGCTTTCCGTGCGGATAAGGCGCTCATAAACGCCCTCCAGCTCTACCAGGTAGATGCCCATCCGCATATAAACCTCTGCGGAGTTGACCCGGTAATTGACCGAAAACGCTCTGTTGAAAAAGTTGTTGTATCCGGGCGAAATACTCGTGATTACCGATGCTTGCAATGCCATAATTTAACCTCCAATACCGATCCATTTCGTTACGATGCTTCCGTTGCTCTGCGCCTCATCCACAAAGCCGCCGTGGTTGAATGTGCCCGTGATCTGCACGTGGGAGATATACAGTTTTTTGTCGCTGATATAGGCCACCTCGTTGTCAGCCGCATCAAAAAACGACAAACGGTCCGATGTGAACCGGGCAGCTTTTTTGAACGTTCCCGCCCCATCCTCGGTGTCGGCCTGGCCGATCTCAACGCCATAGATCGGCCTTCCGTCGGCAGTTTCGGCAACAGCGCCGGTCCTGATATAGGCCCTTGTCTCTCTGGTGTATGTGTCGACCTGCAGCTCCAAAAGCTCCGTGTCTGTAAACAGCTGCGTAATGCCTTCCGCATTTTCCAGTATCTGCTGTTCCACTTCTTGCGTGTAGTTGCCAAAGTCCGACTCCGCCACATACACACCGGACAGCTTGCGGTTGATCTCCTCGTAGTATGCGTTAACGATATCCGCCGACTTGATGATCAGGGCCTTGATGGAGTTGAAGGTGTTGGCCGGCGTGTTCTTCTCTCCATAGGCCTCGGCGGCCTGCCGCATAGCGGCGGCATAGGTCTGTGCCCCGCCGCCACCCATGTCTTTGAGCGCCATATTCAGCTGATCTACCAGCTGGTGGAGATAGCTCCTCATCTGCATCAGCTGTGCAGTCTCGGACGCGCCGGTGATGTTGGGATATCTCAGGTCCATCAACAGATATCACTCCCTTGCTCAATGGTCTTGGTGATGGAATAGAGCTTGATATCTCCTTCACCCTCGATGCGCAGCCTCATGTGGTCGCAGCGCTTGGGCCGGACAGGGACGAGGAAGCTCCGCAGGGAAGTGCCGGTGAGAGCGCACAGCTGCTCCCATACGCCGCTGGAGTCGTACTGGCCATACACACTCGCCGTCGCTCCCACTTCCATTGCAGCGCGCAGCAGGAGCCGCGACACATACTTCTGGTCGGGGAGGGTAATGCCGATCAGGCCAGTCTCTGCCATCCAGCGCACCGGCCCCTCGCCGCCGGACACCTGCTTGATGTGGCCGTCCTTGTGGTCGATGTAATACAGCTCTCCCCGGCAAGCGCAGAAGGCGTCTGCCCTGGTATTGTCCTCTCGGTGCCACATGTTTTTTGCCGTGTCATAGCAGAACATGTGGTAATTCTCGGCGTCCTTCATGGAGATGTAGTAGAGATTGCCGTGACCACCCGCCGCAGCCTCGCCGTACTGCACCTCACCAAGGGCAGCGGAGATCTCAACAGGCAGAGAGCCGTCGTAGGCGCACACAGCGCTCCGGGCCTTGTAGTAAAGAACCTCGTTGACGATGGCAAGACTCCGGTGGCAGCCTTTCTGCACGCCGCGGCAGCTGGTGTCCTGGATCTGATGCGCGCCGGCAGAGCTGATGTACACCTTGTGCAGGCAGGTCTCCTTGAAGAACACCGGATAGCCCAGGTGCGTCACAGCGCCGGTGAACTGGCCGTCGGTGCCCACAGAAGCCACCCAGCTGTCAGTGCTCACACCCATAAAGCTGTTCCAGTTTTTGAAGTCACCCAACTTACAGGCGTAGATCTCATTGACCACCGCGCCGTTGGCCGCCACGCCGTACCGGCAGCCCCACAGCCGGTTTCCGGCCTCGGTCACGAAGTCCATGTTGGGCATCCTGCGCTCCACAGTAACTGCGCCCTGGGCGGCGGTCTGCGTGGTCACCTCATCCAGGATGCCGGTCACCACGATGTAGTCGTTGTCCTTGGCCCACACGGTCATGGTGGCGTTCAGGTCTTGCAGCGCCTCACTCTTAATGCCGGAGATGGCCACGCCGTCGTACTGCTCAAACTTCGCGCCAACGCCGGTGGCTCGGATCTTGACGTAGGTGGTGGCAATGCTCACCCACATGGCGCTGCTCTCGGAATACTGTTTGAGTGTGTGGGGCGTGGAGGATGTGTCGATCCAGAGCGCCATGTTTTTCTTCTCCGGCTCACTGGCAGACACCGTGGTGTTGGCATACGCCTCGCCGCCGATATTGCACAGCTCAAAGGTCACGTCTCCGCTGCTGGTGTAGGACGCCTCGATATTGCCGTGGTCCGTCAGGTCCAGCGTGTTGATGTACTTTTTGTCCGGCAGGATGATGACATACGCGCCCATGGATACCAGCGTCTTGGGGCAGTCCTCTTCATCCACGGACAGGCCCATGTCCACCCGGTACTCGTTCATCACAAAGTTGGTACCGTCCACATAGCACAGACTGTCCTTGGCGATCAGGCCCTGTGCGCTCTTGGGCTCAGCGTAGGTCTTGCGTCCGCCCCGGGGCGCCAATACCGGGTAGCTGGCCGAGGAAAGATTTTCCATGTCATAAAACTCGCCCTCGCCGATACGCAGGGCGTGGTTATAGCCGCGAAACACATCCACCATCTCGCGGCTGCTGGGCCGTACCGGCAGCGTCGGATATTTCATGTTGCCCACCTCCTTTATCAGAACAAAAACCGTCTCCCCGCGCTCAGCGGCATGTGATTTCTGTTGTAGTAGTTTTCATAGGCCTCGTACTCTGTGTTGAACAGCATGATAGAGGCGTTGTACTTGTCGATCTCCCCGTTGGCCAGGTCGATCTGCGCTTCCAGCCAGCGCAAATACATTTCGTCATACGGCGCAGGTGCCAGCAGCTCCGTGCTCGTGTCGGTGTCTGCATCGTAGCCGCTAAAGGCGATTTCTTCTCCTCCCTCGTGGGTGTCGATGATGAGCCGCTTCAGCATCCAGTCCAGTTTGCTCAGCCAGTTGATTTTGTCGGCAAGCTCGTAAGTGTTGAATTTGAGAGTGTCGGTGCGGGTGATTGCATCGTGGATCGTC
>JAFYVA010000135.1 GCA_017549325.1 Oscillospiraceae bacterium
ATCTGGATGGTGCGGGCACCCTTGGGCAGCAGGATGGGCAGGCCCTGACCGATCACATCGACAGTGGTGAAATACTCCAGCTCGCGGCCCAGCTTGTTGTGGTCGCGCTTGAGTGCCTCTTCACGCTGCTGGATGTAAGCATCCAGATCGTCCTTCTTGGCAAAGGCCACACCGTAGATACGCTGGAGCATCTTGCGGTTGGAGTCGCCGCGCCAGTAGGCACCGGTGGCGGAGGTCAGCTTGATGGCGTTGCCCTTGATGCGGCCGGTGGAGTCCAGATGGGGGCCGGCGCACAGGTCGGTGAAGTCTCCCTGCTTATAGAAGCTGATGACGGCATCCTCAGGCAGATCGTTGATCAGCTCCACCTTGTAGGGCTCGTCCTTCTCCTCCATGAACTTGATGGCCTCGGCGCGGGGCAGCTCGAAACGCTCCAGCTTCAGCTTCTCCTTGCAGATCTTGCGCATCTCGCCTTCCAGCTCAGCCAGATCCTCGGGGGTGAAGGGACGGGGGGTATCGAAGTCATAGTAAAAGCCGTTTTCAATGCTGGGGCCGATGGCCAGCTTCACCTCGGGGTGCAGGCGCTTCATGGCCTGTGCCAGCACGTGGGAGCAGGTGTGCCAGTAGGTCTGGCGGTATTCCTTGTTCTCAAAGGTGTAGATATTCTCTTCGCTCATGGGAAATTCCTCCTTGAAAAGTTCGGGGTGTGAGAGGATAAAAAATCCCCACCCCTGACATTGGTCTCAGGGGTGGGGCAATACATATTACTCCACGGTTCCACCCTGCTTACAGCATTTTCCATGCTGTCGCTCGTGTGCTCTGTAACGGGAGCATCCCGTCCCGGTCATCCCGGGCAGCTCGGGAGTGGTACAGCCGCTCACGTACCGCGCATCGCTTTCAGCCGGGGCGACGCTCTCTTGTTCGGTGTGGACGCGGTTTCTTCTCCGTCATCGCTTCGTTATCTCAGGACAGTATACTGCGTTTTTTTGTTGTTGTCAACGGGGAAATTGCAGGATATCGGCCACTGTATCGGCGATTTGCGTTGCACCCAGCGACTCCAGCAGCGCGCGGCTGCGGAAGCCCCAGCTGACGGCGATCAGCGGCATATCGGCGTTCTGTACGGTCGCCACATCCACCTCGCTGTCGCCGATGTACACCGCGCCGTCCTTCTCCGCGCCCAGCGCGTCAAGGGCCGCAAAGACCATGTCGGGCGCCGGCTTGCGGGCGATGCCGCTGCGCTCACCGAAGGCGGGGATGCCGGGGAAGAATTTCGCCGCCAATTCCTGCACGGCGCCGTGGGGCTTATTGGACACGATGGCCACCTTGCACCCCTCCGCCTTCAGCTGCTCCAACAGCGGCAGAACGCCGTCGTACGGCGCGGTCTTGATGCAGGAATGGGCCTCGTAGTAGGTTCGGAAATCCTGCAAAATCGCATCAAACTGCGGCGTGTCCTCCCCCTGCGGCAGACAGCCGATCATCAGCTCACGGGCCCCGTTGCCGGTGGCGGCCACCACCGCAGGGCGGGAGCAGGCAGGGTAGCCGTACTTGTCCAGAATATAGTTCACCGCATCGGTCAGATCCTGCGCCGTATCCAGCACGGTTCCGTCCATATCAAATAAATAGGTAGTATACATCTTTCGCATCTCCTTTTTTCTCGCTGCCCTACAGTATACGACTTCTCTCCCCGTTCGTAAAGAGCAAAAAAAGATGTCCGGCTGAGCCGGACATCTTTTTTATAATGTGTTTTGTGTTGCTCAGGCGCTCTTCTTACCGCGGAAGAAGGAGCCGATGACCATAACCACCACGAAGACGATCAGGTAGAACACGACGTTGATCTTGTGGGAGTAGATGGCGGCGAAGACCATGAACAAGGAGCAGATGGTAGCCAGCACGGGCATCACACTGCGCTTGAAGGGAGACAAAGTCTTCTGCTTCATCAGAGCGAAGTAGATGGGGATGTACATAGCGTACAGGGTGATGATGGGCAGCTCGGAGGAATCGAAGCAGAAGGGACCGAACCAGTCACCCATCAGGCAGCCGCCGTAGAAGTACACCAGCCACAGGACGGAGATGAACAGACCGAACACGGCAGAGTTGGTGGGCATGCCGGTGTGGGGGTCAACGTTCTTGAACATAGCCAGCTTGGAGCTGCCGCTCTCCTCAGCCAGATCATACAGGCCGCGGGTAACAGCCATGGTCAGGCCGTTGAGGGTGCCCCAGCAGGAGATGACGACGAAGGCGAAGATGGCCACGCCGCCGACCTTACCGAAGACGTTGGAGAAGGCGATCTTGGCACCGGCCTCACCGCCGGCCATCATGGTAGCGCTGTCAACAGCACCGGCCAGGCCGATGTAGTAGACCACATACACGATGGCAACAATGATGGTACCGATCAGCAGAGCCTTGGGCAGGTTGCGCTTGGCATCCTTCAGTTCCTTGCCGATAGAGGTGGCGCAGATCCAGCCCTCGAAGGCGAATGCCAGAGCCACGATGGCGCCGAACAGACCCTCGGAGAAGGGCAGCTCGTTGACCACGGTGGTGAAGTTCTGGACGGTCATGCCGTTGCTCAGACCCACGATGGTGCCGACGATGGCCATCAGGAACAGGGGGATCAGCTTGATGATGGTGGTGGAGATCTGGAACTTACCGGCCAGTTTGGGGGCCAGAGCGTTCATCGCGTAGGTGACGATCATGAAGGCGCCGGCCAGAGCCATGGTGCGGCCGCCCACAACAGCGTCATCCCAGCCCAGCAGCACGCCGAAGTAACGGGCGGGCAGCCAGCTCAGAACGGACACCAGAGAGGGATAGTAGATAATGGCCATGAACCAGCCGATGTAGTAGCTGTAGTTCTTGCCGCAGGCGACTTTGGAGAAGCCCACCAGACCGTCCACGCCCTCATAGTGGCCGGACACGATGCCGAAGGTGTAGGCAGAGATGATCATAACCACACCCATGATGATGAATGCCAGAATGCCCGCGATCATGTTACCGCCGGTGCGATTCAGAACTGCCTCAGCCTTGAAGAAGATACCGGAGCCGATGACAGTACCGATGACCATGGCGATTGCTACGGGAAGACCGTATCTTTTTTCCATAGTTGTAATCCTTTCTCATTTTCCTATTGTTGATTGTTCGTATTTTCACAATCCTACACGAATAGTATACTCCTCTCTTTTTTTCCTTGCAAGCAATTTATTGTGGTGATTTGCGAGAAAAAAGCCATAACCTTTTGTCGTTTTTCACAGTGCAGACGCCCCGTATTCGTGCTCTTTGGTTTCTTTTCGGTAAACTATTTTTGCATTTTTTTGTTTTTCATGCAGCTTTCTTCCCGTTTTCACGAAAAAGAAAAATCTTCGTGAAACAAGGAACCCCGCACCGTAATCGGTGCGGGGTTCCGTCCGTTTTCGCGGAATATTACACATTGAAGCGGAAGTTGGTGATGTCGCCGTCCTGCATGACGTAGTCCTTGCCCTCGAGGCGGAACAGACCCTTATCCTTGGCGGCGGCCATGGTGCCGCAGGCCTTGAGATCCTCAAAGGCGATGACCTCGGCGCGGATGAAGCCGCGCTCGATGTCGGAGTGGATCTTACCGGCGGCGCGGGGTGCCTTGGTGCCGCGGACGATGGTCCAGGCGTGGACGTCGTCCTCGCCGGCGGTGAGGAAGGAGATATAGCCCAGCAGATCGTAGCTGGTGGTGATGAGGCGGGCAAGGCCCGTCTCGGTCAGACCCAGATCCTCCATGAACATGGCGGCCTCCTCGGCATCCATCTCGGCGATATCCTCTTCAAACTTGGCAGCCACCGGCAGCACGGCGGCGCCCTGTGCCTCGGCCAGCTGCTTGAGGGCGGCGAAGTTGGCGTTGGACTCGTAGTCGGCCATGTCCGTCTCGCTGAGGTTGGCCGCGTAGATGACGGGCTTCACGGTCAAAAGGCCGCCGTCGATCAGGATATCCTTATCCTCCTCGGTGAAGGCGAAGGTGCGGGCGGGCTTGCCGTCGGAGAGATGGGCGATGAGGTCGGTGCACATCTCCACCTCGCGCTTGGCCTTCTTATCGCCGCTCTTGGCGTTCTTCTTGGCACGCTCAAGACGGCGCTCCACCAGCTCCAGATCGGCCAGCACCATCTCCAGATCGAAGGTCTCGGCGTCACGGGCCGCGTCGGCAGGCTCTAAGAAGATGGTCTCATCGTCGAAGCAGCGCACCACCTGCACCAGCGCGTCGGTCTGGCGGATGGCCTGGAAGACCTCGTTGCCCTTGCCGCCCTTGGCCACGCCGGCCACATCCACGAAGTCGATGGTAGCGGGGCTGTACTTCTTGGGATGGTAGTACTCGGCCAGCCAGTCGAGGCGGGCATCGGGCACCTTGGCAGAGCCCATGTTGGGCTTGGCCGCCGCGTTGGTATAGGCGCCGGTCTCGGCCTTGGCGCCGGTCAGTGCGTTGAACAGGGTGCTCTTGCCCACGTTGGGCAGACCCACGATACCTAATTTCATAAGGGAGTTCCTCCTCGTTTTCTTCTGACAAAATATTGTACCATCTCCCGGGAAAAAGTGCAAGGCATAAATCATCCCCCACAGAGAAAGACAGCAGAAGCCGCCGTGGCTTCTGCTGTCTTTGTCACTTGTTTTGCGCAGAGGGCGTTCATCACATACCTCTGACCGGGCCTCCCTTGCCCTTATTCACTTCCTTCTCTTTCTTCTCGTTCTTCTCACTCATCTCATTCTGCTCATTCATCTCATTCTGCTCATCCATCGCATGATTGTCCCAGTACTCTTCCGCATTTGCTCTCAGAATCTCCTGCTGGCGCTGCAAAAGGAATTTGAGCTGCCGTTCTGCCTTTTCCTCTTCGCGCCGCAGTCGTTCTCTGATTTGTTTGCCTCTCTCTGCCGCTTCTTCCAGATCCTTCTTATTCTGGACGACTTCCTTCATCATAACCTCTCTGAACTTGTCGCCGTAGATCTCTCTGTAGCGCTCTTCTTTTCGTTTGGCAGCCTCGATCGAATCCTTAAGCTCTTTCCTAACCCTCTCTTCGTGTTCCTTTTTCATCCGATCTTCCAGCTTGCCCAGTTCGTAGTACTCTGTTTCCTCTTTGCTGAGCTTATCGTACTCTTCGGCAGTACCGGTCAGATCGATGGCGCGCTTTTCGTCAATTCTCTTACGCACATCCTCGGGAATCACCTTGAGCAGCGCAGCCTCGTTATCGGCGCCCTTCTTATCAAAGGCCTTCTGATACTTCTCAAACTGTTCTTTCAGCGTTGCCCGCTCCTTGACGATAGTATTTTCCAGCTTTTTGCGTTCTTTTTCATACACGTCATCACTGGCTTTGTACTCTTTATCAAGGGCATTGTACTTCTTATCGATGGCTTTTTTCTCTTTTTCGGTGGAGGCGGCCTCCCACTGTCTGTCAAATTCACGGAGTCTGGCTCTGTAGTCTTCGTCACGTCTGCGCTGGTCGGCTTTCAGATCCTCCATCCGTTTCGGCGCATTCGCCTCGAACTCATTTTCCCGATTTTCAAAGCAGACCTTTGCCAGAACGGTGAGGGGCAGTTGGCTCTCACTCATCATACGGCTCAGCTGTTCCATACGCTGGTTGCGTGCCGCCACCCGCTGGGGGTCTGCCAGCTCATTGCGCTTTAGCTGCAGTTCTGCCAGTCGTCTCTCGAATGCCAGATGCTCCTTGACGGCCGCGATCTCCTCCTTTATCAGCTTATCCAGTCTCCTCTGCTCTCTTGCATAGTCTTCCGATGTCTTCAGCGGGTTTCTCGCTTCTCTCCGCTCGCGGATCCGGACAGCCTGTGCCACCTTTTCATCTTTCTGTTTTTGCCTTTTCTCCGCGCGGACTCGCTCCGAGAATTCCTTCTTTCTTTGCTCGATCCGCTCGAGTTCTCCCTTCAGATTGGGATCTATTTCTTCACTCTTCTTTATCGCATCGGCCCACTTCTGCTTTTCCTTCTCCTCGTCCAGCTTGCGCTTCTCTTCCTGCTTCTTTCTCAGAAGTTCTTCCTTCTGGCGCTCTCTTTCCTGCTTTTCACGGATCATCTGCTCCGCCGCCGCTAAGCGGCTCTGGTAATCCTGTGCCATCTTCAACTGAGAACGCAGCACATTGGTGTCTTTGCTGTACGCGACTATCGGATTGTAGACCGCCGGCTTCTCGTCCTTCTTCTCCGGAGCAGGTTCATCCTTCTTGTCTTCGACAGCAGGCTCTTCTTTCTTGTCCTCGACAGCAGGTGCCTCTTCCTTCTTCTCGACAGGCTCGATCTCCTCGTTCTCGGCGATCGGCTGCTCTTCTTTCTTCTTCTCTGCCTCGTCTTCTGCCTGCTTCTCGTCCTTCTGCTGGTCGTTCTCCTCTTTCTGCTCGGAAACATCTTCCTTCTGCTCGGAGACTTCTTCCTTCTGCTCGCTGTTCTCGTTCACCTCGACGATCTCGTTCTGCTCAGCGGGCGCACTCACTTCCTGCGGCAG
>JAFYVA010000136.1 GCA_017549325.1 Oscillospiraceae bacterium
ATAGCTTAAAACTTTTTATCCTTACTCTTGTGGGTAATTGACTTAACCCCACTCGAGCAAGCATTTCTCGTCGCGCATTTCTGCGCTCCGTCTGGTGCTTTTCGTTTCGTTCATTGTTTAATTTACAAGGTACACGCCGCAATCGCGGAACATTACAGATATTACCACAACTCAAGACGCTTGTCAAGAACTTTTTTCAAGTTTTTGTAGTTTTTCTTTCGCTGTGTTTCTGCGCGCCGCGCCTCTCGGCGACAGCTTGATTAGATTACCACACCACCCTCCCTTTGTCAACACCTTTTTTCACCTTTTTTCGCGCTATTAGCAATACAAAAGGCAGACCCGAAAGCCTGCCTTTTACTTATGATAAGCGGATAGCTTAGCCTTTCTCAACCGCGAAGGTATACACTGCACCCGCTTCCACCTTTGTCATATCCGCACCGGTCATGGCATACTCGCCGTTGATGTAGAATGCCCAGTAGGTTCCGTCTTTGTCGTAGTCTGCCGTAATGCCGTTGACGGATTTGATATAGAGGCCATAGGAGCCAACCTCACCGTCAATGATTCCCAGAGTCTGCAGGGCGTCACCCACCTTCTTCTCATCGGTGTTGATTGTAGCACGCACACTGTTTCCATCGAGATCCACGATTTCCAGCGTAAAGCTCGTTGCTCCGTCTCCCAGTGTTGCGCCATCGGCAACAACCGCGTCAGTTGTGGCAGCAGGTGCGCCGCAAGCGCACAGCGACAGCGCCAGCACAAGGGTAAGCATCAGGGCAATCAGTTTCTTCATACATGTTCCTCCTTTAAATTGAAACTGAATATGAGACACCCCGTCAGCTTTCGTCTTCCCAAAACAAAAAGCCTCTCCCAACGGAGAGGCTCTTCATCGTACACGAACTGCATATCACACCGCCCCTGAGATGTGATACCGTCTACATTCTCTCAGAAAGACCCGACTTTACGGTGGCAAGGACGCCGCTGCGGAGATGAACCGCATTCCATCTAAGAGATGTATCATATTCTATATAGTATTGTAGCACGAAGAGGCGCGCTTGTCAAACACCCAGCTTCTCCGCCCACTCGTTTTCGCGGAAGCCAACCAGCACCTTGTCCTCCATAATCAGCATGGGGCGCTTGACCAGCATGCCGTCGGTGGCCAGAAGCTGCAGCTGCTCCTCCTCCGTCATGGTGGGGAGCTTGTCTTTCAGCTCCATAGACTTATAGAGCAGGCCGCTGGTGTTGAAAAACTTCTTCAGGGGCAGGCCGCTGCGCCGATGCCATTCCTTCAGCTCCTCATAAGAGGGGTTGGCCTCCTTGATCGGGCGCAACTCATACGCCACACCCTTTTCCTCCAACCAGGCCTTGGCTTTCTTACAGGTGGTGCACCGTTCATAACAGATAAAGGTCATCGATGATTCCTCCTACATTTATAATCTCTTACGCTTTCAGCCAATCGGGGGCACTGCGCCCATGGACGCCGGAGACGAGACCCATGGCGACGAAGAGCATGACGATAGACGAGCCGCCGTAACTGAAGAAAGGCAGTGTCAGACCGATGACAGGCATAACGAAGAGGCACATACCCACATTGGCGATGATCTGGAACACCAGCATACCGATAACACCGATACAGATGTAGCGATCCATAGGCGTGCGGGCGTTACGGGCCACGATAAAACAGCGCCAGATGATGGCACCCAACAGTGCCAGCACCAGCACGCAGCCGATAAGCCCCAGTTCCTCACCCACTACAGAGAAAATAAAATCGGTGTGGCGGTTGGGGAGCGAACCGGAGAAGGGGCTCTGGGTCTGGGTTCCCTGACAGAAGCCCATGCCGCTGAATTTTCCGCCGCCCAGCGTCATCAAACTGCGGTTCTGATGCCAGCCCACGCCCATGGGATCATAGCTGTGGTCAAACACCACGATGAAGCGCTGTTTCATATAATCGGGGATGAGATTCTCGTTCCAAAGGATGTAGAACGCCAACCCTGCACCAATACCGCCGATGGCGAACCAGCGCAGCGCCACTCCCGCCACAAAGCACATGGCGACGAAGATAAACAGGATGACCAGGGCACTGCCCATGTCGGAGGAGATCACGTAGTACAGGCCGAACAGCGGCAGCAGATGGATCACGAGAAACGCCACATGGGGAATTTTGCGGAGCGTATAATTCTCCTTGAGCCATGCCAGCTGGTAGGCCAGCACCACGATGAAGAGCACCTTGACGATCTCGGCAGGCTGGACATACACAGGCAGGAACTTAAAGTCCAGCCACGCGCGGTTACCCGTGTCATCAGCAATACCCAGCGGGGTTTTCAGCAGCAGCACCAACGCGAAATTACAGGCTGTCAAATAAAGCCACAGCCTCTTTTTCATCAACTCCACCACATCCACCTGCTGCACCAACAGAAACAGCACCACACCAATGAGGGCGGCGATCGCCTGTACAACAGTAAGGCGAAGGGTATTCATATAACGGGTGGAGGAATAGATCATTACCACGCCATAGGCGGTAGTTAGGAGGCACAGTAACAGCAAAATGCCGTCGGTGCGGCGCAGCATATCCTGCAAAAATTCTCTTGTACGGCTCAGATACGCCACCCCCTTCCTTTTTATGTAGTGTACCACAAGAAGTTTTCTGTGTAAACGGGTGCTAGCCTCTTTCTTTTTGAAAAATTCTGTGATACAATAAATTGATTTTAGCCTGATGAAAGGAGGCGGCAGCAAATGGAATATCTGTCCCACAGTCCCGAAGAGACGGAAGCCTTCGGCTGCCGTCTGGCGCAGTCCTTAAAACGCGGCACAGTGATCGCCTGTCGCGGCGGTCTGGGTATGGGAAAAACCGCCCTCACCCGCGGCATCGCCAAGGGTCTTGGCTACGAAGGTCGCGTGACCTCCCCCACCTTTACCATTGTAAACGAATACCGCGCGCCTATTCCTGTATTCCACTTCGATATGTACCGTCTTGCCGACAGCGATGCCCTTTTCGACATCGGCTGGGAGGATTATCTCGAGCGCGGCGGCGTGTGCGTGGTGGAGTGGAGCGAGAATGTGGAGGATGCGCTGCCCGCTGACACCGTCACCGTTTCCATTGCACGGGGCGACGGGGAGAATGCGCGCGTCATCACGGTGACAGGAGGCGACTTCGAATGAAAGTGCTGGCACTGGAGAGTTCGGCCAAGGCCGTGTCCGTGGCGGTGTGCGAAAACGGTGTCATACTGGCACAGGGCTATCAGAATACGGGCCTTACCCACAGCGTCACCATGATGCCCCTGCTTGAGAACCTGATGAAAACCGCATCACTGTCCCTCGCGGATGTGGATGTCATCGCCGTAGCGGCAGGACCCGGCAGTTTTACCGGTCTGCGCATCGGCGTTTCGGCAGCCAAGGGCCTTGCCTGGTCGCTGGACAAACCCTGCTGCGGTGTGTCCACGCTGGAGGCCATGGCCGAGAACGGCCGCAGCTTCGAGGGCACCGTCATCTGTGCTATGGATGCCCGTCGTCAGCAGATCTACAACGCTGTTTTTGACTGCCGAGGCGGCGAACTGAAGCGCCGCTGCGAAGATCGTGCCGTGGCACTGGCACAGGTGGCCGAGGAACTGCGATCCGATCCTGCCCCCAAGCTGGTGCTCGGCGACGGAGCACAGCTGTGCTGTGACTACCTCACCGCACAGGGCATTGAATGCCGCATCGCACCGCCTGCACTCCGCTTCCAGCAGGCAGCAGGTGTAGCACTGGCAGCCGAGCGCATGGCGCAAGCAGGCTGCACCGTATCGGCGCAGGAACTGCAGCCCACGTATCTCCGTCTGTCACAGGCGGAGCGGGAGCGGTTGGAGAAGGGACTGCCTCTGACTGTGGAGACAAAATAGAGAATTCCAAACAACACTATATATTACGGAGGAGAAGCAAAATGTACGGCGAAAAAGTTCATGTGATGGATCATCCCCTGGTGGCACACAAGCTGACCATTATGCGTGACAAGGAAACCAGCGTCAAGGATTTCCGCGAGCTGGTCTCTGAGATCGGCATGCTGATTACTTATGAGGCTACCCGCGATCTGCCCCTGACCACCAAGTCTATCGAAACCCCTCTTTGCAAGGCAGAAATGCCCACACTGGCCGGCAAGAAGTTTGCCGTGGTGCCCATCCTCCGCGCCGGCCTCGGTCTGGTGGACGGCGTACTGCGT
This sequence comes from Oscillospiraceae bacterium, assembly GCA_017549325.1. The sequence continues at coordinate 4,187 of JAFYVA010000136.1, forward strand.
ATGGTTCCCTCCGCCCGCGTCGGTCACATCGGTATGTACCGCGATGAGGAGACACTGGAGCCCCATGTCTATTTCTGCAAGATGCCCAAGGATATCGCTGAGCGCGATATCATCATCGTCGATCCCATGCTGGCCACCGGCGGCAGCGCCGTAGAGGCCATTGCCGAGATGAAGAAGATGGGCTGCCACAACATCAAGCTGATGGTGCTGGTGGCTGCTCCCGAGGGCATCAAGTGCGTCACTGATGCACATCCCGATGTGGATATCTACGCCGGCGCTGTGGACAGCCATCTCAACGAGCGCGGCTATATCGTACCCGGTCTGGGCGATGCCGGCGACCGCATTTTCGGCACCAAGTAAAATTCCCCCTTTACAGATAGTCTTTTTTGGCGTATACTGTTATATGCTTACACTTTAAAGGGAGAAAGGAGCGCCTCTATGAACGACTTTACACGGAAATTCAATACCGCCGAGGATCGGGAAGTGCAGGTGCAGCATGTGCTGTCCTCTGTGTACGAGGCGCTGAAGGAGAAGGGCTACGACCCCCTCAATCAGCTGGTGGGCTACATCATCTCCGAGGATCCCACCTACATCACCAACCATAACGGTGCCCGTACTCTGATCTGCAAGATCGACCGTGACGAGCTGCTGCAGGTGCTGCTGAAGAGCTATCTGGGAATTTGAACGAAATGAATGAACCGACCTCTCCTGTGCGGAGAGGTCGGTTTTTTGCATTTAGTCAAATTGTGTTGTCCACTGCGCTCCCTCGCGATAGGCGGCAAAGCACATGCGAATCTGCTCCTCGGTATTCTTTTCCACCGCCAACAGCGGCAGCGCATCCTCGGAGAAGTAATCAAACCCCGTCGTCTCTATGTTCTCTTCGAACCGCCCGCCCAACAGGGTGCAGAGGAAGAAAATCTTGCATACACCATAGGCGTAAGGGGGCTGATTGTGCTTGTTCCGATCCTGCACAGCGATGATGCGCTGGGGGCGGACATCCAATCCCGCCTCTTCCTTCACCTCTTTGACGGTGTTCTCCCCTACCGACACATTCACATCGCACCAACCGCCGGGGAGCGACCAGCGCCCATCCTTTTCCTGCACCAAGAGAATCTTTTCCCCCTCAAAAATAGCGGCGCGGGTATCAATTTTCGGTGTTTGGTAGCCTGTTTCATTGCAGAACAAGTCTTTCATCGTTTCGGTAGGCAAATCGGATAAGCATCCCATCATCCCCGCCGCGATCTCGCGGATACGCTGGTAGCGCTCTTTGTCATAGGGGTCTTTTCCGTAGGTGAGCCCCGCTTGGGCAAGACTTTGCAATTCAACGACCCAGTCGAGCCACTGTTTATTCTGAGGCATATGGCCACCTCCTGTACGAATTGCTCTCATCGTACCACAAAAGCAATATCATTTCAACCGGAAGAAACTACCAACCCTCCCGATTTGACACCGGGGAAAGATTGTGGTATACTGACCGTTATCTATGAAATAAATTTGAAACGGAGGATAATATTATGGCAGAAGTGAAAAAGGGCGAAGGCCTTGTGTATAAAAATCATCCCCTGCGCCGCATCGACAACCTGATCTACTACGGCTCCATGGCCGATAAGTACATCGTCATGCTGCAGATTCTGGAAACGAAGAAGGAGCAGGACATGGACGTGGCCACCAAGGTATCCGTGCAGCTGCAGCTGACCGATCCCGACCTCAAGTCCCGCGATCGCGTGGTGAAGAAGTCCGAGAAGAACAGCCTCTACGCCGCTATGGATGTGGGCTGCATCTGGCTGGAGCGCGCGCTGGCAGGTAAACTGTAATGTGTCTGCTCTCCCGCAAACTCCTCAGCGCCGCACTGCTCCTGCTCATCTTTGCACTGATCACCACCCTCTCCCCCGCTACCAGGGTTTCGGCAGCACAACCCTCCCCCGCCGCTATCTCCTCCGAGGATCTGGCGGTGGCACGCCGCTCCCTTGCATCCGGCGTGGAGCTGAACGGCAAAAAGCCGGAGCTGCCCCGCCTCCTTCCCAGCGACACTTCCGTCAAGGCGGTGGGCATCGTTACGGTGAAAGACCTGCCCCTCTACTTTGACAACAGCGAAGACAGTTCCGTCTATGTCTATCTCCCCAAAGACGCCATCGTCTCGGTGATCGAGGACTGCGACAAAACGTTCTACCTCAGCTACAACAACTGCACCGGTTATGCCGATGCAGCATCCGTAGAACTCATCAAGCGCAATACCGAATTTCTCTGCTACGGTGTGGTGGATACGGAGGAGCTGAGCGTCTACGCATCCTGCGAGGACATCGGCGAGTCCACCGAGCCTGCTGCCACCCTCTCCGGCGGCAAGCGCATTGAGGTTATCGGCTTTTCTCAGGGCTGGTTCTCCATCAAAAGCGGCGATATCGAGGGTTTCGTCTCCGGCGACAGCCTCGATCTGACCTTGGAGAAGGAGGCACCCAAGCCCAAGGTGACAAAGCCAGCCGCATCCGGAACGGCGAACAAGGCCGATACGGTGGTCACCAACGGCAGCGGCAGCGACATCGCCGCCTACGCTTTGCAGTTCGTGGGTGTCCCCTATCGCTACGGCGGCACCTCCCCCAGCGGCTTTGACTGCTCCGGTTTTACCCGCTATGTCTTTGCCCACTTCGGCGTATCGCTGCCTCACGGCGCTTCCCCGCAGCTCAACTGCGGCGTAGAGGTATCCCGTGACAACCTGCAGCCGGGCGATCTGGTGTTCTTCCACAGCACCTACGCCACCTCTTCCCCCGCCAGCCACTGCGGCATCTACGTGGGCAACGGACAGTTTGTCCATTCCGCCTCCGGCGGCAACCGCGGTATCACCGTGTCGAATCTCAGCGATTCTTACTACTCCCGCCACTACTTAACGGCAAGAAGAATTCCCATGTAATAGAAAAATCCGCCCTCACGGGCGGATTTTTTGCGTTTACTATGTCTTAGAGCCGGTTTTTCGCGGCGGTGAGGGTATTGGCCATCAGCTGGGCGCGGGTCAGCGGGCCCACACCGCCGGGGACGGGGGTGATGTAGGCGGTCTTTTCCGCCACTTCTCCAAACACCACATCGCCGCAGAGCTTACCGTCAGCGCCGCGGTTCATGGCCACATCCACCACCACGGCACCCTCTTTCACCATATCGGCGCTGACCAGTCCCACGCGGCCTACGGCGGAGACGAGAATGTCGGCGCGGCGGCACTGCTCGGCCAGATCGGGGGTCTTGGAATGGCAGATGGTGACGGTGGCATCCCGCTGCAGCAGCAGCTGCGCCATGGGTTTACCGACGATATTGCTGCGGCCCAGCACCACACAGTGCTTGCCGGCGGGGTCGATGCCGTACTCATCCAACAGCGCCATCACACCGCCGGGAGTACAGGGCAGGAACCGGGGCTTACCCTGTACCATGGCACCGACATTCTCGGAGGTGAAGCAGTCCACATCCTTCTCGGGGGCAATGGCACGGATGACCGTCTCCTCGCTGAGATGGCGAGGCAGGGGCAGCTGCACCAGAATACCGTCCACCTCAGGGGAATCGTTCATCTGGGCTACCAGCTCCAGCAACTCCGTCTCGGTAGTGGAGGCGGGAAGATGATAATCAAGGCACAGGAAACCGCACTCGGCGCAGTCCTTTTCCTTATTGCGTACATACACGGCGCTGGCGGGGTCATCACCCACCAGAATCACCGCCAGACCGGGCTTGCGGGGCAACGCGGCACTTTCCGCCGCCACCCGCTGCTTCATTTTCGCGGCAAGTGCCTTGCCGTCCAGAATCACAGCACTCATACCTGCTCCTTCTCTTCCGCGGGCACTTCTTCCTTTGCCCGCTCAGCCAGCACATTGACGAACAGTTCCTCCGGCTTGTGGGGACGGAGCTTGAGGTTGATAAACAGCATGACAGCGGCTACCACCACCATCACTACGCTCAGCGCCTGCGACACACGGATGGGCTGACCAAAGAGTTCCCAGTTGAAGAGGTAGAGGCTGTCGGTACGCAGACCCTCGATCCAGAAGCGGCCGAAGCCGTACCAGAGGAAGTAGAACCAGGTAACCTCGCCGTCGAACTCACGGAACTTCTGCACAAAGAAGATGATGATCAGAAGACCGATCACATTCCACAAACTCTCATAGAAGAAGGTCGGATGTACCGTAATGGCTTTTCCGCTGCGGAGCACCAGTTCCATACGGCAGAAGATATCGGTCTCGGAGCCGAAGGCCTCGCGGTTCATAAAGTTGCCCCAGCGACCCACAGCCTGTCCGATCAGCAGACCCATCATAATCAGGTCCGTGATGGCAAAAAAGGCGATCTTCTTGACGCGGCCATAGACGAACATGACGATCAGTGCGGCGATCACGCCGCCATAGATAGCCAGACCGCCATCCCACACGGCGATGGCATCGCCCCAGCTAAAACTGCCGTCACTGTTGCGGAACAGTTCCAGATAAAAGACCACATAGTAGATACGGGCGCCGATGATACCGGCGGGGACACCGAAGAGCACCAGATCGAGGATATTATCCTCGCTCAGGCCGTACTTGGTCCGCTGGCGCATACAAAACAGCACGGCCAGCACCACACCAAGGGCGATCAAGATGCCGTACCAGTATACGCCGCTGCCGATGTCCAATGCCTTGGAAGAGGCAGTGAAAGTCCAGTCGCCAAACAGGCCGGGGAATCGAATAGGACTGTCGTAGATGACTTGGTTATTCATATTGACCATAGGGTTTACTCCTTTTCTGCCAGGGGATCGATGATGGAGATGGCACAGCGCTCCGCCGTAATGTTCTCGCGGATGAAGTCCACCACATCCTCACGGGTGATACTGTCGAACACCTCCGGGAAGCGGAAGGGGTCGTAGCCGCGGAAGGTTGCCTCCACCACGGACACGGCGATGTTCTCAAAGCTGTTGAGCCCCTTGAGGGTCGAGCCGAAGTTGGCGTTCTTGAGGCGCTGGTAGTATCCTTCGTCCACGCCTTCTTCCGCCACGCGCTTGGCCTCGTTGAGAATGGCCTGCAGCACGGCATGGGGATCGGGGGTATCACCGCCGAGATAGACGTAAGCCGCGCCGGGGAGAATATCGTAGCTGCAGCCGAAAGATCCGTTGATAAGACCCTCGGCGTAGAGACGGGCATACAGGGGGCTGGACTCACCCAGCAGCACATCGATGGCCAGATCACCCAACAGGTTATTGCGCATCTGCTCCTCACCAACCTGCTGGGGCGGGCACTTAAAGCCGGCCATAAAGGTGGTCATGGACACCTCCATGGCACAGCGGGTCTCCTTCTCCTTGGGGACAAGGGGCTCTTCATCACCGTAGTCGCGGCCACAGGTGATGGAGGGAGTGTCGGGAAACAGCGCACCGGCCATGTCGAGGATCGTCTCATCTTCCACATCGCCCACCACCACGAGACACATATTGGCAGGGTTATAGAAGGCGCGGTGACAATCGTAGAGGGTCTGCGCCGTGATGTGGGAGATGCTCTCCACACTGCCGGCGATGGGGGTGCGGGCGGGGCTGTTCTGGTACAGCGCCTGCATCATCCGCTTGTAGCACTGCCACTCGGGATTGTCCTCGATCATGCCGATCTCCTGTCCGATGATGCCCTGCTCTTTCTCCACAGACTCGTCGGTGAAATAGGGCACGGAGACGAAGGACAGCAAAATCTTCAGATTCTCATAGAACTTCTCCGTGGAGGAGAAATAGTAACAGGTCAGCGCGTTGGAGGTAAAGGCGTTGGGCTCGGCGCCGTTGGTGGCCAGCATCTGCAGCGCGTTGCCCTCCTCGGTGTCGAACATTTTGTGCTCGAGATAGTGGGCGATGCCGGCAGGGGTATCCAGCCACTGTCCGTTCTGTTCAAAACGCATATCCATGCCGCCGTAAGCCGTGGCGAACATGGCGTAGCTGCGGCGAAAATCCTTCTTGGGGACAATGCAGACCTGCAATCCGTTGGGCAGGGTATGGCGGTGGATGGTCTCACCGATACGGGGATAGGTGCTGATCATGCCTGCACCTCCTTTCCCTTGAGGAAGTATACCGTATCCAGCGTGCAGGCGGCGGCAGCGGCGCGGATACGCTCGGGTGTCACCTCGGAGAGCGCCTTCAGCAGATCCTCCGGTGTCTCGTCGGTATCGGTGGCGTTCTGGCCAAGATAGTAATTCTCCTGTGCGCCCTGCGCATCCTGTAGGGAGGTGAGAGACGAGGCCATGGTGGCCATTGCGCCGCTGAGTTCCCATTCCTCCCACTCGCCATTTGCCACCGCCCGGAGCTGCTCCATGATCTCGGCGTAAGCGGTCTCGTAGTTCTTCGGCTCAATGCCGGAGGCTACGGTCATAATACCCTTGCTGCGGGCAAAGCTGGAGGAGGCGTAATAGCACAGGGACAGCTTTTCACGGACATTCATAAAAAGTTTGGCGTTGCTGGTACCGCCGAAGAGCAGGTTGGCCAAAATCATGGCAGGCACATCGTCGCCGCCGTAACGCCAGCCCATGGAGAGCTTACCCTGTGTGATGTCCATCTCTTCGGTAAAGATGCGGGGTTCATCGGGTGCGGCCACCTTTTCCATACCGGGCAGCGGCGCGATCTCACCCCGGGGCAGGTCGGCAAACGCGCTTTTCAGCGCCTTTTCCACACGCTCGCGCTCGGCGCTGCCGCAATAGTAGAATTCCATACGGGTTTCGGCCAGCACCTTGCGATAGTGCTCATACAGGGACGCAGGCGTAATGGCCGCCGTGGACTCCTCATCACCCAGACGCAGCACACCGTAGTGCTCCGTGGCGCACATCTCCTGCATCAGGCGCACATCGGCCCAGTCCTGCTTATCGTTGCGCAGGGCGCGGATGGCATCGATAAGGTTTTGCTTCTCGCCCTCCACATAGGCGGGGATGAAGGCGCCGTTTTCCAGCGCAGGCGTCAAAAACAGCTGACCCATCAAATCGGCTACAGGCTCCAAAAGCTGCTCACCGTTGGGAGTATAGCGGTCATCGATAAAAGAAGCCACAAATCCGATGCACTGGCGCTCCCCTTTCTTACGGACGGTGTAGTCGATCTGTGCACCGTACAGCGTATCGAGGGCGGCGCTGAGGGACTCCATATCGGGATAGTCCACCGTACCGCGATGGAGCACGGCGGGCAGCAGAGCATTAAGAGAGGCACTCTCGCGGCACAAGGGCAACACCAGATGGGCACTCATAAGACCGGTTTTGAACTTCTGTGCCGGCAGGTACGTTACATACACACCGGGCATGATCTCGGTTCTGTTTTGAATCATGGAAAACCTCCTTAGGGGTACTATTTTCTCAATATGGTAGTATACACCAAAACCGCAAAAATGAAAAGAGGGAAATGCAACAGCAATCTTGACTGCACTGTCTTGATAGGTGTATACTGGTGAAAACAAGAGATAAGGAGTGAGCTGCTATGACCGCCCCCGAACGCCGCAGTGCCGTTTACCAAGTTCTATCCTCCGACACACCGCTCTCCGCCTCGGTGCTGGCTGCCCGTTTTGGTGTCACCCGTCAGGTGATCGTGGGGGATATTGCGCTGCTCCGCGCCGAGGGTCGCAGCATTGCCGCTACCCCCCGCGGCTATCTCATCCCCAAGCAGGAGGGTCTGATCCGTACCGTTGTCACCGTTCACGACGCCGCGGGAACGAAGGACGAGCTCAACGCTATGGTGGACTGCGGCTGCACCGTCATGGATGTGGTGGTCGAACACCCCATTTACGGGCAGCTGACTGCGCCGCTGGCAATCGCAAGCCGCTACGATGTGAGCCAGTTCATCGACAAAATGGCCTGCGCAGGCGCCAACCCCCTGAGCGCTCTCACCGAGGGGATCCATCTCCACACCCTCTCGTGCCCAGATGAAAAGGTTTTTGACCATCTGTGCCAGACACTGCGGGAGATGGGTATGCTCGTTGAGTAAATCCGCTATTGACAAATTGAAAAGAATCCGTATAATGAAGTCGACATGTGTCAAGACACCTGTCGACTTCTACTTTCTCTTCGACACTGGAGGGTATGTATTATGGAAAAAGTAAAGGCATTTTTGAAGCGCAAGAACATCGTCTTTTCCGCCAAGCGGTATTTTATCGATGCCATGTCGGCTATGGCACAGGGCTTGTTCTGCTCGCTGCTCATTGGCACCATCATTAAGACGCTGGGTCAGCAGCTGAATCTCCCCTTCATGGTGGAGATGGGCGGCTTTGCCACCGCCATGGCCGCACCTGCCATGGCCGTTGCCATCGGCTATGCACTGCAGGCGCCGCCTCTGGTGCTCTTCTCTCTGGCCGCTGTGGGACAGGCTGCCAACTCTATGGGTGGCAGCGGCGGCCCGCTGGCCGTGTTCTTCATTGCCATCATCACCGCCGAGATCGGCAAGGCCATCAGCAAGGAAACGAAGGTGGACATCCTCGTGACGCCCTTCGTCACCATCTTCTGCGGCGTTGCCATCTCCTACGCCATCGCACCGCCCATCGGTGCCGTGGCCAACGCCTTCGGTGTCCTTATCAACCACACCACCGTGCTGCAGCCCTTCTGGATGGGTATTGCCGTGTCGGTGCTGGTGGGCATCGCCCTGACGCTGCCCATCTCCTCGGCCGCCATCTGTCATTCCTTCGGCATCGTGGGTCTGGCCGGCGGTGCCGCCGTGGCGGGCTGCTGTGCCCAGATGGTGGGCTTCGCCGTCATGAGCTTCCGCGAGAACCGCTGGGGCGGTATCGTCTCGCAGGGTCTGGGCACCAGTATGCTGCAGATGGGCAACATCGTTCGCAATCCCCGCATCTGGATCCCCCCCACGCTGGCTGCCGCCGTCACCGGCCCCATCGCCACTTGCCTGTTCAAATTACAGATGAACGGCGCGCCGGTGAACTCCGGTATGGGCACTTGCGGTCTGTGCGGCCCTATCGGTGTGTGGACGGGCTGGCTGGCTCCCAGTGAAAAAGCTGTGGAGATGGTCAACGCCGCAGCCATTCAGCCCTCGGCCATGGACTGGATCGGCATGGTGCTGATCTGCATCGTCCTCCCCGCCGTGCTGACGCCCCTGTTTGCACTGCCTCTGCGTAAGATCGGTTGGATCAAGGACGGCGACCTGAAGCTGGATCTGTAAATTATGTAAACCAAAAAACCACCCCGCAAGGGGTGGTTTTTCTCATTGTAGAGGGGCGTATGTTCCGTTTTCGATCACATAGCCTTCCCCGTTTTGGGGCTGCCAGTCGTAGCGGCTCTTACCCTCCCCAGGGAAGAGGTGAGACATGATGGCGGCGATGACACCGCCGTGTGTGATGAGGCAGGCGTCATCCGTCAGTTCCAAGAGGGCCTCCAGTACACGCGCCTTCATCTGCGCGCCGCTCTCACCGCGGGGCGGGATGTTGGCTTCGTTGTCCCCCGTGAGCCACGCTTGATAGGCAGGCTCGTTCTGCAGTTCCTCATAGGTGTGCATCTCGAAGATGCCGAAATCCACCTCGCGGAACCGCGGTTCGACCGCGTACTCCACTGCGCCGAACAGAATCTCCAGCGTCTCGTTGGCCCGCTGCATCCCACTGGTGAGAAACCGGACATTGCCAATACTGTAGCGCTTATTCTGCAGTTCTTCCCTGCCCGTCTCCGACAGGGGCAGGTCGGTGCTGCCGCAATAACAGCCCCGCTCGTTGGCCGCGGTCTTGCCGTGGCGAATGAGATACAGTGTCATTTCAGCCGCTGCTCCAATCCACAGAAGATGCGGCTCACCTGCACCGCCTCGCGGCTGAGATACTGGGCCAAACGCCCCGTATTCTGCCGCCACTCCCGATTTTCCTCACCCATCGGTACCACGCCGCAGAACATATCCTGCAAGATGAGAACGCTGTCCTGCCACTCTGTGCGATGGGCCTCGAAATAGGCGACAGGGTCGGGATGGTTGCAGGTAAACGCCTCGATTTTATCGATGCACTTTCGGGAAAAGTCGATCGTCTCCCCCGCTGCGCAGGTGAAGACATCGCCGTCGGTGAGGGAGAATCTCTCCTTTGCAAATGCAAGTTTCCCCTGATAGGCACCGCCGATAATCAAAACCATAGACTCCTCCTTACAGCAGCGCATAGACCACCACAGCGCACAGCTCACCGATGGTGAGGGCGTAGCCCGCGATATCGCCGTTCATACCCTCCAGAGAGCGGTAGCCGCGCCGCAGCGCCAAACAATAGCCCACCATGCAGCCGGGAAGCGCAAAACCATACCACCCGCAGAGGAGAAATCCCGCCGCAAGGAGGAGGCAGAGCATCGCCATCAGCACAATCAGGTGGGTCTTGGGATTCTGCTTCCCTGCATACTGGCTGGTGGACATAGGACGCAATCCCGTCACCGCCAAGGCAGAACAGCAGCGGCTGACGGCAGGAATAAGCAGCAGAATGAGCCACCGGGCATCGGTGGGCGCGGCGGCAAAGAAGGCAAACTGCGCCAGCAACAGCAGTACAAGACCGATGACGGCAAAGCTGCCCACATGGGAGTCCTTCAAGATCTCCCGCCGCCGCGCGGCATCGCGGCAGGACTTCACCGCGTCGGTCACATCCATGAAGCCGTCCAGATGCAGGAATCCCGTCAGCACATAGGGTGCGGCACACAGCAGCAGCGCCGCCACCATGGCGGGCAGTTCCAGCCAGCGGCACAGCCACGCAAGCGCGGCCCAGATAACGCCGATCTCCAAGCCCACAAGGGGCAGGAAGAGCAGCATCTTGTCTCTCGCCTTTTCGTCCCACACCTGCGGTGCGGGGATGGCACAGAACATACTCTGGCACATGGCAAAGGCATGAAGATACATTTTCATTACAGTTTCCCCTTATGTACGATTCGTTGTCCTGCGCTGACCTCCACCACCGTGTCGCACACGGTGGCCAGACGGCGGTCAACGGCAGCAAGACAGCGGCGGTATTCCTCGGTACTCTCGGAATAGCGTCGGGCATCGGAATAGATATAGTCGCTGACGAACACGGCGTGGCGAACGGTGCGGGCAAATTCCATCAATCTCTCGCCGCAGCGGAGGGCGGCATCAGTGTCCATCTCGTACTGCTTCTCCATCGGGAACATCGCGTTCTGCACCAGAGCCGTCACGCTGTCCACCAGAAACACGGCATCGGCATCGGCCGTCTTGAGGCAATCCATGATGTCGGCGAAGCACTCCACCGTCTCAAAGCCCATGCCGTCGCGGTCGGCGATATGGCGGCGGATGCGCTCGTCATCCTCCGCACCCGTGGAGATCATGGTGGCCACATAGTAGTGCTTACCGCCGCAGGAGAGCTCCACCGCCAGATCCTGCGCCAGCGTGGATTTCCCGTTTTTGGCGCCGCCGGAAATGAATACGGTCATGAATTGCCTCCTACGGTGAATTTGTCACCCTTGCGAATATCCTCCAAGTAGTCGTCGTTGATGCCCGCCTCGTCGAAGGTGGCCATTTCGTTGATAACGGCGCAGGCGGCGCTCAAGACCTCGAAGGCCAGCGGGCAGCCGCTGCCCTCACCCAAACGCATGCCCAGGAAGAAGATAGGTTCCAAGCCCATGGCATCCATGGCCAGTCGATAGCCCCGTTCGAAAGAGGCGTGACTGGGGATAAAGTAGGCAGCGGCCTCGGGACACAGTCGGGCAGCGCAGAGGGCGGCCACAGCGGAGATGAGGCCGTCAATGACCACGGGGCACCGTTTTGCCGCACAGCCGAGGAACGCGCCGCACATGGCAGCCATATCAAAGCCGCCCACCTTGGACAGCACGTCGATGACATCCTCCCTGTCGGGTCGGTTGACCGCAATGGCCTGTCGGATGATCGCTTTTTTCCGCAAGAAGCTCTCGTCGGTGATGCCGCCGCCGCGACCTGTCACCGCCTCCGTCTCCACATCCAGCAGCACCGCCAGCACAGCCGCCGCGGTGGTGGTATTGCCGATACCCATCTCGCCGATGCCGATGACATCGGCATCCGTCTGCTGCGCCAGCTCCATACCGATGGCGATGGCCCGTTCCGCCTCGTCGCGGCTCATGGCGGGGCCATGGGCGATATTCTGCGTACCGTAGGCGATCTTGCGGTTCACTACCTTGGGCTCGCCGATCTCGGCGTTGACACCCACATCGCAGACGGTGACGGAGCAGCCGAAGTGACGGCACAGCACCGAAGCACCCGTCTTGGCACGGGTGAGGTTGACGGTCTGCTGCAGTGTCACCGACTGGGGCGCACTGGAGATCCCCTCGGCCACCACACCATTGTCGGCGGCAAAGACCAGCAGGTGTTTTCTCTCGATTTTGTTGTGTACCTTACCGGTGATGCCCGCCAGTTGGATGGACAGTTCCTCCAGCCGACCAAGGCTGCGGGGCGGCTTGGCAAGCGACTCCTGCCGCTGCCGCGCCTGTTCCATCGCACACCGATCAAGCGGGTGTACGGCGGCAATACATTCCTGCAGTGTCATGGTCATTCCTCATTTTCCTTGCGGTTGGCCTTGGCGATTGCGGCCACCTCTTTGAATTTATCGGTGATATAGTCGTAGCCCTTGGGGCTGTGGGGCAGAAGGCAGGCAGAGCAATCCTTGATGCCCTCCTTGGTATACGTGCAATTTCCGCCGCAGCCGCTGCCCAATGCGTACAGCGGGCAGAAGCAGAACAGGCAGTTGAACTCCTCCTCATTGCTCACCTTGTGGCAGGGGAAATATTCACACTCCCGGTTCTGATAAAAGCGATAAGAATGTTCCATCATCACACCTCACAGTAATCCGTTCTCAATGAGCCACTGCACAGAGGGCTCGGCTTGCAATAGTTCCAGCGTATAGGTCGCCGCAGGACACAGTTCTTCGGCGCGGAGCAGGAACTCCTTCATAGGGATGTTCCCCTCCCGTAAGCCACCGTGCCGATCCTCCGATCCATCATTGTTGTGGATATGGAAATGACCGACATAGGGTGCCCACAGCGCCAGCCAGTCCGTCAAGGGCACCTTCGAATAGGCATTGACATGGCCAATATCGAGGCAGAGCCGCAAGCGGGGATCATCCACACCCCGAACAATATCCACCAGCCACTGCGGTTCCGTCTCCAACACATTTTCCAGCACAACAGTCACATTGTCATCACGCTTGGAGAGGAAATCTTTCCAAAAGACGGTAGACTCGGACACATACCACTCGGGGTAGTAGATCCACGGGTTGTAGCCGCCGTGGAGGATGACCTTCTTGGCCCCGTAGCGCTTGGCCAAGTCTATGGCCTGTCCGTAGCGCAATGCCGCCAGTTCCCGTGCTTTTTTGTCGATGGCACAGGGAAAGAGCTCATTAAAAGGGCCGTGGAGCGTGATGTTGGCGATACCCTGCCGCGTCTCCTGCACTTCCCTGTCGGTCTCAGAAAATCTCTCATCCATGTTCCATGCGGTGCAGAACTGGGCCAGCTCCACGCCGAGCCCCCACCGACGCGCCACAGATGCGGCATCGGACGCAATGGTGGATAGATACAGCGCGTCCTTTCTCATGTTTCCTTCCACCCATCCTCTGCACTGTTCATCAACCCATATTTCACCTTCATGCGCTCGAGCTTTTCCATCAGAGGCTTGGCCAGCAGGAACAGTGTCAGCGCCGTGGCAAGACCGTGGATCAGGTTGGGTATGAATCCGTAGGCAAAGACGGCAAAGACCGCACTTCCGCTCAGGTTCAGCTTCATGGTAAAGATAGAGCACACATCAAGGATGGGGCCGACGATAAACTGGATCATCGCATAACCGAGGACGGCGCTGAGCAGCCGTCTTTTCTCCGTCATGATGCCTTTTTTGCACAGCAATCCCGCCAGAACACCGGCGATACCGTAGGCAAACATCTGCCACGGAGTCCAGGGGCCCTGACCAAAGATGAAATTGCTGACAAAGGCGGTCATGGCACCTGTCAGGAAACCCGCCCCCGGCCCAAGGGCCATGCCGGTGAGCATGATGATGCCCAGCACGGGCTTGAAATTGGGGATCACGGAAAAAACCACGCGGGAGGCCACAGCAATGGCGCACATGATCGCCAGCGTCACCAGTTCCCGTGCCTGCGGCTTTTTCTTCTCAAACGACAGAAAAAACACCACGAAGGAAAGCAGGATCAATCCGACGCTGACAAGATAGTACTGTCCGCTCAAAAGTTCTTTTGACATAGGGCGATCACATCCTCATTGGTGATGGTATTTTCAAACAGATGGCGGCTCATGCGGTTGGCCGCCGTGGTATAAAAGCTGTTGCCCGAGAAGAATCGGTTGGGCGTATTGGTGGTGACAATACCGCCATCGAAGAACATACTCACCGTGTCGGCATGGCGGGCGCAGAACTCCACATCGTGGGAGACCATGATGATGGTGACGCCCTGCTGCTTCAGCTTTTTCATGATCTCGGCAAATTGCAGTTTGAAGAAACTGTCGATGCCCTTGGTAGGCTCGTCCAAAAGCAAAATCTTCGGCTCCGTCAGCAGTACCTTGGCCAGCGCCACACGCTGCTGCTCACCGCCCGAGAGATCGTAGGGGTGGCTCTCCATCAGGTCGGTGATCTCACACACCGCTGCCACGGAGGCAATCTTCTCCTCCCCTTCTCCCGACACCATTTCTGCCAGCTCCTCACGCACCGTTTTATGGGCAAACAGGCTCTGGGGGTCTTGAGGCAGCATAGCCAGCATACCGCGGAACAGCTCTTCGGACTTGTATTTTTCCAGCTTCTTTCCATCGATCAGCACCTTGCCCCGGTAGGGTCTGCAGATGCCGCTGATAGACTTCAGCGCGGTGGACTTACCCGTTCCGTTGCCGCCCACGATGGCAAAGAGGCTGCCGCGGGGAACTTTGAAAGAGACGCCCTTGAGGATATCGGGGGTGTCCTTTTCGTAGCGGAACCACACCTCCTGCAGCTCCACGGCCGCTTTGTCCACCTCTTCTTCACGGTACTTCCCGCCCTTGTCTACCCGTGTATGGGTAATGGGTACACCGTCAAAAAGCTGATCCAGCCACTCAGCACCCTCACGGACCGTAAGGGGACAAACCGATGCAGACATTTTCTCACAGGCAGCGGGAATGGTCTTCTCCACACCGTAGTAGATCTGCACGGGCGTGGGCATGGCGGCAAACATCTCGTTGGCCTCTTCCTTCAGGAACTCGCCGATCCGCGCAGGTTTATCGTTGGCAATGACCCTGCCCTTCTCCATAACGATGACGCGGTCGGAGGCGTAGAAAATATCCTCCAAACGGTGCTCGGTGATGATAATGGTAGTACGCAGCTCGCGGTTGATCTTACGCACCGTGTTGAGGAAATCGGAGGCGGCGATGGGGTCCAGTTGGCTGGTGGGCTCATCGAGGATCAGCACACTGGGCTGCATGGCCATGATGGAGGCCAGGTTCAGCAGCTGCTTCTGACCGCCCGAGAGGTCAGCCACATCCCGATGGAACCAATCCTGAATACCGAAATAGCTGGCCATTTCCGCCACACGGAGGCGAATCGTCTTTTGATCGCAGCCCAGACTCTCCAGACCGAAGGCCAGCTCATGCCACACCTTATCCGTCACGATCTGGTTATCGGGGTTCTGCATTACATAGCCGATGCGGGCAGCCTGCTCACGGTCGGAGATCTCCTGCAAGGGTCTCCCCTCAAAGAGGATCTCACCGCGAATCCTGCCGTGAGGAGCCAGCACACTCTTCAAGTGCCGCAGCAGCGTCGTCTTGCCGCTGCCGCTTCTGCCGCAGACGGTGACATACTCGCCCTGCTCAATTCGCAGGGATACATTGTCCAGCGCCAGACGCTCCTGCACCGTCGGGTAGCAAAAACTCAGATCTTTGATCTCAAAATGTGCCATGTAGCTTCCTCCCAAATATGCATCACAACGGGGATGGACAAAAACAGCGTGTAGCAAAGGCCACCCAGTGCTGTCCAAACCGTATCCAGTTTCGCGATCTGCACCTGCGGCATATATTCCACCTTCATGCCGCCGCAGCAGGCACAAAGTACGATCAGTCCCATATACACTACCATCAGCACCAGCAGCACCGCGTCGGTCTTTCGCATACGGTAGAGGGAAAAGGCAGTGCGCTTGCCGCTGCCAAAGCCACGGCTGCGCATACTGTCTGCCGTGACGATGCCGCCCTCCAACGCCCACGAGGTGAGCGAGGACACAATGGTCATGCCGTGCTGCACCTTTTCATAGGCCGTACCGTTTTCCACGGATTTGCCGATCCCCTTTCTGGCGCCTGCCATCTGCCGCGCCTTCTTTTGGAAAGAGGGGATCAAACGCAGCACCATGGTAAGGATCAGCGAAGCAGAAGGTGCCAGCGGGCCGAAGCAGTAGAGCATCTTGTCGCCGGTCATCACCCGGTTATAGGTGGCAAACCATGTGATGACGGTGACCAGCATACCGGCAACCGCTGCGCCGTAATACAGGGATTCCAGTGTGTAGGGCTTTCCGCCGAAGTAGGTAAACAGGACATGCTCCCCCACGCCCTCGGGATTGAACAGCGGGTTGATGACCGTGACAGCCACGAACAGCACCGCCATGCCCAACAGGTACTTCCAGCAACGGCGCTTGAGCGCAACATAGTAGGCAAAGGACAGCACAAGAGAGCACAGGAGAAACAGGGGGTGGATAAAGCACATCCCCATCACCAGCGCGCCGATGTAAAATATGAAGTTGACGATGGGATGGCGATCCGAAAATGCGTCTTTCATATCCTGCTTCCTGTCCTTTTCCTTCCAACAAAAAAACCGTGATAGGTAGAATTCTCTCCTATCACGGCCACTTTCTCGTGATACGGGCAGCACCAACACTTCCCGCTTAGTTCCAACATCATAGGTCTCCTGGCTCATGTAATGTGAGGCAATTTCTAAACCTCGCGTTTGCTGCTCCGCCTTCTCAGCTTGCGCCAATGACCGACTCGCGTCACGAACAGCATCCTCTTACAAATACAGTATTCTGGCTATGCCCCGGATTCGCACCGGATTCCCTCATCTTCGCATCTGTCACAGGGCAGATACGGACGACATGGTGATAAATATGATTTGTACATATTGAATTTTACAGAACTTAACAGAGTAATTCTACTCCCAAAAAGAAAAAAAAGCAAGGGGGATATCACAATAGCTGCGGAGATTCCGACAAAAAAACTCCCACCTTTGACAGGTGGGAGTTTTTTATTCTGCGTTAGTCGCAGATATCAACAGAAACTTTCACGCCGGTGCGCTGGGCGTAGGCGCGGACGAGTGTACGGATCTCCTTGGCGATCCGACCCTGACGGCCGATAACCTTACCCATATCTTCCGGGGCTACGCGCAGCTCCAGCGTCAGCTCGTCGGCACCCTCGATCTCGGTCACGGTGACCTGATCGGGCTGCTGCACAAGACTTCTGGCGATATAGAGCAGCAAATCTTTCATTGTACCGATTCGCCCCTCGACTTACAGAACGTCGACCTTCTTCAGCAGAGCACGGACGGTATCGGTGGGCTGAGCGCCGGTCTTGATCCACTCGCGGGCACGCTCGACATCGATCTTGATCTCAGCGGGGTTCACGCAGGGGTTGTACAGACCGATCTCCTCGATGAAGCGGCCATCACGGGGATAGCGGCTGTCAGCGACGACAACACGATAGAAAGGAGCCTTCTTAGCGCCCATTCTTCTCAGACGAATCTTAACCATAATACATTTCCTCCAAAATATAAAATATTGTTTTTTATCTATCCATAAATGCGTTGGCACTTATTTCAAACGTTTTTTGCGTCCGAATCCGGACATTTTCTTGCCCTTTCCGTGGCTCATCATGCCAAGGGCGGAGAGGTTGCCGCGGGAGATCGCCTTGGTCATCTCCTGCATGGCCTCGTAGGACTTGATCAGGCGGTTCACATCCGAAACCTCCTGTCCACAGCCGGCGGCGATGCGGCGGCGGCGGGATGCGTTGAGGATCTGGGGATTTTCCCGCTCCTTGACGGTCATGGACTGGATGATCGCCTTGGTTCGGGCGAACTTCTTCTCGTCGATCTGGCTCATGTCCAGACCCTTGCCCATACCGCCGGGCAGCATACCCGCGATCTGGCTGAGGTCGCCCATATTCTGCAGCTGTTCCAGCTGTTCTAAGTAATCGGTGAGGGTGAAGCGGTTTTTCTTCAGCTTCTCCTCCAGCTTTTTGGCCTGCTTCTCGTCATACTGCTGCTCGGCCTTCTCGATGAGGGAGAGCATATCGCCCATACCCAGGATACGGGAA
>JAFYVA010000137.1 GCA_017549325.1 Oscillospiraceae bacterium
CGCATGGTCTCAATGAGGATGGACAGGCTCATTTCGCCGCGGCCTGCCACGTTGAACGCGTCCATGGCGCCCTCGATCTCACTGACACGGAGGGACACATCCTTCAGCGTCTCGCGGAAGAGGCGCTCACGGATTTGACGGGAGGTGACGAACTTACCCTCGCGGCCGGCGAAGGGGGAATCGTTGATGGCAAAGGTCATCTCCACGGTGGGAGCGCTGATCTGCACGAAGGGCAGCGGCTCGACGCACTCGGGGACGCAGATGGTGTCGCCGATGGTCACATCGCCGATGCCGGACATGGCGATGATGTTGCCCGCCGTGGCCTCGGTGATGGGCGCCTTGCCCAGACCGTCGAACTCGTACATACTGACGGCCTTGGCCTTCTTGGCGGGGGCGTCGGCCTTGTGGTAGTTGCACACGGCGATCTCCTGATTCTGCTTCAGGACACCGCGCTCCACGCGGCCGATGGCGATACGGCCCACGAACTCGTTGTAGTCGATGGAGCTGACCAGCATCTGGAAGGGCTCGTCGGTATTGGCCTCGGGTGCGGGGATATAGTTGAGGATGGTGTCAAACAGGGGCTTGAGGTCCGTGCCCGCCACATCGGGGGAGTAGCTGGCCGTACCCTGTCGGCCGGAGCAGAAGAGGGTGGGAGAGTCGAACTGCTCCTCGGTGGCATCCAGATCCAGCAGCAGCTCCAGCACCTCGTCGCAGACCTCGTGGATGCGCTGGTCGGGGCGGTCGATCTTATTGACCACCACGATGACGCGGTGACCCAGCTCCAAGGCGCGGGAGAGAACGAAGCGGGTCTGGGGCATGGGGCCCTCGGCGGCGTCCACCAGCAGGATAACGCCGTTGACCATCTTCAGGATGCGCTCCACCTCGCCGCCGAAGTCGGCGTGGCCGGGAGTGTCCACGATGTTGATCTTGGTATCGCCGTACTGGATGGCGGTGTTCTTGGCCAGAATGGTGATGCCGCGCTCGCGCTCAAGGTCATTGGAGTCCATGACGCGATCCACCGTCTCCTGATTCTCGCGGTAGGCGCCGCCCTGCTTGAGCATCTCGTCCACCAGCGTGGTCTTGCCGTGGTCGACGTGGGCGATAATGGCCACATTTCTCAAAAACTGGTTCTGCAAAGGAAAAACCCCTTTCTTGGGTAGAATATATATGGGAATATCCGCATTTTTTCAACCTTGTTATTATAGTCTCCGAAAATGGAAATTGCAAGACTTTATCCTATATTTTCCCCTATTTTCCGTTGACAAAGTCGGAAAAAGTGCGTACAATGGCCTTTGGTACACGCCCCGGTAGCTCAGCTGTATAGAGCAGCCGCCTCCTAAGCGGCAGGTCGGAGGTTAGAATCCTCTCCGGGGTGCCAAAAAACGCCGTGATCACTCCCGATCACGGCGTTTTCTTTTTTCTCATATCCGTTGGCGAGCCGCCAGCAGCTCCTGATAGACCTGCAGGGGGATGTTCAATCCGCCGCGACCCGTTCCCAGCGCGATGTCCGGCTTGGCCGTACCGTGGTAGTCGCTGCCGCCGCTGCTAAGCAGACCGTGCTCGTCTGCGATGGCGGCGGCGATGGCGCTCGTCTCCGGCGTATAGGTGCCGTACAGCGTCTCCATACCCATAAGGCCTGCCTCCACCAGCGACGGAAGGATCTCCCGCAGTTTCTGCTCCGTCAGATCCTTCAGCGGATGTGCCAGCACGGGCAGCACACCGATGCGCCGCAGATCGGCAATAAAATCCGTCAGCTGCGGGCGGGCAGGCGGCACATAAAATCCGCCGCTCTCGCCCAGTATCGTGTCAAAGGCCTCCTTGATGGAGGAGATATATCCCTTTTCCAGCAGTTCCGCCGCCATGTGTACACGGTTGGTGTTGCCGCTGGGATTGCGCCTCTTGACATCTGCATAGCGGATGGCGTAGCCGGCCTGATTGAGCCGCTCCACCACCTCCATGTTGCAGATCTCCTTAAGCACCTGCTGTTCTTTGACCATCCGCTCCACCGCCGCATACTGCTCCGGCATCACGAACAGGCCCAGCAGATGCATCTCCCGGCCCTCGTGCTCGGTGGAGAACTCGATCCCCGGCACCGCCGTAACACCCATGGTGCAGGCCGCCTCCATAAACTCCGGCAGACCCGCCACCGTATTGTGGTCGGTCAGTGCCACGATCAATCCCTCGCGTTTGGCCGCCGCGATAATGGCGGTGGGGGTATCCGTTCCGTCGGAAAACACAGAGTGCGTATGCAGATCACACCGCAGGGGATACGCCGTGTCGATTTTGTTCCGTTGCGCCATGCATACGCTCCTTTCTCCCGTTACATTCCCAGCAGCGGAGCCAACAGCTCCCAGAGCAGGTTGCCCAGCATACTCACCACAAACAGCAGCACCAGATACAGCGTCAGACTGGACTTGCTGACCATCTCGCGCGCGATGCCGAAATAGAAGTTGAAGTGACCGTAGAGGTTTTTTTCACGGGATTCATTCCACTCGTAGGTGATGGCATCGTCACAGTCGAAGTCAGTCGGCGCGTAATCGCTGTACAGCTCCTTCTCCAGGCGGTGGATCCGGTAGCAGTTGGCGTCGTTCACCTGATACTCCTCCTGCAGCGAGAGCGTGACCACCACCTTGTTGAGCTTCTGGCGGTGGAAGGCGCCGATCTGGTTGATCTCATCGGGCAGCAGCCGCGCCTCATTCACACGGACAGAGCAGGCGTATTTCTCGGACACCACCGGCGAGGTCAGCAAATCGCGCAAACGGGCAAAGGCACTCCGCACATCGATCTGGGCGCGAAACACCTCATCCATATTTTTATGAGGCAACCGAAACAGCAGATACGCCTCGTCGTTGTCCAGATACGACACGATCTCATCGAGAGCCAGCGTCAACAGTGTGCCGTTTGCCAGCGGCTTGACCGTATAGTCCGTGCAGGAGAGATGGATCAGATCCATCGTCTTGCCGTGATAGGCCAGCTCGGAGGTGCAGTGGTTTTTCTTATAATCCATGATGCAGCGGGTGCTGAAGATCGCACGGAACACCGTTTCATTCCGCAGCCGATCCGACAGATCCTCCACTTCCTCCTTCTCCACCACGAAGGGTACATACACATTCAGATCCCGCGTCTCCTTGACGCCGCGGATTCTGATGGCCACATCTACATAGCTTCTTCCCTTCGGATTGACCCACTTATTCAGATAGAAGGTGCTGATGTCATCGCCCGTGATCCAGATGGCCCAGCCGTCATCAACAAAGTGTTTTCTTTTTGCCATGTGATACCTCATTCCCCACGGCACAGTGTATCAGCGCTGTGCCGTGGGGTAAGTTTCTTAGTAGTACAGCTGCTCCACCTGAGGCAGCAGTTCCGTCAGACGCTGCTTGCACAGTGCGATCAGCTCCTGACCGTCGGGGGTATTCAGACCGTTGCGGCGGATGGTGCGGCGCATCATGCGGGCATATCCGATGACCTGTGCCTTGCGGGTGACGTCGGCGCGCAGTGCCTCATCCTCAAAATAGCGCTCCATGAGGCAGTTCCAGAGCTTCACCGTCGTCTCGTAGGTCAGGCCGTAAAACTCCAGCGTGTTGGCAGGGTTGCACTCACTGTAGCCCACAAAGCCCAGATAGATGGCGGCGAACTCGAAAACGGGGTGGCCGTATGCCACGGTATCCATGTCGATCAGCAGCGGCTCGCCGTTCTGGATCATCACGTTGTTGGCGTGATAGTCGCCGTGGATCATGAAGCCCGTCTCCGGCATGGCCTTCATCATGCGCAGCAGCTTTTCCCACTGGTCTGCCGGCAGATAGGGCCGCAGGAACTCCACCCAATCCACGCCCGTCTCCTTGATGGAGGGCATCTCATCGGGACGGATGGGCGTGGCATGGATCTTCTTGAGGAGGTCGGTGTAGATCTCCACCACCTCGTCCATCTTGCCCACATCTTCCCGCAGCAGGCTGGCCACGGATCTGGCGCTGAGCAGCTCGGCCACGGAGCCGTAGCAATCGCCCACCTTCACCACGTCGTAGGGGATGGCCGTGTTGATGCCCTTGATGAACACCTTGCGGCACATATCCTTCTCCTGACGGATCTCCTCAAGAGACGCACCGTTGTGATAGATCTTCACGATGGTCTCCTCGTCGTAGCGGTAGATGCCGCCGTTGGCACCCTTGGCGATCAGCTTGCAGCCCTCCAGCGAGAGGGAGCGGAAGGCCTTCTCCACCTTGAGCATATCGGTAAAGCCCGTCATCTCCAGGATCTCATAGACCTCGGTGCTCACGTTGATGATCTTCAGCTCGGCAGCATCCTTACGCAGGCGCAGCACCACGCGCAGGCCCGCAGAAGAGAGATACTCCAGATTCTCCGCATCAAGGGCGAAGGGCAGGTCGGGATGGGCCGCTCTGCACGCCTTGATCTGCTCCTCCGCCTGCTCGGCATTGGAAGAGTCGATACGACCGTTCAGTTCCAGATACAGCAGTCCGTCTTCAATACGATTTGTTACGAGAGCCATATTCTTCTTTCCTTTCCTTTGCAGCAATGAGACAGCGGCACATCTCACACCTTCATGGTGAGCGTCAGCACGTTCTGTCCGTCCTTATACATATATTCCACGTTGTCCATCATTTTGCGAACCATAAAGATACCCAGACCGCCGATGGCGCGATCCTCGGCAGCAGCGGTGACATCCGGCTCCTCGGCGTCCAGCGGATTGTAGGGCTTACCGTTATCGCTGAAGATAAGCTGCACCGTGTCCTCTTCCTTCTTCAGCCGTACCTGCGCCTCCGTGGCGCCGCTGTAACGGACGATGTTGGAATAGATCTCATCCAGTGCCACCATCAGCTTCATGGTCAGCTTCATGGGTACCTCGAACTGCTGGAGGTGTTCCTCCACAAACGATGCTACCTGCGGCACCGTCTCCATCGTGGGAGTAAGCGAGAGCACCTTGTTTTCCACCTCGTTCAGACGGACGCACAGCATCGTGATGTCGTCGAACTGCTCGGCCTCGCCCTGGAAGACATCCACATCGGCCTTCACCTTCTTGCAGATGGCCTCCACCGACATACCGGCGGTACCGTTCAGGCTGGCAAGGAGGCGATCCTCGCCGAAGAGCTGCTTCTCTATGTCGTGGGCCTCCGTTACACCGTCGGTGTAGAGGTAGATCTCATCGCCCTGCTGCAGCTGAAGCTGCTGCTCCTTGTACTGCACGCCCTCCATACCGGCCAGCACGAAGTTCACCTTACCCTTCAGGTACTCGTAGGAGCCGTCCTTATGGCGCACCACAGGGGGATTGTGTCCGGCGTTGGCATAGCGGATCAGACCGCTCTCCAGATCGAGAATACCCATCCAGGCCGTGACAAACATACCCGCCTCGTTGTTCTCGCAGAGCTGGGCGTTGACCTGGGTAAAGACATCGTTGACCGCCAGGCCGCTCTCGGCGTGGCTCTTGATCAGCGTTTTCGATGTCATCATAAACATGGCACCGGGAATGCCCTTACCGGAGACATCCGCCACCACGAAGGCCAGATGGTTCTCATCCAGCAGATAGAAATCGTAGAAATCGCCGCCGACCTCCTTGGCCGCATCCATGCTGGCAAAGATGCTGAAATCCTTGCGGTGGGGATAGGGCGGGAACACGGAGGGCAGAGCCGAGTGCTGGATCTTCTTGGCGATCTCCAGATCCTTGTCAAAGCGGGCGGCTGCCTCGTCGATATAGCGCTTCAGCGTGGACACCGTGGAGTTGATATCATCCGAGAGGGAGGCGAACTCCTCGTTGTCCCGCACATCCACCTTCACGCTCAGATCACCCTCGGTGATTCGGGAAAGGGACTTGTTGATCTTGCGGATATTCCGCACCACCAGCTTCTTGATCAGCACGAAGATGGTGGCAAACAGCGCGGCGAACACCAGCGTCTCCATAAAGGCCAGCATATAGACAGAGGCACTCATGGAGTAGAGCGCTTCTTCGCGGCTCATCACCGCGATGATGTAATAGCCCTCTGTCTCGGTATACATCAGGAACGAGGGCGTTCCGTAGATATCAGCGGCGACACGCTGACCGGGCTGAACATTCAGGCCGCTGGCATCACCGAAGATGGAGATGTTCTCACCCTGATGGCCCTCGCGGTCACTGACGATCTTGCCCTTCTCATCGCAGATGATGATAAAGCCCTCCTGACCGATGTGGCGGTTTTGGGCGGCATATCGCACCTGCTCACGGATCTGCCCGTTGAACTCGGAGCTGTCATAGCCCACCTGCAAAAAGCCCTTCTCCAGTGCGATACCGGCGTACTTGCGATAGATGTTGTCATTCATGGAGATGGGCTGGTAGTCCTGCACCAGCATCTGCTCACCGTCCAGCAGCGCCAGAAATTCTGCCGACTGTGCACCGGCGGCCATGTCAAAGCCCACCACTTCCGGCGCCGTACTGGCGGTAATGATACCGTTTTCATCCACGATGTTGATCTCAGTGACATCGTACCGCAGTGCCAGTTCCAGCAGTCCTGCACGGGTAATTGTCTCGGGCAGTTCTTCGGCGATCATCTCGGTAAGGCCCAGCAGGTTGCGGTCGGAGACATCGCGGATGTCGTTGCAAACATCCTCCATGCTGGCCCGCAGCGTATAGTCCACCGTGGCGTAGGCAATCTGGCTCTGGAAGGCGTGGGTAAACAGCGTGGTCACCGCGAAGGCCACCACCACACAGATCAGCAGCCAGCGCTGGAAGGTCTGGGCGATGTTCTCCTTGCGCTCGGTCCCATGCTCCTGCGGCGCACCGCGCTTGACCAGCACGGTGATGACAATGATGGAGAGCATCACCGAGATACTGTTCGCCGTGATCATGGGGATGGCACAGGCCTTCACCACGCCGATGGCACGACGGATATCGTCGGCGTTCGTCAAAAAGACCAGCAGCATGTGCAGCACTTCCGTGGTCACACCCACGGCCAGACCGTAGAACCAGGAGGTCTTTTTGTTGTCCATCATGAACTTGCGTACGCCTGCGCCGGTGATACCGGCCACGATGGTGCCGAGGGAACAGGCAAGGCGCGTATAGTCGCCGGCATTGGAGAACCAGCGCTCGATGCCGCCGACAAAGCCGGCCACCAGACCGGCCGGCCAGCCAAAGAGCAAGCCTGCCGTCAGCGGTGCGGCGTTACGCACATTCAGCACGGCGCCGTCCACCGGGATGCCGAACTCCGTGGCCAAAATGGCCAGGATGCCGAAGCTCGCGCCGACGATGATCTGCCTCCAGAGCTTGAGTTTTTCAAAGCCTCTCCGTTTATCCAGCAGATAAAACCCGATCGTCAGCAGCACCGGCAACAGTGCCGCCGTAACGAGGCGAAATACAGTGATTCCTGTGAGCACCTTCATGGTCCTCCTTTACATCAGATTCATTCAATGGTAAGAATATCGGCAAAGCCGGTAATGTCGAACACTTCCATGACCGTCTCGTTGACATTGGTAAGCTTCATGCTGCCCTTGGCATTCATTAGCTTCTGTGCCTTGAGGATCACACGCAGTCCGGCGGAAGAAACGTACTCCAGTGCGCCGCAATCCAGCACCAGCTCCGTGATGGATGCCACGCAGGCGTCGACGGTGGCCTCCAGCTCGGGAGCCGTGGCAGTATCCAGGCGGCCAATGACCTTCAGCGCAGCGCTGCTACCGTTGATGTTCTTTTCGATCGTCATAGTTGTCGTCTCCTTTATTTCCGTTTTATTATCAGTTTCTTTAACGCAGTCATTATCGGTTTTACCGTCTTGCTTTTTCGCGCCGGATCGCCTCGGGGATCTGGGTCTCCCACTCGGGGAGCACGAAATAGCCGCCGGCACCGGCCTCCTCCGCCGCCTGCCGCAGCGCATCGGAGGCGGAGGTGATAAACACCGGAAGTTCCGGCTTTTGGCGGTGCAGCAGACCGATCAGGTCCAAGTCACCGTCCTTCTCCGCTTCCGCTGCCAGAAATACGGCGTCCACCTTGTTGTGCAGTACATCGTGGAAGGCGCGCGACGGTTCCGTGTGCTGATAAACCGTACTGCCCGGGAATGCCGCAACCAGAAGCTTCGTCAGTCGCTCCAGCTGCGCTCTACATCCGTCTGCCGTCACAAATACCACCGGCCTCACCTCCCTCTTCCTGCGCGGCGCCGCAGCATTCGCTCTGCTCCGGCTCGCGCGTCATCGCATAGTGCATCACATTGCTTTTGGGTATCAACTGTTCCTCTGCCAGACGAAATCCGTAATGCCGGTACAGCGAAACATTGCGCTCCTTATTCGTCTCCAGATAGCATACCATATTTTCTCTGTCGCA
Organism: Oscillospiraceae bacterium; assembly: GCA_017549325.1. The sequence continues at coordinate 8,294 of JAFYVA010000137.1, forward strand.
GAAAGACAGCATGGGCTGCAGCAGCCTGGAGGCAATGCCCTTCCCCTGCGCCTTGCGCGAGACAGAGAGATTGTAGAGATACCAATCCACATGATCGGTATAGGTCTTTTTCAGCTCCATGGCGAATGTCTCGTATGTCAGCATCCGCCCGATGATCGCCGGTCCGGAATGCAGGATCAGACCGATGCCGCCGTGGAGCAGAAAGGGCAGCGTTTTGCTGCCGGTAAATCCCAGCGGAAGCCACACGGCAAAGCCGTTGAGCTCCTCGCTGTCGGCGTAGATCACCGCGTCCTCCGTCATGGTTTTCAGCGAGATATCCATGATGATGCGTGAGGCTACGGGGTCGTATTTCCCACCGCTGAGCCAGTTGTGCAGCGGGTAGTCATCGTAGGCATCCATGGCCACCTCTGCCAGCTCGCCAAAGCGCTCCTTCGGCACGAGGTACAGCCCCGCTTTTTCCACGGCCGCCTTGGCCAGCGGGACTTCGATTCTTCTGACAAGCTTATCCATCTATTCCCCTCCTACGGGCAAATATCTCACAGTGCTAACGGACAGTTTACCATTACAAAGGGGGCAAAACGGGGCCACAGACGCGGGCCGCAGCGGGGAAATTCCGTGCCGATTTTTCTCAGTTTTTGTTCATGCGCTCCAGCATGCCGGCGGTGTACTCACTCCAGCTGTACTGGGCCATATATTCCCCGCGCCAGACGACGCCGGTGCGCTTGCCGTCGCACCAGTCATAGTAGTCGCAGTCCAGCTCGTCCGGCACGATGCCCAGCTTGCCGCGCTGCTGGGCGATCACGCCGCCGCAGCCGGCGGCCTCCAGCGTCTCCAGCAGGTCGCGGCGCAGACTCTTCATATAGCTCCCGTGGCCGCTGTCATCTTCAAAAATCACCGCCTGCAGCTCCGCCGAGGTGCACAGCGCACCCTTTCTGTCCACCAGATAGGCCAGCACTTCCTTCGTCTTGCTGTAGCGGAAAGCGATGGGCTTTCCGTCGATGTAGGCCTCGAAATTGCCGAAGGTCTGCACCCGCAGCCGATTGCGGCTGGGGATGGGGCGGCGCAGGTCATAGATCTCCCGCCTCACCTTCTCCACCGTGATGGGCTTGGTGAGATAGCCGCTGGCATGGAGGTCGTAGGCATCCTTGCGGTACTCCTCAAAGCCGGTGGCAAAAATGATGTTGATGTCCGGATTCCGCAGTTTCAACTGCTCAGCCAGCTCCACGCCGCTCATCTCGGCCATCTCCACATCCAAAAAGGCGATGTTGCAGTCGTTCTCCTCTACAAAGGCCAGTGCATCATTCGGATACTCAAAGCCGTGCAGCACCGCCTGGGGCGCCGCTTCGCCGATCACGTCCATCAGCCCTTCCAGCGCAATGCGTTCATCATCCACTGCAATGATCTTCATCGTGTCACGCTTGCCTCCTTTGTCGGAATGGTCACCACGGCCACCGTGCCGCTGTCCGTGCTGGTGACGGTAAGGGTACCGCCCATCATGTTCTGCAGACGCTCGCGCACGTTGTGAATACCCACGTGGGGCTTGCCGTCGTCCATGTAGTGAGCCGTGTCAAAGCCCACGCCGTTATCGGCCACGGTGATCTGTACACCCGCCGCCGTTCTGCGGGTAGAGATGGTGACGGTACCGCCGCCGCGCTTTTTCGTTACGCCGTGCTTCACCGCGTTTTCCACCAGCGGCTCCACCGTCAGGGGCGGCAGCTTGAAGTCGCTTACCTCCACATCGTAGACCACATCCAGCTTGTCGCGGAAACGGATCTGCTCCAGCGACAGGTAGGTGCGGATATGCTGGTACTCCTCGCTGAAGGGGATGGGTTCGCTCTTTTCGATGGAGAGCATATTGCACCGCAGATACTCGGCGAAACTGCTGACCGCCTCCTGCGCCATCTCCGGCTCTTTGCGGTAGAGGTGATAGATGGTGTTGAGCACATTGTAGAGGAAATGGGGCTTGATCTGGGAGAGCATGATGGCGATGCGGCTGTCCTCCAGTTCCTTCTCCAGCTTTGCTGCGCGGAGGGAGGCGCGGTGGTTCACCACGATGCCGCGGGCCGCCACGACGATATGTACCACAAACACCACCATAAAGACGATCTTTGCCCACGGCGCACGCCAGACCATGTTGCCGCCCACACCGAACAGATCCAGCACGATGGCGGCAAAGAGCAGCAGCGCCGAAATGGGTACGAATTTTTTGCCGCCGCAGCGCAGCTCACCGATGCAGCAGACCATAAACAGCACATTGAGCACCAGCTGTGCCGCGCCCCAATAGGGCAGCGTATCGTAGATGACCGTCACGCCGGTAAAGGACAGCACGATCAGCACCGCGTTCAGCAGTGCCGAGAAGGTGACGGCCGCCTTGGTCACCTGCCGCCGCTTTCCGCTCAGGGAATCGCTGACAAAGTGGCACAGGCAGAAGGCCGCCAGCATCACGCACAGCTGCGTGGCGTAGGTATTGAACACATTCAGGTCATTCCAATAGGAGACATCGATGCTGTCAAAGGCCACATAGCCGCCGGCAAACAGCAGCAGCAATCCCAGCTTGAGGAGCATACCACCCACGGGAACACGGACGATGGTGGCCGCCACCGCCGCACCCAGCACCATCAGCGAGGCCACCGCCAGCAGCACGCCCATAATGCGGAACTGCGTGCCGTGAGAGGCCAGATTCTCCTCCAGAATGCTCCACTCCACCGGGTCGGAGCACAGCGTGGTGAGGAAGTCGCGGTAGGCCGTCTCGTTACCGTAATGATGGGGGTTGCGCAAGTGGATCTCCACCAGATCTTCGGTGCCGATGGCCGGCACGATGGTCGCACTCCACTGTCGGGCGCAGATGGAGGCGAACAGTTCTGCCCTCAGATCGGGAATGGACAGGATATCATGCTGATAGACTGGCTCTGCGTTGACCTTGAGTTCCATGCCGATGTGGTTGAGATAGAAGTTCAGCTGCCAACCCTCCGCCATTTCACGCAGAAACGTACCCCGCAGGTACAGATCCCCCTTCAGCGCAGAGATGTCCGACTCCTCCGTCAGCCTCTGCCAGTTCTCGCCGTCGTAGCTGTATTCGCCGAGGAACTCCTGGGGCATGGGAATCGGCAGCGTCGCCTGATAGTTTCCCAGCGTAACGGAGATCAGGCAGATCAACGCCAACAGGACCGGGGCGATAAAGGCGATATATTCTCTGTATCCGTATAGTTTCTTCATCGTTTCCTCCGACTCGTCTTTTCCGCCGCGTCACGCGCCGCACTCAGAAGCGGAATATCTTTATGCCGTCTCCGTTCTCCTTGAGGGGGAAGCCGCAGAAGTTTCTGGCAAAGCTCTTGCAGAGATGTTCCTTCGTGGAGAGAGTATAGGGCATACCGTGGGCGGCCCAGCACTGCTGCAGCGCCAAGGCCAGCGCCGACGCCTCCTCCCCCATCTCCAGCAGCATGGGGGTGAAGAACATGGTGGCCAGCATCCGCCCCTCCGTCACGGCGCTGCGTCTGCCCCAGCGCTTAGCGTGCCAATAGGCCTCCAGTTCCCGGTAGATCGTCTCGGCCAGTGCCTGCGGCGTACTGTTCTCCAGCGCCTGTACAATCGTGTGGCGATGCAGGCCGCAATACGCCGTAAACGACGATTCATACGTCTGTTTATTAAACTCATTGAGCCAGCGCGCACCGTTTACCATCGGTGCGGCCAGCGGAGAAATTTCTTTCTTCATGGTGCGCGCTCCTTACTCATCAGCGGCCGGAAGCCGCCATTTTCCCTTATAATAACAGTATACCATCACTGTCAACTGCTCTTTTGAGGCGAAAACTGCGCCATTTTTCCCTCTTCCCTTTTTCCCCGCCTTGGAGTATACTATCTGCGAAATCTCCGGCGTTTCGCCGTTTGTGAGGATGCTCCTATGCTCGAATGTATTGTGTTGATCCTGTTTGCCCTGGCGTTGCTGGTGTGTCTGCTGCTGGATGTCTCGCTGCTGCTGGCGCTGGCGCTGGGCTTTTTTCTCTTTTTCGGCTACGCCCTTTTGCGGGGCCACCGCCTTTACGCCGTGCTGAAAATGGCCTTCAGCGGCATCAAAACCGTCGCCCCCATCCTGCTGGTGTTTCTGCTCATCGGCATGATCACCGCCTTCTGGCGGGCCTGCGGCACCATCGCCTACATCGTCTACCACGCCACCGCCGTCTTTTCCCCCTCCACCGTGCTGCTGGCCACCTTCTTGCTGTGCGCCGCCCTCTCGGTACTGACGGGCACCGCCTTCGGCACATCGGCTACCATGGGCGTGATCTGCGGCACCATTGCCGCCGGTATGGGCATTCATCCGGCCCTCATCGGCGGCGCCGTCATGTCGGGCTCTTATTTCGGTGACCGCCTCTCCCCCATGTCCACCAGCGCCTTACTGGTGGCCACCGTCACAGGCACCGACATCTTCGCCAATATCCGGCGAATGATCCCCCCTACCGTCGTTCCCACGGCGCTGTCCTGTCTTGTGTACTTCCTGCTGGGACAGGCCTCCGGCGATGTCAACAGCGCCGCGGAAGTCTGCGCCCTGTTCGAGGCACACTTCACCCTTACGCCGTGGCTCCTGCTGCCCGCCGCCGTCATCGTGGTGCTGTCCCTTTTCAAGGTGCGGGTGAAGATCACCATGCTGGTGAGCCTCGCCTTCGCCGTGGCGCTGGCGGTGCTGGTGCAGGGTATGCCCCTTCCCACGCTGCTGCGTACCGCACTGCTGGGCTTTACCCCCACATCCGAGGCCCTTGTGGGCTTGATGTCCGGCGGCGGTATCCGCTCCATGGTCAACGTCTGCTGCATCATTCTCCTCTCGGCCACCTATGCCGGCATCTTCAAAAGCACGGGGCTTGTCAACAGCATCAAGCACCGTCTTACCGCCGTGTCGAATGCCATTACCCCCTACGGCGGTACGCTGCTGACCTCGGCCATCACCGCCATGATCTCCTGCAACCAGACGCTGGCCATCATGCTGACCAACGAGCTGTGCGACGAGATCGTGGAGGACGGGCCAACGCGGGCCCTTTATCTGGAGAACACGGCGGTGATCATCGCGCCGCTGATCCCCTGGTCCATCGCCTGCGGCGTCACGCTGGCCGCCGTCAACGCACCGCCCCTCTCCGTGGTGGCCTCCTGCTACCTCTATCTGCTGCCGCTGTGGCAGTACGCGGTGGTGCTGTGGCAACGCAAAAAGCACCCTGTAACAAAGTAACCCCCCTTTGAAAGGAGGTCAGCTATGAACTTACAGCTGGAAGCCAACAACCACTATCAGCAAGCCTTAAAGCAAGGCCGCAAGTCCCACCGCGACAGCGTGAACCATGGCAAGTACCCCTACTTGCAGGTGCTGGACGAAGTCCTCACCGACTCCATGGTGGCAGGACAGGTGGATTTAGGTCTCATTGAAATCCCCCTCAACAAAATTGTGGGCACAAAGACGGCAGGCCGCGTCAACGCCTTCTCCTCCGATTTTCTCCCCCTTCTTGGTGAGGACAGTGAGTTCGCCTATAAATGGCGGCAGCTTTGCTGCGCCCATTTGGGGGACGAGGGCATCCATGACCCCATCCGCTGCTTTGAATATTTGGGACGATTCTACGTGCAGGAGGGCAACAAGCGCGTCAGCGTCATGAAGTATTTTGGCGCGCGGAGCATCACAAGCTACGTGATCCGCATCCTGCCCACCTACTCGCAGGAGCAGGAGGTGGAGTGCTACTACGAGTTCCTCCACTACTATCCCCTCACGGGGCTTTACTCCCTCCAGTTCACCCGCCAAGGCAGTTTCCCAAAATTGCAAGTGGCGCTGGGCTTCGACCTCGACCACCGTTGGACAGAGGAGGAGCGCCGCCGCTTTTCTTCCTCTTTCTTCCGCTTCGAATATGAGTTTGCCAAGCACAGTGACCGCGCCAAGGACATCAATGTGGCCGATGCGTTGTTAGTGTGGTTGAAGTTCTACGACTTCGCCCAACTTCGCGACATGGCCGCCGCGGAATTGACCAAGAGCATGCAGGCCGTGTGGCCCGACATCGCCGCGCTGAAGGAAGAAGAGGTCATCACCGTGGATACAGGCGCGGAGAAGGAAGAGAGCACCGGCATCGTGCGCCGCCTTTTCTCCATCCTGCCCTCCTCCACCTTGAACGCCGCCTTCATCCACGAACTGCGTCCCGAGAACAGCATGTGGGTGCAGGGTCACGAGCGTGGTCGCCTGTACTTACTGGACACTTTGGGCGAGCAGGTCACCACGCAGGTCTACTATGGCGTGGGCAACGGCGAAGAGGCCGAGCAAGCCATGGAAAAGGTCATTGAAAATGGTGCAGAGGTCATCTTTGCCACCACCGCACCTCTCATTGCCGCCTGCCGCAAAACGGCGACGAAGTATCCCAACGTGAAAATTCTCAACTGCTCCATCTCCATGCCCTACACGGGTGTGCGCACCTACTATAGCCGCATCTATGAGGGCAAGTTCATCTCGGGCGCAATTGCTGGCGCGGTCAGCAAAAGTGACCGCATTGGCTACATCGCCTCCTCCCCCATCTTCGGCGTGCCTGCGGGCATCAACGCCTTTGCCTTGGGCTTGCAGATGACCAATCCCCGCGCCCGCGTCAGCCTCAAGTGGTCGTGCCTTGATGGTGACCCCTTGGCAGAACTGCGCAACGAGGGCGTGGACACCATCTCCACCCTCGACATCCCCATGCCTGGTTGGGAGCATGGTCGCTGGGGTCTTTTCCGCGTGAAGGAGGACAGCAACACCGAACTCCTCGCCTCCCCCTACTGGGATTGGGGCGAATTCTATGTAAAGCTCTGCCGCAGTATTATCAGTTGCACGTGGGACAGCCTCGCCTCCAAGCACGCCAATCAAGCGGTGAACTACTGGTGGGGCATGTCCAGCGGCGTAATTGCACTGCAACTGGAGAAAACCCTCCCCGTTGGCGTGGAAACTCTCGCCAACATCCTTATCCGCGACATGACGGGCGGCACCATCGTCCCCTTCCACCGCCCCATCACCTCACAGGACGGTACGGTGCGCAACGATGGCAGCACCTATTTCACCACCGCCGAGCTTCTCCACATGGACTGGCTGTGCGACAATGTGGACGGCGCTATCCCGCCCTACGAGTCCCTCAGCGAGAAGGCGCGGAACATCGTGGCGCTGCAGGGCATCTACCGCGACCGTATCCCGCCGCAGAAAGAGGGCATCTTGCTATGAAATTACTGCTTCTTTCCGATAAAGAGAGTGCCTTCCTGTGGGACTACTATCAGCCGGGGCGGCTGAAGGAGTATGACCTCATTCTCTCCTGCGGTGATTTGAAGGCGGAGTACCTCTCCTTCCTCGTCACCATGGGTCGTGCCCCTCTCCTCTACGTCCACGGCAACCACGACACCCGCTATCGCTCTGCGCCCCCCGAGGGCTGCGAGAGCATTGAGGACAAGCTCTACATCCACAACGGTATCCGCATTTTAGGTCTCGGCGGCTCACCCCACTATAATGGCGGCGTCCACCAGTACACGGAGCAACAGATGGCGCGGCGTATTCGCCGCCTCCACCGGAAGATTCGCCGGGCAGGTGGCGTGGACATCATCATCGCCCACGCTGCCCCCACAGGAGTGGAATGCGGTGACGACTACGCCCACCGCGGCTTCGACTGCTTCCGCGAACTTATTGACCGCTATCAGCCTAAATATTTCATCCACGGTCATGTCCATATGAACTACGGACGGCAAATTGAGCGTATTGCTACCCTCGGCAACACCACCGTCATCAACGCCTACGAGCGCTACGAGGTGGAGATATGATAAACGGACAGCCTTTACTTTTAAGGCTGTCCGTTTATCTATTTACTTCCGCTTTTTCCGTGCGGCATAGGATATAGTCAATACTCACATTGTAGAATTCTGCCAAGCGAAATAAGGTTTCTGTCGGAGGTACGCGTTCCCCACTCTCAAATTTTGGAAGCAGTGCTTGTTCGATACCTGTCTGCATTTGTACCGAAACCTGTGTATACCCTCTGCTCTTTCGCAGTTCTCTTAACCTGTTTTTCATAACATCACCTAATGACATTATGTCATATTCTTTATTGACAATTATGACAGTTTGTCATAAGATGGTTGTATTATGATATTCGGAGGTTTTTTGCTATGACAGGCATTCTTCGTTTTGTTTTGAGCCTTTTTGTAGGCGGCGCAGTGGGACTTGTCCTTCTTCTGATCAGTGAGTCGATAACAATCTTGCTTTCCTGCGGCGTAGTGGCACTTTTTTTCTCAGCATTTGTGTACAAAAGAGTCCCAATAAAAAAAGAACTTAAGGGCTTATTGGCGGTAGCTGCCGCTATCGTAGCTTTCTTTGTCTACTTTATGCTGTTAAATGCGTTGAACGAGAGCAATGGCTCCACACTCATTGGTCTCATTTTCTTCTTTGGTCCTTTTGTGGCATTTGCTTATTCGTATACAACACCAACAAATAAGGCTGATAGCAATGAAAAAAATGACAAATAAGCAAAAAAGAGAAAGCCTGCAAAGGCTTTCTCTTTTTCTTATTTGATAATCCGTACCCCGTCAAGGAGTTCTTTCTCGAACTCCACGCGGTGGTGCTTGGTATAGAGGCCGGGGAATCCGCCGGTGTGAAGGAAGATGACCTTCTCCCCCTTTTGAATCTTCCCCTCTGCCACCATGTCGATAAGCCCTGCGAAGGCCTTGCCCGTGTAGCAGGGGTCGAGGAGGATGGCCTCGGCACGAGCCATGCGGTAGATGGCCTGCCGCACCTCCACGCAGGGATTATTGTACGCGCCGCGGGTATAGCCCGTCTCAATGTGGAAATCCTCACGGACAGCATCGAAAGTGAGAGGATACAGCGCCTTCATCTCGCCGAAATACTCCAGCAAGCGCTTCTCCTTCGCATCCCCAAAGGGAGAGATGGCAACGCCCGTCAAGCGAAGGGGTGAGGCTTCATTCTTCAAGCCGCAGAAAAGACCCATATAGGTGCCCAAAGAGCCAACGGCGCTGATGACATGGGCATCCCCCAAACCGAGGGCCGCCGCCTGCTGCGTCAGCTCCACGGCGCAGTCGTAATAACCCAACGCACCGAGGGCATTGCTGCCGCCCATGGGGATGGGATAGACCTTCTCGCCCTTCGCCTCATACTCTGCCACCAGCTGGGGCACAAGGCGGTCGAACTGCGCTCCCTCGTCCGTGCCGTCATCGGCCTTCAAAATCAAATCGCAGCCCATAATGCGGTCAAGGAGAATGTTGGCGCTGACCTCACCGGGGTAATCGTCAATGGCGGCGATGGCACACTTAAGGCCGTACTTCGCTGCCACGGCGGCGGTAAGGCGACCGTGGTTGGTTTGCGCGCCGCCCACCGTCAGGAGCATGGTGGCGCCCTTATCGATGGCATCGGCGGCGAGGTATTCCAGCTTACGCAGCTTGTTGCCGCCTGCTCCCAGCGCCGTCAAATCGTCACGCTTCACATACAGCTCAATGCCCAGCTCACGGGACATGGTGGGCAGATACTGCAAGGGCGTTGCCTCTACCAAAGGGAGTTTCTTCACATTAAATGCCATGTTTCTCGCTCCTTTCACATATCGTTGCGGCACAAGTCCTCATAGCTTTCACGGCGCACCGCCACATAGCTCTCATCACCGCCACGGAGCATCACGATGGGCGGACGGGGCAGGCGGTTATAGTTAGAGGCCATGGAGTGGTTATACGCGCCCGTGGTACACACCGCCAGCGTGTCCCCACGCTCTACGGTGGCGCTCATGGTGACGTTGGGCTGCAAAATATCGCCGCTTTCGCAGCAGCGACCCACCACATCGGCGGTGAAGTCCTGCGCCTCCTCCATCTTGTTGGCAAGATAGCAGGTGTAGGCCGACTTATACAGGGCATAACGGGGATTGTCCCCCATGCCGCCGTCTACGGACACATAATTCTTATAGCCGCGAATCTTCTTCACCGCGCCTACGGTGTAGAGGGTCATGCCTGCCGCCGCCACGATGCTGCGCCCAGGCTCCATGTGGATCTCCGGCATCGCAATGCCAAGGCGGGCGCAGGTGGCCTTGATGGAGGTCGCCACCTCAGCTACCTTCTTCTCTACATCCAAATGGGGGTCAACTTCTGTATAGGCCACGCCGTAGCCGCCGCCCAAATCCAACTGCTGTGTCTTGTAGCCGTGCTTACGCTCCATCAGCGCCACAAACTCCAGCATAATGGCGGCAGCGCGCTCAAAAATATCCTCGCCGAACACCTGGGAGCCCACATGACAGTGGAAGCCCACCAGCTCCACATGGGGCTGGGCGAGGGCAAAGAGGGCGATTTCCTCTGCCTGCCCCGTCTCGATGGCAGCGCCGAACTTGGAGTCCACCTTACCTGTTGCCACCGCCTCGTAGGTGTGGGGGTCGATGCCGGGGCTGAGGCGCAGCAGCACCTTCTGCTCCGTGCCGCGGCGGGCACATTCCGCCTCGATGGCCAGCAGCTCCTCGCGGTTATCGGCCACGAAGCAGCCCACGCCGCAGTCCATGGCATAGGCGATGTCGGCGTCGGTCTTGTTGCTGCCGTGGAAGTAGGCGTTGGCAAGATCGTAGCCCGCGCTGTGGGCGGTGTAGATCTCGCCGGGGGACACCACATCGATGCCCATGCCCTCCTCGGTCATGATCTCATACATCCGGCGGAAGGCGTTGGCCTTGCTGGCGTAGAGGGGCTTGGCACCGGGGCCGAAATGTTTTTCAAATGCCGCCTTATACACGCGGCACTGGTGGCGGATATAGTCCTCATCCAGCAGATACAGCGGCGTGCCGTACTGCTTTGCCAGCGCCACCGTATCCTGCCGGGCAAAGTGTAAATGTCCGTCCACTACGGAGAGATTGTCGCAAATCATGTTCTCACAGCTCCTCATCGGTAATTTCGCCCTTGCAAACGATGTTGGTCGGGCCCGTCAAGTAAAGGTCGGTGATGGTCTCGCCATCCCTTTCTACATCAATGGTCAAGCGTCCGCCTGCCATATCCACCGCCACATTCTTGCCGCTGACCTGCCCTTTCAGCGTCAGCACCGTCACCACTGAGCCTGTGCCCGTGCCGCAGGCGTAGGTGAAGTCCTCCACGCCACGCTCATAGGTGCGCTCGTAGAGGTGATCCTCGCCGATAATTTCATAGAAGTTCACATTCGCCCCCTTGGGGAAGGCGGGATGATACCGCAGGGCGCGACCCAAACGGAAAAGAGCAGCCTCGTCGTAGTCCTTCAAATTCTCCACAGGCACGACGGCGTGGGGGATGCCGGGGTTGCCCAGTTCCACATAGGAGACAGAGTACACCACGCCCTCCACCTCCAAAGGCAAATCAAAGCGCAGATTGCAGGGGTCATTGAGCCGCACGCGATAGTGGCGCGTATCAAGGCGGTGACCTACTACAAGACCTGCGGTGGTCTCAATGCGCTGCACCTCCCCTGCGAGGCCCTTTTCATAGCCGTAGCGGCTGATGCACCGTGCGCCGTTGCCGCACATTTCACCCATAGAGCCGTCGGAGTTATAAAAGGCCATGCGGTAATCGCCGCCCATAGTGGGCTTCTCCACCACCATCAAACCGTCGGCGCCCACCGACAGGTGACGGTGACACAGCGTTGCAGCCAGCGTACCGTAGTGCTTGGGGTCAATGCTCCCATCCAAATTGTTGAGCACCACGAAGTCGTTGCCCGCACCGTTCATCTTCCAAAACTGCATAGGAGACCTCCTTTTCGTTGTTTCTTTTTCCTTATTTTACCCCAAAGATACAATGCAGGCAAGCATTTTGCGCCCTGAGATTGCACCGTTGTATGAAAAACGGTTCTTCCGTTACCTTTTTCTTTACGCTGTATGGCATCTTTGTTATAATCGTAACAGAGAAATTGACAAAGGAGGCCATGTCTTATGCATCCCAAGTTTCCCCATGTATTTGAGCCCATCACCATCCGCGGCAAGGTCTATAAAAACCGTCTGATCGCCGCACCCACCATGTTCGCCCACTCCATCTTCACCATCCCTCCCATGAAGGAGAATGTCTACCGCATGGTGGAGAACCGCGCAAAGGGCGGCTTCGGTGCCGTTTCCACCGGCGAGCACCCCGTCAACGCCGAGGAGGGTACGGCTCTGTTCTACGAGCACCACATGGATTTTACCAAGACCGAAGGCCCCGACTTTGAGGCCATCAAGGAATACGCCGACCGCATCAAGAAGCACGGCGCCATCTGCTACTTCGAGTTCTGCCACGAGGGCGCCCGCGCCGAGCACAATCCCCCCTACTCCCCCTGGGGCCCCGACGGCTATGTCCGTGACGACGGCGTGGAGGTCAAGGCACTCGATCTGCCCATGATGGAGAAGATCTGCAACGATTTCTACAACATCTCCGCCTACGCCAAGGCCTGCGGCTTCGACGGCGTGCTGGTCCACGGCGGCCACGGCTTTATCATGCAGCAGTTTATCTCCCCCTGGACCAACCACCGCACCGACGAGTTCGGCGGCTCCATAGAAAACCGCGCCCGCTTCCCCAAGATGCTCATTGACGCCTGCCGCCGCGGCATCGGCGAGGACGGCATCATCGAGCTGCGCTTCTCCGCCGAGGACGGCGTGGAGGGCGGCATGACCATCGACGACACCGTGGAGTTCTGTAAGGAAATCGACGGTCTGGTGGATATCATCCATGTATCCAACGGTCTGAAGTGGGCCGGCAACCAGACCAAGACCTTCTCCTCCTTCCTGGAGCCCCACGGCCTCAATGTGGAGTACGCCGCCAAGATCAAGGCTGCCGTTACCAAGTCCAAGGTGGCCGTGGTGGGCGGCTTCAACAGCCCCGAGCACTGCGAGGAAGTCCTCGCCGCCGGTAAGGCCGACTTCATCGAGCTGGCCCGTCAGGGCTTTGCCGACCCCGACTTCCCCAACAAGGCCCTCAACGGTCAGGAGGACTCCATCCGCCGCTGCGTCCGCTGCTTCGGCTGCTATCCCGGCTTCTGCGAGCATCCCACCGATATCCCCCTGTTTGAGAAGATCGGCCCCGAGGAGGCCATGAAGATCTATACTCCCTTTGCCATGGGCAAGTGCGCCATCAACCCCAACTCCGGCTTCGGCTGGTATCCCGAGACCATGCCCCAGCCCGAAGCCAGCCGCACGGTGCTGATCGTGGGCGGCGGCGTGGGCGGTATGCAGGCCTCCATCACCTGCGCCCAGCGCGGTCATAAGGCCGTGCTGCTGGAAAAGACCGATCGACTGGGCGGCACCATGAACTTCACCGATGTGGACGAGGACAAGGTGGACATCCGCAACTTCAAGAACCTCCTGATCCGCGAGGCTACGGAGTGCGGCACCGATATCCGTCTGGGCACCGAACTGAGCCCCGCCATCATCGACGAGGTCAAGCCCGATGTCATCATCGTGGCCGTGGGCGGCCAGCTGGTTCCCGCCCCCATCGAGGGCGTGGAGAACGCCCGCGATGTGATGGCCGCATACTACGATCTGGACAGCATCGGCAAGAAGGTGGTCATGGTGGGCAGCGGCCTCACCGCCTGCGAGGTGGCCCTGCACCTGGCCAATAACGGCCGCGACGTGACGGTGCTGTGCCGCCGTGACATGATGGCCTACGAGACCTTCGGCTACTACCGCAACGCCCTGCTGGACGCCATGGACGCCCGCGGCATCCACCAGATGCTCAAGACCAAGACCGTCTCCATCGCCGCCGACGGCGTGACCGTCGAGCGCGATGGCGAGACGTTCGTTGTTCCCGCCGACACCGTGATGTACTCCACCGGTATCCGTCCCGATACCGCCGCAGTGGAGGAATTGAAGGCACTGGCAGGGGAGATCCCCGTCAAGGTCATCGGCGACGCCCTTGCCACCGGCAAGATGGGCGATGCCGTCCGCGGCGGCTACATGGCTGCCATGGAGATCGTGTAAGCCCTTCCCCCCGTATAGGTTCAATGCCCCGAAGCCGCAGCTTCGGGGCATTGTTTATTCTGCCGCAGCGGTAACAGGCCATTGCCGTCCCGTGTGGTCGATGGTGTAGTCCCCCTCCAGCAGCAGCTCCGAAATGGGCACCACCGTGTACCCCTCATGGATGAGATACTCCAGAATACGGGGCAGCGCCTCCGGTGTATGGAGCGCGGCGTTGTGGAACAGTACGATGCTGCCGTTTTGCACCTTGGAGCTCACCCGCTCAAAGATGGTGTCGGCATCGTAGTCCTTCCAGTCCAGAGAGTCCACATCCCACTGGATGGGCTCCATGCCCATGGAGCGCACCGCCGCGATGACATGGTCGTCATACTCCCCGTAAGGGCAGCGCAAAAGCGTCGGCTGCACACCCGTGATGGCGGCAATTTTTTCGTTGCAGGCCGTCACATCGGCAATGATCTCCTCGGTGGAGAGGCTGTTGTAGTGCGCGTGATCGTCCGAGTGGTTCATGATCTCCATCCCGGCTTCGTGCAGCTGCGCCACCGACTCGGGGTAGCGCTCCACCCAATCCCCCACCACGAAAAACGTGGTTTTGATGTTGTAGCGCCCCAGAATGTCGATCAGCTGCTGCGTATCCTCGTTTCCCCAGGGTAATGCCAAAGTGCGGCAAACCCTGAAAGCCTTATGCCATCAGGGTTTTACGAATTCGATGATTGTCTTTTTTACCCCCACAAGACCTTCACGAAAAAGGCCTATTCTACTACCCATTACGCTAAAATAGGCCTAAAAACAAGGATGTTGTGGCAAATAAGCCTTTTCCCGATATGCTTTGTGGAAAATTTTTACCCCTTTCGTCAATCACCAACAATGCACACACAAGCAAAAAGTAAGGACTGCTGATCAAGCAGTCCTTACTTTTCGAAATTTGGTGAAACAAGTTGCAGGAATAGGCAGAATTAAAAAATTAGTTTTTATGATCCTTCTCGAAGATTTCTTCCTCTGCTGTATCTTTTGCTTCTCTCGTGTGACGACGAATACGATAATTATCATAGTCAGTATTAGATCTTCTGCGGTAAATCTCCTCACGGGTGTGGGGCAGCAACATAGCATGAAGTTGCAACGCGTTCTGCTGAAAAATCGTTCTAGTGGGAGAAAGTGTTTTCATCATGATGGGATCATCGTATTCGTTAGCCTGAACCACGATGGTGACACGTCCCCCCGTACGGAGTAATTCAGGGGACAACTGTAGTGTATGGATTCCCGCATTAGGAATCGAAAGAGAATCATTGGGTGCAAGAGTGCTGTGCAGCCGCGGATCATGCAAAGGAAGACATTTGATCAAATGATCCAGCTTCATGAGCATGTCCCATAGTCGTGTTTCATCGTTATACCGTGGTCTCTGATCCGTTCCATCATCCAAAATTGCGTGACCGAAGAAATACCGTTTTTCTTCAGCAGACAACTCGGTGGATGCCTGCAGCCAAGTCCAAAAATCATGCCGGAGAAGATAAGTGGACACCTGAAGGTCTTCTGCGCCAGCCGCATCTGTGGGCATAAGGTCATCCTCGTAAGCGAACATGTCCTGCGTGCAAATCATCATAACCTCTTCAGAAACGCGGAGACTTTCTTTGAGAATTTTTGCAGCAAAGATCCCCAACTGGGAACTGGTGCACCCCTTTGCAAACTCGTTCTTATAGCAACACATAGGAAGGGTAGCAATGTCATCAAAAGAGGAGAAATGTCTCAGTGTAAAGTCCAGGCGCTGCTGAATAATCTTTTCCAACTCAAAATGTACTCCAACCTTTCGGTAGCTGGCCGGACGCTTCAATCGGTCAACTAAGCCATTCTTATCATCCCGTTGCCGACAAATGGGCAACATGTGTCGGTCTTGATGCGTTTGAAAAGAAACCCAATCATACCAGCAAAGACCGCGGCATTCACTGGGACGCATTCCGGTGTACAGAAGGATTGCCAGAGCAAGATAGCGCCCGTCTTCCTCAATGTGTTCCAAAATAACGCGCACTAACTTTGCCTGCTGCGAAGGGGTTAGAGAGCGGGCTTTAGATCTGTTTTCCTGTGCCAATTGGCGAAAAAGCTTTTTACGCTCCTTAGGGGATAGTCCTATAGCTTTAAAGTAGTACTTTAACTGTTTATCGTTGATATATGCAAGGTCGTTGCAGGCATCGCCACGATCTTCCGCAAAATCGTAAATATCACGAATAAGAGACAATCGTCCTTTCAAGGTGGATTCAGCATACACCCTTCCGTTGGCGTATTTTGACTTGTAAACGGCTCGAAGCAATTCAAAAGCCGAAAGGTCTGCCATGGCTTTATTGGGAAGAAATGGCGCAATTGCATCCATATTGCGATTGCACTGTTGTAAATATCTCTCCCGTTTTTCTTCCACGGCTTTTTCCACCCTAGGCTTATTGGGCGAAGATGTTCGCGTGACGGTTCCCCAGCGGCGCACAACCGCAATATCATTACGGCTGTGCACCCAGTAGCTAGGTAACGAGAGTCCTCCATGCAGAATTTTGTCATCATTTTCCATAATCTTTTCTCTAAATTTTCAAGTATTAAGTTACCAAAGGCTGCGATCTTGCACTCAACGAAAAGCCCAGCCTCGTTTGAAACTGCAACTGATACCCACCAGTCGGAATATGCTCTTCCGGAACAGACGGGATATCAAGAGTGAGAACCACATGAGCAATTTGTCCTTCTTCATCAAATACCGCTGTTGTCCCCGCAGAAGGATTCTTCAGTTCCAAATCTCCACAAAGTTCGTAAGGTAGGCTGGTCCCCAACCACTGATCCGTCATGCTGCGCATCCTTTGCTGTTCCGCAGCATTCACGAAATCGCAGTAGAATTCGCCAGCGGTACTAATGGGCGGGAGTCCGAAAAAATAGCGGAATTCATCTGCTTCAAAGCCAACATAAAATAAACTTTGCTGTGTAGTACTCAAGCAGCGACGGTAGGGAGTGCGGGGATGAACCGCATTTCCTTGGCCGTCAACCAGCCTGTTGTCTTTCAGTTGCTCCCGCAATCGTTCATTGATCCACTTCTCAATTTCCTTGCAATCCATCCTTCGCTGAGAATTTTTGTCGTGTGGAATAAGGTATCGTCCCGCATACTTTTCCTCGCCGTCTGCTTTTTTCCAGGCCTCTATTAAGGGTCTAACGGCATAAGCTACTTTTGTTGGAACAGGCAGAACCCTGTTTTTGCTGGAGGCTTCAGAGTAACTTTCGGCTTTTCCCCGTTTTTTCTTTTCCTGGACAGCCCCATTGATGTGAAAGGACAACGGGAAATTGTTTCTGTCACAAATAACCGAAACCATTTTTATGAAGCATATTTCCTGCACCGACAGTCCCATGGCGAGAACCAGAATAAGAGCTAGAGCAAATTTCCATACCTTTGCTTGCGAGAGCAACTCTATCATTTCGTCCACAATGCGATGTACGGATTCTCTGACCAGGTTGTCCAGCCGAATATGTTGCTTAACCAGCGTCGCGCTTTTCTTTGCTTCTGCAGGACGGCGGACAGAGTAGTTCTTAGGCCAAGGACGCATCTGTAGCCGTTTGTGTCCAAACTCGTGAAGTGCAAGTTGTTTAAGCAGGGCTACAGCATCACGATGTTCACTGGAGGTAAACTTCATCAAAAAAGTCTCGCCGCAGTATACGGCATCTAGCTTCCCGATGGGGATTGATCCCCATCCTTGATCCAATAAACGTTGCAATGTTTTCGCTTTTCGCTGAATGGTTTTGGGATGCCATCTCAACTGCTTAGCCAGTTCCTCATGATCTATAGCCCAAACAATGGCGAGAGGAAGCCCCTCTTCTTTTTTTACAGCCTTTTCAAAAAAGAGTTCTTTTTTTGCTGCATTTTCTTCTCGTAAAAAGAAGTGTCGCCAAAACTTAGGTGCATATTCTGCTAAAGTATCCTGCGGGGCAGATGGGTTCTTTACGGCCTCCACAGGAAGCAAATGGACTTCCTCATAAACGATTTTACCGTACGAGGGGGATCCTTCTTTTATCCTTTCCTTCGGGAAACGGATACTCATGTGGAGCTTGTTCCCGTCTTTTTCATTATAAATGTTGTAATAGATAGGAATTCCATCGGCGGAATAAGTTTCCGGGCGGTTACGCAGTCTTTTTTCCATTAAATAATTCCCCTCGATTCTCTTGAATTTCTTTAATGCTCCTTGCGTTATTTCATGGCACCGCTATAAACAATTGCTAATAATGGCGCAAAAAGAAAAGAGCGCACTCCACCTACTTCCAAAACTGAAAGCAAGTGGAGTGCGCTCGTGTAAGCATCACACCGTGCGAAGACGTAACCAAAATTCTCCGCTACTGTACTTTGATCGTATATGGTTTTACCCTATAGCCCGTACGTCCCGCGCCAAAATAAAACCCCTCAAGGCGTAACGATCACCACGCCATGACCCCTTATTTGCTCCTCAACTCCCACATTATGCCTTGCCGTCCAAGGTGGTTTGATCCTGCAGGTGAGCATATGGGTATCCGAATGGTCTACTTGCGTACTTTCTTCCGCAACGATTTGGTCCACTTCAAGTGTAGCAAATTGAGAGGAGTAAGTCAATAATGATTTCTGCGTTAAGGCAAAATCCACCATCTAATAGTTTTTACCCCCCTTGCTCTCCCCCATAGTATTCCAGAATCTCCGAGAAAAATGAATTCTATTGTCGAAAAACTCTCCTATTTTCAAAAGTTTTTACTTCTATATCGAAAAAACTATTTACATACGGGAAGTTTTTCGGTATAATCAAGTCATCGGAGGTGACTTCATGATCTTACGACCTGATTATATCAACGAGCTTTGCAAGTTTATCGATGTGCCGCTGGTGAAGATCCTCGCCGGTGTGCGCCGCTGCGGTAAATCTACCATTCTGGAAATGATGATGGCAGAATTGGAACAGCGCGGCATCGCAAAGGAAAACATTATCTTTCGCAAATATAGCGAAATGGATATTGATGAGAATTTCACCGCCAAGGACATGTACCGTGAGCTGACCGAGGCCATCGAAGGGAAAGGCCGCTGCTATCTGTTTCTGGATGAGCTGCAGGAGGTCAAGGGCTGGGAGAAAGTGGTGAACAGCCTGCTGGAAAGTGCCAATGTGGACATCTATGTCACCGGCTCCAACTCCAAGCTGATGTCCAGCGAGATTTCTACCTATCTTAGCGGACGCTATGTGCTGATCCCCATCTATACCTTGTCCTTCAAAGAGTATCTCACATTCAAAGGAAAAACGGGTGCAGACGCACGCACCGACTTTGACGAATATTTGCAATACGGCGGCTTCCCCATCATTGGCATCAGCAGTTTTGACACACGCTCTGCCTATCAGGTGGTGGAGGGTATCTATGCCGCTGTCATTACCCGCGATATCTCCAAACGCCACAAGATCCGCAACAAGGATCTCTTTGACCGCGTGGTGAAATATATCGTGGAGAACGTGGGCAAGACCTTCTCTGCCAATTCTATCGTGAAGTTTCTCAAGAATGAGCAGCGGACGCTGTCTGTCGAAACAGTATACAACTACCTCAAGTGGCTCTCCGAAGCATTCATTATCTATCCCTGTCGCCGCTACGACATTCAGGGAAAGTCGGTGCTGAAAACCCAGGAGAAATACTATCTCTCTGACATCTCCATCAAATACAGCAAGATGGGTTTTGATCGTAAGATGATCTCTGCCATGCTGGAGAACATCGTATTTTTGGAGATGAAGCGCCGCGGCTACGAGGTCTATATTGGAAAGAACGACACCAAGGAGATCGACTTCATCGGCATTCGCAGGGAGGAAAAAGTCTATATCCAAGTCTGCGTGGAGCTGCCTGCCGAGTCCACCCGTGAGACCGACAATCTGATGGACATCAAGGATCACTATCATAAGTATGTGGTCTGCAAAGATGCTCTCGCCGTCGGCAACGACAATGGCATCGAGATCGTCCATATCGCTGACTTCCTGCTGAAGGATGAGTGGTGACATCGCGCCTCATCGCACACAGCACCGTATTTAACTCTTTGTAACAAGCAACACCCGCCTGCATTCAAGCGGGTGTTGTTCGTTATAGATAATATCTCCACAAGGGAACCCACGGGTTCCCTTTTCTACTTCACTCTTGTTTTGTTATATCCCGCTCCATTGTTTCGGAAACGGCTCTCATAATAAAACCATTCAATGACTCATTCTGAGTGGCAGCGTGATCCTGCCATACTTGGCGTTCCCCTTTCGGAACGCGAACTTTAATATCGTCAAATTTATTGTGATACTTCTTATTTGCCTCTGCCTGCGCTTTCGATAAGCTCACTTCATCACCCCGTTCTTCCTTCCTACTATATTGTAATGAAGGTAGTATATCATACTCGCGCCAAAACATGTATACATATATTCCACAAAATTCCCCTTCCATCCTTGGGACTTCTCACAATTGATATATGGGTACATGTATGATATACTGTCCTTAGAAAACAAAAAAACGGCAGCACAGAGGAGCGGCAACTCCTCTGCGCCTGCGCAGGTGGTATCAGCACCTACACAACGGACTACGTCCGCACCGCGGGAGTATTATACCTTATTTTGGCCTATGAGGCAAGGGGGATATTTCTGCAGACGGCGTAACCATGATCGAACTTTCGACACCGTGTAGGGTAGATTCTGCACGGTGTTTTTTAGTCAGTTTTCAAAAGGAGGGCAGCAGCTTTTCAGGTATGTTTGCCGACACATCTTCATAACTATGATTAGGTCGTTTATGGAGGTTTTGTTATGAACACGAATACCATCAACCCCGCAACCTTCTCTGTTGGACACGCTCCCGCTGCCAAAGCATCTCACGGCTATCGTGTTGATCGCCGTTACATCGGGGAGCGCACCGCCAGTGAAGTGGTAAGTGCACTGATGAAGGTGCACGATCGTAAGGGGGCAGCGTAATGGCTGTCCCCCTGCAATACAAAGTCGGTTGTTACTCGCGCCTGTCCCGTGAAGACGGGGACAAGCCCGAAAGCGACAGCATTATCAATCAGCAGCGCTTCATCGAAGATTTCTGCGCCGGGCGCAACGACCTTGCTATCGTAAAGCACTATTCTGACGATGGCTATACCGGCACGAACTTCCAGCGCCCCGCGTTTCAGGAAATGCTCGCTGACATTGACCGCGGCGCGATTGACTGCGTGGTCGTCAAGGATCTGTCCCGCTTCGGTAGAGATTACATCGAGATGGGTTTCTATCTTGAGCGTGTCTTCCCCGGAAAGGGTGTCCGCTTTATTGCCATCAACGACAATGTGGACAGCCTCAAGGGACAGTATGACATGATGCTGCCACTGAAGAACGTCTTCAATACCCAGTACGCCAAGGACATCTCCGAAAAGGTTCGCAGCAGTTTCGTTGCCAAACGCAGACGCGGCGAATTTGTCGGAGCCTTTGCCTCCTACGGGTATTTGAAAGACCCCAATGATCACAACAAGCTTTTGATCGACCCTGTAGCTTCAAAGGTGGTCAAGCGCATCTTCGCCATGGCTGCCGAGGGAACAGGACAGATCCGTATCGCCAAGATACTGAATGATGAAAACATTCCCTGTCCCAGCGTCTACAAGAAGCTGGTGGGCTTGAAGTACACCAACTGTCATCGCCTTGACAGTACCACCTATTGGACCTATTCCACCGTTCACCGCATCCTGTGCAGTGAGATGTATATAGGAAATATGGTGCAGGGCTGCTACATACGTCCCACCATGCATGGCAAGGCAAAGAAGATGCCGGGCAATCAATGGCAAGTGGTGGAAAACACCCACGAAGCCATCATTGACCGCGACCTGTGGGATGCTGCCCAAGCACAGGTAAGGAGCAACAGCCGCGATTTGGACTTCAACAGTAATGTCAGTATCTTCGCAGGCTTTCTGAAATGCGCTGATTGTGGGCGATCCATGGTGAAAACCAAGACCAACGGATATATCTCTTACACCTGTGGCTCCTATCGGCGCTACGGCAAAAGCGTCTGCTCTGCCCACAGCATCTCCCATTTGGCGTTGGAGAAAATCCTTTTGGATGATCTCAACCGCATCATCGCTGCAGTGACAGACCTTAAGCAGCTGGCTGAGGAGAATCAGCCTACCAATGCTGGGGCGACGCGCAACAATGGTGAGGCTCGGCTGCAAGCCGCGTTGGAACGGGTACAGCGGCTGAAGAAGAATGTCTACGAGGACTACCGCGATCAGCTGTTGAGCAAAGAAGAGTTCCTCGCCTATCGGCAGGACTACGACCAGCAGGAGCAGGCGCTGCGTCAGCAGCTGGAATCACTGGCAAATAGGGCAGAGGATGTCCTTGAGCAGCCGTGGGTGGACAAGCTCCTGCACTTGGGACACCTGGAGGAGCTGGATCGGATCACCATTGCGCAGACCATCAAGGAGATTCGCATCTTTGAAGGAAAACATGTGGAGATCACCTATCTCTTCTCTTCGCAGTTGGATACCCTTTTGAACGACAGCGATGAGTAGCCCTTAACAATATCTACAAAAGAAAAGGAGCATTTAATATGAGTCAGAACACCACCCATCAGTTCATCGGAGAGATGGTCAATGGCCTCGTCTTTGATGGTTTCTATATCCTCAACAGCGCACAGATCAGGAAGAGCCGGGCAGGAAAGCCCTATATCTCGGGAACGCTGATGGATATCAGCGGCAGCATTAACCTCGTCGCGTGGGACTATACTGGTCTTATCACTGCCGCCGACACGGGGAAGGTCGTATACATCGATGGCGAGGTAGGCGAGTACAACGGAACTCCTCAAGTCGTATGTACCGTGCTGGAACTGGCCACGGAGGAGGACAAGGCCTCTTTCAATCTTGCCAATTTGATTCCCTACGCACCCATCAATTGCCAGACTGCGGTTCAGCAGATGCATCGTGTGTTGGAAGGACTTGAAGATGAGGTCTATCGCAACATTTCCCTCGGGATTTTCAATACGTTCGCCCCGTTGTTGTCCTCTCTTCCTGCTGCCAAGTCGGTACACCATGCATTCATTGGTGGCTGGGCTACGCACACGTTGGGGATGGTCATCCTTGCCGAACGTATCTACGACGAATACCATAGAATCCACTCGATCAACCGCTCCCTTTTAACGGCTGGCGTCTTCCTTCACGACATTGGAAAGTTTCGAGAGTTTCAACTCTCTCCCTTTGGGCTTGTAGCGGACTACTCCATGGAGGGTAAGCTGATTGGTCACCCTGTTCTCGGCGCGCTCATCATTGAGAACGAGGCGCAGAAGGGTGCATATCCGCTGGAAAAGGTACGGCAGCTGCAGCATATTGTTCTCTCCCATCATGGTGCCCCCGAGCTTGGTGCTGCTACCCGTCCGCAGACGATGGAGGCTGAGATTATTAACTATCTTGATGGCTTGAACAGCCGTATGGACATCTATAACGCCGCTCTTTCCAAAACCGAAGAGGGAGCATTCAGCGACTATGTCCGCGCACTGGATAAGCGTGTCTATCACGCCACGGCGTAAGAAGTGGTTACGAAAGATATGTCGTCTCAGAGAGGAGAAACTATGACAAAGAGCATCTCCTACCCTGTCATTGATATGTACAAGACGGGTGAGAATATCAAACATCTTCGCGAAG
The DNA here is from genome assembly GCA_017549325.1 of Oscillospiraceae bacterium. The sequence continues at coordinate 31,829 of JAFYVA010000137.1, forward strand.
AGCGTATAATATCAGCGTATCCACCCTTCAAGAGTATTTGGGGTTGGCAAGCCAGCAGGCAATTTACCATTGGCAGCGTGGCACCTGCCTGCCCACGGTGGATCACCTCTGCGCATTGAGCCACCTGTTCAATGTCCCGATGGATGATATCCTTATTTTGAAGGATACCAACAAACACCATCACCCCAACACGCTCTACTTTGCAAAGGCTTTTCCGCTGATGGCAATGTAGGCGAATAGGCAAGAGTGGGGCTTTCGCGCCGCTACATGAAAAAAATAAAGCCGAGAGGCTCCTCTAAAGAGGGACCTCTCGGTTTGTGCGTTTATAAGGAATGATAATTGTCAGCCGGGAAAATTATTGTTGACATCATTGGGTCCATTATGCATCTCACGGACATCCATAGTCTCCAAAGCTGCCCAACCAACCTGCTTGCCGTCCTCCGTCAGGATTCTGCACAGGCCTTCATAGAGAGTGTTTCCGGGCGTAGGAATGATGTTTTTCTGGCTCAACGGATCTAACTTGTACTTCTTGTCTTTGACAGGCAGTTCATAATCCCAGCCATAGGACAGCCAAAGCCAATACCACCCAGATGCTCATCATACTGCACGTCTGCACAGTCATCAGAATACCTCTGCATAGAGTTTGCCATGGTGGGAATGGTGGGATCAAACAACATTGTGGCCTCGCAGTGACCGCAGGAGCCCTGATCGTAGAAAGTAGCCCAGGCACCATCGCCCATATCATTCAAGCAACCGCCTTCCTTGATATAACCCTTCTTGATCCGCTCAGCTTCAGCGCCCTGCTTCATGATGGTGTGAATGGATTCGTCTGCGCCCATTGCGACATGGAACGTCATGGTCTGATTGAAGTTATGGCAATAGGCATTGGCCTTCAACAGCTGATACAGGTTAACCTTATCTTCTCTGGTCTTCGGATGACCGCCAATAAGGAATCCTCCCAGTTCCTCTGTGATATCATGGAGGCAACCTGAGCGACTTCTACGAGGAATCTTTCAGATTGCTTCATCATCGCACATTTGAAGATAATTCAACAAAAAGTGCCCCTGCGGCTCAAGGCCGCAGGGGCATTCTTCTTAGGATCGCTCCGCTCATTCAGCATTGATTACACAAAGCGTCCCATCTTTCTCCGCAACGGGAACAAACAGGGGGTGTTCTTGCAGCTTGTCATTGGGATAGTGGAGGGCATAGAAAAGCTGCCCCTCTTTTGTGCGGAACACCATACCGTGCCCGCCGTTTTCGGGGAACAGGGGCAATTCCTTGTGCAGCCACGGGCCGAGGATATTGCCGCTGGGGGATACTGCTGTGCCCACGGCATAGCCTCTCTTTGACCAGCTGGACCACAACATCACCAACGAGCTATCGCTCATTTTGTGAGTGCAGGGGCCGTCGGTAAAGTACACATCCCCGTCCATGCCGAACTCCGCCTTGGCAAAGGGGATGGGCGTTGCCCACGGAGCGGTGGCAGCGGAGAACAGCACCATAGGTTCGGAAGTACGGTGGCACAGATCACGGCTGAGGGCCACAGCGCACATATCACCGTCTGGGGTATCCTCAAAGGAGTGGGAAAACAGCAGCCACGGTGTCCCCTCTTCATCCCAATAGAGGCTGCCGTCGATACACGCCCAATCCTCAGGGGTCAGCGGTGCATCTCCCACGGGAACAAAGGGGCCCAAGGGGTTGTCGGCGGTAAGGAGATACACGCCTTTTTTGCGATCCTCTGCGCCGAAGGTGGTCAGCAGATAAAATCTGCCCTCATGGAAATAGCACTCAGGTGCCCAGTAGTTTCTGTCGGCAAAGAATCCCTCGGGTCGGTGAAATACCTCAAAAGGCCCATCCCATTCCTCCAAGTCACGGCTGGTGTAGCAGTCAAAGCCGTCAGCTGCTCCCCAACAGGTGGCGCTGCGGGTGCCATAGAGGTAGTAGGTGTCGCAGTGAAGCAGCACATAGGGATCACGGATGTTGATTTCTTCCAACTTCATATAGTTGCTCCTTATACTGTCTTGATTCCTGCCAATCCGCAGAGTGCTTGCTTACAGTGCTTTTCAAACACATAAATCACCCGTCCAATACCCAAGGCTGCAACCACAGTGCCAATCCCTATGCCGACGACCCTGCTGCCAAACAGTAATCCCAATACCAACATCACCGCAACACATAAGGCATCCACAAGATTTTTCATTGTTCCTGTAGTTTTCCCGCTCCATTGCGCCAGGGCTTTCACAATACCATCACCGGGATTGGGCACCAAGTGCATATTCAATGTCATAGAAGCACCAACGCCGGTAAGCACTACTGCCAGCAAAAGAACCAGGATTCTGATAAGCAGATTTGTACCAATCTGATTCGGAGCAACCTCAGTTAGAAAAGGGATCCACGCGGAGATAATGTTCATGAACCGCGTGAACAGGAGGCTTAGAGGCAGCTGCAAACCATCGCGCACCAAAGAGGAAACGAGTTCGCTGCGGTGGGAAGCGTACATACGCCCGTGAAGGAGCATCTGTACCAAGATGAACAGCACATACATCACCAGCGTGGCGTTTCCAAAGTTAAGGCCCCAAAGGACGGAAACCACGTAAGGAATACCGACAATGGCGGATACGCCAAGACCCGTTTTCGTATTGAGCGTTAAGCCGGCTGCCAACAAAACCATACCAAGAAGATATATCAGCCAGCGCAGTATCGCTTGCCGCTTCAATCCAGCCAACCTTCCCGTGCCTTCACGTTGAAGCGATCCTCCAGCAGATGCAGTTGCTCATCGGAAATGGTGTTCACCCGAGGCAAATGGGCAATCTTCAAATAGAGCTCGGCAGCCTTTTCAGCAGTCTCAATGAGGCCGAAAGTCTCGTCGAGATCAGCACCTGCGCCGTAAATGCCGTGGAGACCCCACACCACCAAGCGGGCAGTGGCCATCTTCTCAGCGGTAGCCTCTCCGATCTCGTTGGTACCACATACCATCCAGGGCAACACGTTCACGCCGTCGGGGAACACAACGATGCACTCGGTGCACATACGCCACAAAGTGCGGGTAAACTCCCGCTCATCCAGCGTGTGGACATAGGTCATCGCCAAGAGATTGGTAGGGTGAGTGTGCATAATGACACGGTTGTTGGGGTTGACCTCTAAGCGCTTGATATGGCTCATGAGATGGGCGGGCAGCTCGGAGGTGAACTTGCCGCCATCCCTGTAGCCCCACAACAGCTCGGCGGTAGTGCCGTCCTCGGCGATACGAATGATGCCCAGATTGGTCTCGGGATCGTCCGCCACATTCTTGAAATATTTGCCCGTACCGGTAACGATAAAGATCTTGCCGATGAGGGCCGTGGCATCAAAACCCGTGGGTATGGTGCGGATAACATTGTCGAGGTCGAGATACTCCGCCACCTCGTCGCTGTCCAGCAGAACGCTGATGTTGCCGCCGTTGCGCTCGTCCCAGCCCATACGGTACATATTGGCGGTGGTCTTCTTCATCTCCTCCACAAAGGGAGCAGTAAGAATGTTCTTCATAGTTGTTATCCTCTCTTGCTCAGCACCTCGGCTTCGTATTTCTCAATTTCGCTGTACCATTCGCCATCGGCAGGTTTGCCACAGACCTTGCAATACTCCTCCCACACATCGCCGAAGGGCATGGTCTTCAGTTCTTCCTGTATGACCATCAGCTTAGAAAAGTTGCCCTCGTCCTGCAGCTGCTTCAAAGTGGCGTTGGGCTGCAGCATGGCAAATAGCAGCGCCTTTTGCAGATTGCGGAAGCCCGTGACCCATGCGGAGATGCGGTTGATGGAGGCATCGAAATAGTCCAGCGCGATAAATACACGGTCAAGACCGTCACAGCGGACGATCTCCTTGCAGATCTCCTTCGTTTCATCGTCAAACAGCACCACATGGTCACTGTCCCAACGGACGCCGCGGGTCACGTGAAGCGCCATTTTCTTGTCGTAGGCGAGAATAGAGGAGATTTTGTCGGATACCACTTCCGTGGGGTGATAGTGGCCGTTGTCCATCAGGCAGATGCAGTCATCCCGGGAGGAGGCGTATTTGAGGCACCACTCAGCGCTGCCCACGGTGTAGCTCTCCACACCGATACCGAAGACCTTGCTCTCGGCACAGGGATAGACCTTCTCCTTATCGAAAGGCTCAGAGAGGATCTCATCGAAGGACTGCTTATAGCGCAGGCGGGGGCCGATGCGGTCAGCGGGAATATCCTTGTAGCCGTCACCCGTCCAGATGTTCATCACGCAAGGCTGTCCCAACTCATCGGCCAGATACTGGGAGATCCGGACGCAGGCCTTACCGTGTTCCACCCAGAACTTGCGCACCTCTTCATTGGGACTGGACAGGGTCAGGGGGTCGCACATGGGATGGGCGAAGTAGGTGGGGTTAAAGTCGCAGCCAAGGCCCCGCTCCTTGCAGAAGTCCACCCACTTTTTGAAGTGTTTGGGCTCTAATTTGTCACGGTCCACCCAGCCGCCATTTTCTTCATCAAAGATCGCATAGCAGGCGTGGAGGTTCATTTTCACCTGACCGGGCACAAGAGCGATGACCTGGTCGATGTCGGCCATCAGTTCCTCGGGAGTGCGTGCCTTGCCGGGATAGTTGCCGGTGGTTTGGATGCCGCCGGTGAGGGACTTCTCCTTTCGGTCGAAGCCGCCCACATCGTCGCCCTGCCAGCAGTGCAGTGCCACGGGAACGGTTTTCAGCTTTGCGATGGCGGCATCGGTATCCACACCCAAGGCGGCATATTTTGCTTTTGCTTCAATGTAGCTCATATTCGTTGACCTCCATTTGAATTTTGAGATTGCCCAGCGCTGTGGCTTCAATAGGCAGGGCGATGACGGTTTTCTTCGTGGCTTCCTGGGTGAGACGGTTCAGGAACTGATTCTTCGCGCCGCCGCCCACGATGTAGATGTTTTCGTAGGTCTTTCCCGTATTGCGCTCCAACTGGCAGATGGCCTCTCGGTAGCTGAGGGCAAGGCTGCGATAAGCGCAGCGGAAATAGTCCCCCACCGTCTGAGGTTGTTCTGTCAGTGCGGCGTCAAAAGCGGATTTCATGCTCTCGGGGGCCATAAACTGCGACGCGCTGGCATCCACTGTTGATTCGAAAGAGCTTTCCTCTGCCGCTGCCACGATTTCGCCAAAGGGCGTATCGGAACACAGCTCGTCACGGAGCCTGTTTACCAGCCACATACCCATAATGTTCTTTTGATAACGATTGTAGCCTACGCCACCTTCGTTGGAATAGTTGGCGGCCTCGCTGACCTCGTCGGTAACGGGTTTGGGAGTTTTTACACCCAGCAGCGACCATGTTCCGGAGGAAATATAGAGGGCATCTTCCTCCATGGGGATGCCCTCCACGGCAGAACCGGTATCGTGGGTGGCGCAGAGGATACAGCGGATACCCTCGTATTCACCCAGGACCGTCCCGGGTTGGGAGAGCTTGGGAAACAGCTCCGCAGGCAGTTCCAGTGCGGAGATGATATCTGTGTCGAACTCCCCCGTTTCGGCATTGACCATGCCCGTGGTGGTAGCGTTGGTGTACTCCTTGGCCTTCACGCCGCAGAGTTTATAGAGAAGGTACTCAGGCACCATCAAAAAGTCAGTGACACCGTCCAATCTGCCTTTTTCCTTATCGTCAAAAAGTTGATACAGCGAATTAAACGGCTGGAACTGACAGCCTGTGCGGCGGTAGAGCTGAGAAAAGGACAGTTTTTCATGGACACGGGGGATGACGGCCTCGGTGCGGCTGTCCCGGTAGGCATAGCAGGGCCACACTTCCCTGTCTCCCTGCATCAGCACATAGTCCACCCCCCACGTGTCGATGGAGAGGCTTTCAATGGTGCCGAAAGTGCTCTTAGCGGCGGCGATGCCCGCCTTTACATGGGCGAGGAGGGCGGACATATCCCAGACGAGATGGCCGTCCACCGTCTCCACACCGTTGGGAAAACGGTAGATTTCCTGTTCTTTGATTGCGCCGTCCTCCCGCCAGCCAACAATGTGGCGGCCGGAGGAGGCACCGATATCAATGGCGAGATAATACTTCATGTGTCCCTCCATTTTGTGCGGTAATCGTGTGCTGTCCCGCGCTTAAGGGGTAGACTTCTTCACCCAGACGCAGGTGTGCCGTAACACCGCAAGGTACTTGCACCTTTATCTCCGTGCCACTTTCTGTCCGTGTCCAGCGGCAGGCAGCGAGACCATAGGGGGTCAGATGGCTGCACTGCGCCCAAGTAAGACCGCAGTGGATGTCGGGGGCGAACTCGATGCTGCGCCAGCCTGCCGACAGGGGGTGCAGACCACCGATATGGCGGTAGATCCAGCTGCCTACACTGCCCAAGGCGTAGTGGTTATAGGAGCTGGTGGTGATGGTGCCGTCGGGACGGATGGCGTTCCAGTTCTCCCAGATGGTAGTTGCGCCGCAGACCACCTGATAGAGCCAGCCGGGACTCTCGGTGCGCAGCAGCAAACGCCATGCCAGGTCCTTGTAGCCGTACTGCATCAGCACGTTCAGCAGATGTGGGGTGGACACAAACCCGGTGTCCAATGCGCCGCCGTTGGCTTCGATCTTTTCTGCCAAGCGCGCGGCCACTTTTTCAGCCAATGCACCGCTGACCGCGCCGCAGTGGAGTACCATGACATACAGTCCCTGCAGGTCTCCCTCCACCGTACCACCCTCACGGACGAAGGCGCATCGGATGGCGTTGCGGATGTTGTCAAGGAGTGTACGGTAGGACTCGATTTTCTCCGCGGGAGAATCAAGAGCTTCCAACACCTCAATAAATGCAGCAGTGGTGATGGCGTATTGGCAGGCGGCGATGACGGGGGCAGTAACCTTCGTGCCGCCTTCAATGTCGTCTTGATAACTGGGGATGAGCCAGTCGCCGAAGTGGTAGCCCTCTTGCCACAGATAGTCGCGGGAGGCGCTGGCGATATACGCCATCCACCGCGCCATCATGGGAAGATTGTCCCGCAGCACCTGCTCGTCGCCGTACATGCGGTAGAGATCCAGCGGCACCAGCACACAGGCATCGCTCCATGCCGAAGAGGTGTTACCGCCGTTGGTACTGAGCTGCATGGCGGTCTGGGCAGGATAGGTGGGGATAATGATGGGGATACCGCCGTCCTCCGTCTGCGACAGGCGCATCTGTCCCAGCCATGCGCCAAGGAAGCCGCTCAAATCGTAGTTGAAGCTGCCTGTAGGGGCGAACACCTGAATGTCACCCGTCCACCCCATCTTCTCCCGCTGGGGGCAATCGGTGGGGACGGAGACCATGTTGCTTCTTGTGCTGCGGCAGATGTTGCTCTGCAGCTTCGTGAGAAGTTCGTCGCTGCAGGAGAAGTCGCCCAACCGATCTAAAGGTGTGCCGATGAGCTTTGCGCGGATAGACAGCACCTGCTCCCGCGCTGCGCCTTGAATACGTACGTAGCGGAAACCGTGATAAGTAAATTCGGGGCAGAATACCGTCTCCCCCGCGCCGCAGACCACCTTGTCCTGCTGGTCTTTATTGCGGCCTAAAATGTTGCGGAAGAAGTTGCCCTCCGTGTCCAGCGTTTCGCTGTGATCCAAAGTGACCACCGTGCCGACGGGGCAGTCGAGACGGATCTCTGCCACACCTGCAAGACACTGACCGAAATCGGCTACCAATTCCCCGTTGGGGGTGGTCGCCAGCGACACAGGATTTATGGTTTCCCAAGCACCGATGGGGGCAATGGGCTGCACTGCGAGAGTGGCATCGGCCTCACCCGTTTCAATACAGGGAGTCCAAGGCAGGTCGGGAGTGGTCATATCCCACTTTTCACCCATAAAGAGGTCGGCGTAGCAGATGTGGGAAGGTCGGGACTCAAACTCATCGTCGGTTACGATGCAATCGGTTTCGCCATCATAGTCAAACTCCATCCGTCCCAAGAAGCCGAGCCGGTCGCCATACTGGCAACTATGGCCCGTAAGGCCAATGCGCCCGATCCACCAGCCGTCAGCCAACAGTACGCGGAGGGTATTTTCGCCCTTCTGCAAGAAGGGGGTCAAGTCGTAGATCTGGTAATAGAGCAAACTTTCGTAAGGCGTCGTTTCGGGGGCGAGGCGGCGCTCATCCACCCGCTTGCCGTTGAGCCACAGGGCATACACGCCGTGGGCGCTGGCGTAGAGGGTGGCGGCACGGGGCAGCTGCTCCAGCGTAAAGACACGGCGCAGCTCCTGCACCGGGCGCAGACGTTCGTGTCCTCCGAAATGGTCGGGCATGGGGACGAACTGCTCAAAAAAGAGAATGTCCCGTTCGTGAACGGCGCTCTCCTGCTGCGGCTCGATCCACTGTGCCTGCCATGGCTGCCCCATAAAGCCGGTGCAAAGCATCGCCCGTGCCTCTGCCCGTCCATCACTGCCCATTACGGTCACCGTAACGTCATAGCGCTTCTTGGGCAGTAATGACAGCGACGATGCGTGGTAATACGGCTGCCACGGCAGCGTACCGCTGTCCCAACAGACAGACGCATCCTGCAGCAATACGATGCGCATCGTCTCTGCCGCACCCTCCACCCACACGGAGAAGTGCAAGTCGTTGTGATCGGTCAAGGCAAGCTGCGTCTGACCGTTGATTGTAAACTGTGTAATGGAAAGGGCGTTACTCATATTCTGGCCTCCGCTGTTTGTCAGTGTGTTTTCTTATACTCCAGGGGCGAAGCACCGTACACCTTTCTAAAGGTACGGGTGAAGTGATCCACCGAGTCGTATCCTACCTTCTCAGCAATTTCACTGATCTTCATAGAAGTGTTCATAAGATACTCCACCGCGTGATTCATCTTCAACGTGCGCAAAATCTCGGTAAAACTCTGATTGAGGTTTTTTCGGATGAGCTTACTGAGATACGCCTCGCTGAAATGGAATGTCTTGGCAAGGGAGGAAAGCGTCACGGTGCGGTAATTTTGCTGGATATGCTGTAGCACAAGCGCAAAGTCGAAATCCTTCTCTGAGTAACCGTCGTAATGATGCAGCGTCACAGTGGCGCTGGCGGCGCGCAGCGCACGGGCCAGCAAAAGGTTCAGCAGGCTGACGGCGCAGTCATTGGCGTAGCTGTCCGGCAGATTGCTCTCATAGTGCAATTGCTGCATGGAATGGAATGAAAACGGATCGTTGCCTGTTTTCAGCAGCAGATAGTTGGCCCGCTTCGTTCCGTATAGATTGTTGCGAAAAAAAAGGCTGAGAAGATCCTTCTGGGTCAGCAGATTGCCGAACACCGAATCGAAGGTGCTGCGGCGCACCATTACGGACGGAGCGATGCAACCGGGCTCCAGCGGCAGACTGTGCCGTGAGCCGGGTGAGATAATGCACAGATCACCTGCCGACAGCGTCGCCGACTCCCCTTCGAAAAGCAGCGTACAGCTGCCCTTGAGTACATAGGTAATCTCAAAGAAGTTATGGGTGTGAGGCAACATGACCATGTGGGGCATATTGAGAATGCAGAATACATCCTTCCCATCGGGAAAGAGTACAACCTCCTCCACGGAGGGTTCAAACATATAGGTGTGCACCTGCGGAATGATGGGGTCTGCATAAATGGGAAGTTTTCGTATAAACGAGACGTATTCCTCCAAATCCATTCCGTAATGAAAAGGCGGAAAATCCGGCATCGTACGAAAAAGGTGCCCCTCCCTTCCCAGCGTGGCAATCGCCTCGGGAAACGAGTAACTGCGGCCCGTTTTTTGGTGCATATCCACAAGGAAGTCATATACCATGCCGATTGTTGCGTAAGATTTGTTTTCTTCCATAGACACGCCTCCTTTTGTGTTATTCTAATGCAACTTTAGTCTTTTTTACAAGATGCTGTCAATACAAAGGACAAAAAAAGTCGGATTTTAACCAAAATCGTGTGTGTACGCAGAAGCGGCCATTATGCTATAGTAAACACAAAGTAATAGGTACTGTGTTGAATTGCACCCAAATCGCAGAAAAACGCAACGAAAACGATGAGGTGAAACGGGCTATGAACGAGGAAAAATTGATTATCGAAACGCGGCAACTCTGCAAAACTTTCGGCCCAACCGTGGCGTTGAACCGTGTGGATCTAAAGGTCTACCGCGGGCAGATCACCGGTCTCATCGGTGAAAATGGCTCCGGAAAATCTACCATCACATCCATCCTGGCCGGTATGCAGCCGGCGACCAGCGGCGAGATCTATTATAAGGGTGAGCTTCACAAGGTCTCCACCATGATCGAAGGCGCCGCCAAGGGCATCGGCATGATCGTGCAGGAGCAGGGGTATGTTCCCGGCATCACCATTGCCCAGAACATCTTCCTTGGCAAGGAGGAACAGTTCCGTCGCCACGGTATGATCTCCCGCCGCGCTATGAATCAGGCGGCGCAGAAGGCGCTGGATGACATCGGCTGCAGCGACATTGATGCCTCCTGGTACATTGACCGCCTGAACATTCAGGATCGTAAGCTGGTGGAGTTGGCTCGTGTCATGGTGGCCGATCCCGAGGTGCTGGTGGTGGACGAGACCACCACGGCTCTTTCCCAGCGTGGCCGCGATATTATCTATGGTATCATGCGCAAGATGCGCGATGAGGATAAGTGCGTCATCTTTATCTCCCACGACCTTGAAGAGCTGATGGAGATCTGCGACCGCATGGTGGTGCTCCGTGACGGCAACTATATCGCCGCTCTTGACCGCGCCGAGTTCGATGCCAATGTGATCAAAAAGCACATGGTGGGCCGCGAGATGGGCGAGAAGTACTACCGCAACGACTGGAACGGTGCCCTCAGCGAAGAGGTGGTACTGGAGGTAGACAATGTCACTTCCGGCTCGGGTCTTTTGATGAATTTCTCCATGAAGGTTCACCGCGGCGAGATCCTCGGCATCGGCGGCTTGTCCCACTGCGGTATGCACGAACTGGGCAAGGTGATCTTCGGTGAGGAAAAACTCCTGACGGGAAGCGTCCGCCATGTGGCCTCCGGCGAGGAGATCACCACGCCGCGGCAGGCTATGCGTCTCGGCCTTGGCTATGTGTCCAAGGACCGCGACAAGGAGGCGCTGGTGCTGGCGGCCTCGATCCGTGATAACATCGCCTCGGCAGGACTTGAGAAAATCAAAACCGGCCCCTTCATCCTGCCTAAGACGGAAAAGGACTATGTCAACGCACAGGTGGAGAGCTTGTCCATCAAATGTGCCTCCATTGATCAGAACGTGCAGTATCTCTCCGGCGGCAACAAGCAGAAGGTGGTCTTTGGTAAGTGGATCGGCCGTGATGGCGATATCCTGGTCCTCGACTGTCCCACCCGCGGCGTGGACATCGGCGTGAAGGCTGCTATGTATCAGCTGATCGAGGACATGAAAAAGGACGGCAAAACCATCATTATGATCTCTGAGGAACTGACGGAGCTCATCGGTATGTCCGACCGGTTGCTGATTCTGAAAGACGGCGCATTGGCCGGCGAATTCTTCCGCAGCCCCGATTTGACCGACAGTCAGATCATCGACTGCATGATTTAAGGAGGGGAAAAGGAATGAAAAAGTTTACAGAGACTTTGAAAAGCTATTTCCCCATTATTGGTTTCGTGCTGGTGGTCGCGGTGTTTGCCATTCTGACCCGCGGTCGACTCCTGGCCCCCGCCACACTGCAGGGTATGTTGGCCACCGTTATGCAGACGGCGCTGGTATCCATCGGTTCAGTGTTCGTCTTCGGCGCAGGCTGCTTTGATATGTCTATGGGCGGCACATTGTGTATGTCCGCTGTGGTGGGCTGCTACGCCGGTATTGCCACCGGCAATGTGCTGGTGATCTTCCTGGCCTGCCTCGCGGTTTCTCTGGTTCTGAATGTGCTGAAGGGCCTTTTTGCCTCTTACGTAGAGGTGCCGCTGTTCATCGTGACCATCGTGCTGGGTTCTATCCTCAGCGCCCTTGTTCTGGTGATGATGGGTACGGAGACGACCATCTTTTTCAGCAATGCTGTCAAGGAGATCGTCACCCTGAACAACGCGCAGCTGACGGCACTGAACCTTGCGGTGCTGGTGGTGTATTTTTTGGTATGTCTCGTGCTGTTTAACTACACCCGCCTTGGGCGCGAAGTGAAGCTGTTGGGCGGCAATCCTGATACCTTCCGCCAAACCGGTCTCAGCGCCCCGAAAGTAAAACTGCTGGCCTTCGTGGTGGCAGCATTCGGCGTGGCGCTGGCTGCCTTCGTCATGCTGATGCGCTCCCGCACGGCAGGCTCTGCTACCGGAAGCTCAATGGGTACCGATGTGATGGTGGCACTGGTGCTGGGCGGTATGCCCCTGACCGGTGGCCCCCGCAGCCGCATCAGTGCCGGTCTCATAGGTGCTGCCACCATCACGGTGCTGAATATGGGCCTTACTATGATGGGACTTTCCACGGCTGTGGTGCAGATCTTCCGTGCCATCGTTTTTATTGCCGTGGTCTATGTGGCCAGCATGACCTACCGAACCAAGCTGCTGCCCCGCTAAAATCCTATTGTATGGAAATGGGACACATCCCGTTTACATAGAAAAAATTTTTCGTTTTCAAAATTTTAAGGAGGAAAAAACATGAAGAAAATCATTGCGCTCTTGCTGGCACTGATGATGGCGTTCAGCCTGGTGGCCTGCGGTGCAGAAGCTCCCGCCGGTGATGGCGACGCTGCTGCCAACGACGAGCCTATCAAGATCGGTTTCGTCAACTATGACCCCACTGCCGAGCAGTATCTGGTGCTGGACAACTATTTCCAGTATCTGGCGGAGGAATTCAATATTGAGATCATGGGTTCCGAGGCTCTGAGCACTCCCGAGGGTGAGCTGGCCTTCATCGACGCTTGCGCCGCTGCCGGCTGCAAGGCCGTGTTCGGCTACTACAACGTCTCCAACGAGCAGGCTTTCCTGAAGTGCGCTGAGTACGGTATGTACTACTTCGGTCAGGGCGCCAACAAGGCCATCGTGGAGAATCCCGAGATCATGAACAGCGAATACTATCTGGGCTCCTTCTATGTTGGCCCCGCCGATTATAACTACGGCTACGCCTGCATCGAGGCTCTGGTCAATGCCGGCTGCAAGAAGATCGCCGGTGTCTCCGGTGGTAAGAACTTCGGCGTGCAGATGTTCATTGACCGCTGGCAGGGCGCTATGGATGCCATTGCTGACTACCAGGCTCAGGGCGTTGACGTTGAGCTGGTGTACGAGGTTGCAGGTTTCCCCGGCACTGACGGTGGTTTTGAGGCCGGTCAGACCGAGGTGCTGAGCATGGACGGCGTGGACGGCCTGTTCTCCACCCTGACTGCTCTTATGTGGATCAAGCCCATGCAGGATGCCGGCAAGTTCGGCCAGATCAAGGTCGCTGCCGCTGGTGAGACTATGTCCGAGGGCGCTATCGGCATGTTCGGCGCCGGCTTCTATGTCGGTACCGCTACCGAGATCATCGACGTGTTCGGCATGGGTATCCCCCTGATCCTGAACGCTGTGAACGGCACTCCTATCCGCAATGCTGACGGCACTGCTCCTCTGATCGACTCCGGCTGGTGGAAGGTCTCCAACGTGGAAGAGGCCGGCTACTACGGCTCTGTTCAGGGCGGCGAGAACGGCTGGGTCTTCGATATCGACGATGTCAAGAACCTGCTGGTTGCCAACAACCCCGATGTGACCGTTGACGATTACAAGGCTCTGTATACCGCCGTTACCGCTGCTGAGATCCAGGCTCGCCGCGCTGACTAATCCAAGCACTTACCTGTCTGCGTAAGCGGATAAAGAAATTACACCAAACAGGGGCAGAGGCGGGCAACCGCCTGCCTCTGCCCCAAAAGAAGAGGTGTTTTTATGAACAAGTTGAAGCTCGTTTCCAAAAATACGCTGATCACCATCGCTCCTGCGGTGATCGTCTATGTGCTGTTTATGGCGGCAACAAATCTCTTTGGTGAGCCCGGTTTCGGCGTGGGCGGCGATCTGCGTACCATTCTCTACAATACCCTCTATTCCGGTTTTATCGGTCTGGCACTGTCCTACAACCTAACCTCCGGCCGATTCGATTTCTCTGTGGGTTCCGTGCTGCTGCTGAGTGTGATCGCCGGCGGCAATCTGGCCCAACAGTGGAACCTGGGCCCTGTAACGATGCTGTTGGTCTGCGTAATAATCGGTATGGCCTGCGGCCTTGTGTCCGGCATTGTCTACATCACTCTGAAGCTGCCCCCTATGGTGTCCTCTCTGGGCGTTGCCATGGTCTTTGAGGCCATCGGCTTTACCATCAACAAGGCCAAGGGTGTTCGCCTTATGACGGAGTTTGATCTTCTCATCTGGAGTGAGCCCCTATACAGCGTTTTGCTGACGGCGGTGGTGCTGGTAATCCTCATTTATCTGCTTAACTTTACTAAATTCGGCTATAATTGCCGCTCCCTCCAAACGGGTCAGAAGAATGCCGTTGAGGTGGGCGTCAATGAAAATATCAACTCCGTTTTGTGCTACATCATTGCCGGTGCCATGATGGCCTGTGCAGGCGTCCTGTTCCTCTGCAAGAACGGTATGGTTGCCCCCAAGGCAGGCTTGTCCAGCTCTTCTTATATGATGAGTGCCTTCCTGCCCATGTTTGTGGGTAACGCCCTGGCGAAGTATTCTGACCGCAACATCGGCGTCATCGTCGGTGCCTTCTGTCAGGCCTGCCTGACCTCCGGTTTGGTGCGTCTTGGCTGCGGAAGCTCCATGAAGACGGTTATGGACGGCGTGGTGGTGCTGCTGTTCCTGATCTACTCCTCCAACATCTACAAGGTGGGCCTGCACCAGATGTGGAAGGCGAAGAAGCAGCGTGCCCTTTCCCAACAGCAAAATCAATAATTTCATCGGCTGCATTATGCGCTGAAATCGGACCTCCGCAGCCGCGCTGCGGAGGTCCACGTGCTTATAACTATGTCGAAAAGGAGAATTGACTATGCATCCCAATCCCGTAGAAATCTTTGGCTCTTATATGAGCTGGAAAATCAATGACGATACATGGATTATCAACTTTATGAATGGCTCCCAGAATATGTACCTGCTGGAGGGCGAGGAAAAAGCATTGCTCATCGACACCGGCTGGGGTGCGGGCAATCTCCGCAGCCACGTGGAGAAGCTGACGAAAAAGAGCGTGGAAGTTATTTTGACCCACGGTCACCTCGACCACTCCGGCGGTAACGGTGAGTGGGAGCGAGTGATGATGCTGCCGGGTGCCAAGGCGGATATGTTCACCTGCCACCGCCTGCCTTTCGACGTGTCCAAACTGCCCTATCCCAACTACGAGTGCGTATTGGTTAAGGATGGCGACACCATTGACTTGGGCGGCCGCGTTGTGGAACTGCTGGACATCTCCTCTCACTCCAACGGCTCGTTGGCTCTTCTTGATCGAAAGAACGGGTTTCTGTTCGTGGGTGACGAGATGGAAAGCGCGCAGGTGCTGATGTACGAGACGGAGGCCATTCCCGGCTACGAGTTCGTGCTGGATGACAAACTCCGCGCCCATCATCAGAATATGCTGCGCCTTAAGTCTTTGCAGGGTCAGTGGAATACCCTCTTTCCCGCCCATAACGGCGCACCTGTGGCCCATTCTTACTTAGACGACTATATCGGCCTCGTGGAGCATATCTACGCAGGCGATGCCGTTATTGAGGATAAACTCAATCACAAATACGCCGAGATGGGCGACCCTGAGCACAAGCTCTGCCGCGTGCGTTGGGGCGGTGCGTCTTTCTTTGTGGTGAAGGAGGACTTGCTGGTCCTCTACGGCAGCAATACCCTGTAAACTTTGACTTTTCGGGAGGATTCCCTTATGAATAGGCAGCTTTGGAATACGGGATGGAAATTCTGGGAGGATGTGGATGCCTTTGCCCTGGTGTGGAACGTGCCGGAGAAGGCGCGGGACATCACCCTGCCTCACGATGCCATGCTGGAGCGCACTCCCCGCAGCGACAGTCCCAACGGCGGCGACACCGGCTACCGTGACGGCGGCAACTACGTCTACGTCAAGCAGTTCCATGCCCCCGCCGAGTACCGCGATATGATCGTGGCAGTGAAGTTTGAAGGCGTATATATGAATGCGCTGGTGTATCTGAACGGCCAGCTGGTGGGCAAGCGTCCCTATGGCTACTCCCCCTTTGTTGTGCCGTTGAACGACTATCTCAATTACGACGGCGACAACGAACTGTGGGTGTTGGTGAAGAACAACGGTATGCCCAACTCCCGTTGGTATTCCGGCAGCGGTATCTACCGCGACGTGTGGCTGCTGACGGCAGAGGCGTGTCATATTGTAGATAACGGTGTGAAGGTGTCCACCGAGTATGTGGAGGAGGATTATGCAGCACTGTCGGTGTCTGTGGCGGTGAAAAACTGCGACTTCCGTCCCCGTACCATGACGTTGGTAACGGAGATTTTCGATGATGCCGGTACGCTGTGTACTTCTGTCTGCCAACCTCTTGCTATGGGCGGCAACAAGGAGGAAACGGTGACGGAAACTGTTACGCTGCCCGATGCCAAGTTGTGGTGCGCAGAAACACCCCACCTCTATTCCTGCCGTGTGACGCTGGAGGAAAGCGGTGTCGCCGCGGACTGCGCCGAGACCACTTTCGGTGTCCGCACTCTGCGCCTTGATGCACAAAAGGGCTTGCAGGTCAACGGTAAGAGCGTAAAACTTCGCGGTGCCTGCATCCATCACGACAACGGTCTGTTGGGCACCATTACCTGCGACGAGGCAGAGCTGCGCCGCGTCCGTATTCTGAAAGAAGCGGGTTTCAACGCCATCCGCATGGCACACAACCCGGCCTCCTCTGCTCTGCTGCGTGCCTGCGACAAGCTGGGTATGTACGTAATGGACGAGGCCTTCGATATGTGGTCCCGCCCCAAAAAGGACAACGACTATTCCCTGTTTATGGACAAGTGGTGGAAAGAGGACATCACCGCCATGGTGGACACCGACTTCAACCATCCGTCTGTTATCTTCTACTCCCTCGGCAATGAGATCCCCGAGGTGGGCACGGCGCAGGGTTCTGCCCTCGGCCGCGAGATGGCCCGGCTGGTAAAAAAGCTTGATCCCAAGCGCTATGCGCTGGTTTCCATCAACGGCGTGTTCGCCTCCGGCGATCATGTGCCCCAAATTATGTCCGATGTGATCTCTGCTGCCGCTGCCCGCGGCGAGGATGTGGGCAATGTCAACGACTTTATGACGGCCATGGACACCCACATGGACGCTATCGTGCAGCACCCTCTGGTATCGGAGCGCATCGATGCCGCCTCGGTGGGCATGGACTTGGTAGGATATAACTACATGGCCGCACGCTATGAAGGCGATGCGGCGAACTATCCCCACCGCGTGGTGGTGGGCAGTGAGACATATCCCCCCCACATCCCACGCAACTGGGCGCTGGTGAAGAAGCTGCCCTCCGTTATCGGCGACTTTGCATGGACGGGCTGGGATTACATCGGCGAGGCCGGAGTAGGTGTGCCTGCTTATCATTTCGGCGAAGGCGGGTTTGGCGCACAGTTCCCCTGCCAGCTCTCCTTCTGCGGCGATATAGATATTACCGGTTTTCGCCGACCTGCCTCTTATCTCCGGGAAATCGTCTTTGGTCTGCGGAACGCGCCTTATATCACCGTTCAGGATCCCGCCCATTACGGTGAGCATCTCATAAAAACCCCGTGGGTCATCTCCGACAGTCAGTCCTCATGGACTTGGAAAGGCTTCGAGGGGAAACCCATCGTGGTGGAGGTCTACGCCGCCGGCACGGAGGTGGAGCTGCTCTTAAACGGCGTCAGCCTTGGCCGGAAACCTTGCGGCGAGGCAAGCGGTTATATCGCCCTCTTTGAGACTACCTATCGCGCCGGTACGCTGACGGCGGTTGCCTACGATGGCGGTGTGGAGCTGGGCCGTATGGAACTGGTTTCCGCAGGCGAAGTGGCGAGCATCGCGCTGGAGGCAGAGAAGTCCGTGGGCGAGCTGACCTATGTGAATATCACCCTCTGTGATGAACAGGGGCGCGTGGTCACAGATGAAGATACGGAGATCACCGTCACCGTCGCCGATGGTGCCTTAGCGGGCTTCGGCAGCGGCGATCCCAAACCGAAACATAACTATCTCGAATCCACCACCCGCACTTTCCGTGGTCGGGCGCTGGCCATTATTCGCGGCGGCGAGAGCATTACTGCCACTTGCGAGAAGTACCGCAGTACCATTACTGTAAACAAATGAAAGGGGAAAACCCTATGATCGATTATAAAGCAAAGCCGTTTTACCTCTCTGATGAAGACATTAGATGGGTAGAGTCTACTCTCGCCACCATGTCCACTGAGGAAAAGATCGGGCAGCTTTTTTGCCTCACCGATATGATTACCGACACCGAGGAGTTGAAGGCCTTGATCGGGAAGTATCAGCCCGGCGGTTTCATGTACCGCGCAGGCAATGGTGCAGAAATACAGCGTGCTTATCATGCTATGAATGAGGCCGCATCCGTGCCCATGCTGTTCCCCTGCAATCTGGAGAGCGGCGGCAACGGTATCTCTCCAGACGGCACATTTTTTGCCCGCCCCCTACAGGTGGCGGCTACGGATGATGTGGAGCAAGCACGCCGTTTGGGCTATGTCTGCGCCCGGGAGGGTACGGCTGTTGGATGCAACTGGGCCTACGCCCCCATCGTGGACATCGACTTCAACTGGCGCAATCCTATCACCAATGTCCGTACCTTCGGCTCTGATCCCCAGCGTGTGGTGGCGATGGGTGGAGCCTTTATGGATGGCGTGGCACAGGTGGAAACACCTATGGCAGTGTGCATCAAGCACTTCCCCGGCGACGGTGTAGACGAGCGGGACCATCACTTGATGCCCACGGTCAACTCCCTCAGCGCTGAGGAGTGGATGGAGAGCTATGGCATGGTCTATCAAACCCTTATCGATAAGGGTGCCCAGACCGTCATGTGTGGTCACATCCTCCAGCCTGCGCTGGAGCGGATGGTGAACCCCGACATTCGAGATGAAGATATGCTTCCCGCTTCCCAGAGCCACGCGCTGCTGACAGGGATTCTCCGTGAGAAGCTGGGGTTCAACGGCTTGATTACTACCGATGCTACGCCAATGGTAGGATTTTCTGCCATCCAGAGCCGTGCCGATGCCATCCGCAGCGCGTTGATGGCCGGTGCGGATATGCTGGTGTTCTGCAAGAACATTGATGAGGACTATGCTGCCGTCCGCGAAGGCCTTGAGCGCGGCGCGGTCACTATGGAGCGCCTTGATGAGGCTGTGTGCCGCTCTTTGGCACTGAAGGCCTCCCTCGGTCTTCATCGCCGCAGTTTGCCCGACGCCGATGCGCTATCTGCTCTTGGCTGCGCTGAACACGTTGCATGGGCAAAAGAGTGCGCGGAAAAGGCTGTTACTCTGGTGAAGGACAACCAACATCTGCTGCCCCTATCTCCTGAAAAAACGCCCCGCATCCGCCTGACGGTGGTAGGCGAAGGACAGGGCGGCGGCTTTGGTGAGAGCGACAACATTACCCAACCACTGAAAGAGGCGCTGGAGAAGGCTGGATTCGCCGTCTCTCTCTACGATTATGCCACCATGGAGCGGGGCGAGATCTTTACCGCAGGAGTTGGAGAGATGAAAGAGAAGTTTGACCTGTCCATCGTGGCCGCCAATGTGGCAACAGGGTCCAACTATACCTCCCGCCGCATCGATTGGATCTCTCTCATGGCTGCCAACGAGCCGTGGTACATGAAGGATATCCCTACCATGTTTATGAGCTTTTGCAACCCCTACCACATGATCGATGTGCCCTTTATCAGCACCTTCGTCAACTGCTATTCCTCCTCCACCTTCTGCGTGGAGGCGGCAGTGGAGAAGCTGCTGGGCAAGAGCGATTTCGAGGGCATCAACCCCGTTGACCCCTGGTGCGATGCCTGGGGCGCCAAATTCATGTAAGGAGAAGAGCCTTATGAAGTTTCACGGCGTAATTTTTGACCTTGATGGTGTCATCTGTTTTACTGACGAGTATCATTATTTGGCGTGGAAAGAGATGGCGGACGATATGGGCGTATATTTCGACCGCGAGATCAACAACCGTCTCCGCGGGGTGTCCCGCATGGCGAGCCTTGAGATCATTCTGGAGCGCTACGAGGGCCCTGCCCTGTCCGATGAAGAAAAGACGGCTCTGGCAGAAAAGAAAAACAACATCTATCGCAATCTGCTGGGGCGTATGACCCCTGCCGATCTGCCCGTAGAGGTGAAGGAGACATTGGATCGTCTCCGTGCTGCAGGGTTGAAACTGGCCATCGGCTCTTCCAGCAAAAATGCGCCTTTCATTCTGGAACGCATCGGCCTTGCAAAGTATTTTGATGCCGTGTCTGACGGCAATAACATTACCCGTTCCAAACCCGATCCGCAGGTGTTTACCATGGCGGCGGAGTTTTTGGGCCTTGCACCGAAGGAGTGCCTTGTGGTTGAGGATGCGGTAGCCGGTGCTGAAGCCGGTCACGCCGGCGGCTTTGCCGTGGCCTGCGTGGGCGATGCTTCGAAGGAAAAGGCGGGCGACTATAACCTTGAGCGCATTGAAGAGCTTTTGGATCTGATCTGAGGAGAAGTAAACGTGTTGATGGAAAAACTTGCCCTGTGGCCCGGCCGCAGCGATGTAACGCTGACAGCCTATGTCTCGCTGCCTGATCCCGGCTGGCCCTTCCCTACCGAGGCCCATCCTGCTGTAATCATCTGTCCCGGCGGTGCGTATCTGAACCTGTCGGCGGGAGAGAGCGCGCCTGTCGCTCTGGCACTAGCGGCGCGTGGCTATCAGGCCTTTGTGCTGGAATACTCCGTGGCTTCCCGTGTGGAGAAAGCGGAGCAGTGCCGCCGTCCTGCCCAGCTGATGGACCTTGCCAAGGCCATGGTGACGGTGCGGGAAAACGCTGAAAAGTGGAACCTCGACGGCAATAAGATCGCTGTGATGGGATTCTCTGCCGGTGGCCACCTCTGTGCTGAGTACGCGACCCACTGGCATGAGCCGTGGTTGGCAGAAGCTATCGGCGTTAACAGCACGCAGCTCCGTCCCGATGCGGCGGTGTTGGGTTATGCCATTACCGACTATATGCTGCAAAAAGAACAGGCGGGAGAACACGACCCCATGTTCCGCGCTTCCCATCAAGCATTTTTGGGCGGAAACCTGAGCGATGAAATGTTGGAGCAGGTGAGCCCCTGTCGCCATGTGGGGAAACATACACCTCCGATGTTTTTGGTACATGCTGCTGACGACGGAATGGTGCCCGTAGCGCACTCTTTGCAGATGGCGCAGGCACTGACGTCAGCAGGCGTGTCCTGTGAAATGCACATGTTCCAGCAAGGTGACCACGGTTTTGGCGTGGGACACCCCATGGATCGTCCATGGGAAGCACACCGCAACCGCGCTTGTGCCGCTTGGCTGGATCTTGCCCACACATGGCTGCTGAAGCAATTCTCTCCCGAGACAAAAGAACCGCCTCTGCCCTCGGCAGAAGAGTTTTTCCGGGCATTGGAGGCAAAAAACAACGCCTGACCCCCTAAAGGAGGGACGATGATGGCAATTACAAACATCAAAATCAACGGAGTGACCACGCCCTTGGGTTATGAACCCGGGGCTTTACTCCTTTCCTGGTTGGTTGAGAATAGCGCCGCCCAAGACCAGCGCAGCGCTCGCGTTTGCGTGTGGGCCGATGGGTGCAGCGAGCCTGTGTGGGAGACCTGCGGAGACCTTCGCTGGGAGGGCACTCCCCTCCCCTTCGCACCTGCACCCTGCACTCGTTACGCTGTAGAGATCA
>JAFYVA010000138.1 GCA_017549325.1 Oscillospiraceae bacterium
AGTGCCCGGACGATGGCAACACGCTGCTTCTGACCGCCGGAGAGCTGGATGGGATAGGCGTTGGCGCGGTCAGCAAGACCGACACGCTCCAAGAGCTTCATCGCCTTGGCCTCGGCGTCCTCCTTCTTCTCGCCCTTGATCTGGGTGGGAGCCATGGTCATGTTCTCCAGCACCGACTTGTGGGGGAAGAGGTTAAAGTTCTGGAACACCATGCCCATCTTCTCGCGGTGCTTGGGCAGATTCACCTTCTTGCCGGTGATGTCCTCGCCGTGGAAGAAGATGCTGCCCTCGGTGGGCACTTCCAGCATATTCAGCGAGCGCAGCAGCGTGGACTTACCGGAGCCGGAGGGGCCGATGACCACCATCACGTCGCCCTTATCGATGGAAACCGACACGCCGTCCAGCGCCTTGACCGCGCCGTTATTATAGTATTTCTTCAGGTTTTCGACCTGGATCACATGATTACCGTTCACTGCGCTTCATTCTCCTTTCAAAGTGACCAAAGATCTTGTTCAGAATGAAGGTCATCACAAAGTATACCACACCCACGATGACCAGCGGCTCGATGGGCAGGTAGGTGGCGCCCTTGACCACGAGGTACTGGGTCATGATGTCGCCGATGAAGAAGGTGGAACCGAGCGAGGTATCCTTGATGATCATGATGAACTCGTTGCCCAGAGCGGGAAGGATGTTCTTGATGGCCTGGGGGATCACCACGAACCACATGGCCTTGGCCTCGTTGAAGCCGAGGCTGAGGGCGGCCTCCTTCTGTCCGGGGTCAACGGCCTGAATACCGCTTCGGATGACCTCAGAGACGTAGGCGGCGCTGTTGCAGATCAATGCGATGGCGATGCAGAGGAACTTCTGCTTGCTCAGCGCGGGGATCAGCAGGGGCAGACCGAAATAGAAGAAATACAGCTGCAGCAGCATGGGGGTGCCGCGGATGATGCCCACGTAAATACTGGAGATCCACTGCAGGGGTTTGACCTTGCACATCTTCATCAGTGCCAGCACACAGGCGAAGATCGTACCAAAGAAGACGGTGATCGCTGCCAGTGCCAGGGTATAGCTGACGCCCTCGACAAAGAACTTGTCGGCGTACTTGATCGCCATGGCGAACAGCGTTTTAAAATTAATAAATTGTTGCATAGCGCTCTCCTTGCATTAGGCCGGATGCCATGGGGCACCCGGCCTATGTAGTACTGTTTTGTTTCGTTATGCGGTGGTATGGGTTACTCGATGGTAACGTCCATAGCGTTCTCGCTCTCGCTCAGCTCCACAGCGGCGGCGTACCACTCACCGTAGTAACCGGCCTCGTAAGCCTCGGCCAGGCAAGCGTTGACGAAGTCCAGCAGCTCGGTCTCGCCCTTGCCGATCATGATGACGTTGGCCTCATACTCGGTGGAAACCTCGAACTGCCAATCGCAGACCACCAGACCGGGGTTGTTGACCATGATGGCCTCGGCGTTACCGGTAGCAACGGCCAGAGCCTCGATGTTACCGCTGGTCAGCTCCATGACGCCCACGGTGATGTCACCGATGGTGACGGGGTTGGCATCGGTCAGCTGCTCTTCCACCAGCATCATCTGGAGGGAAGCGTTCTGGGCACCGACATCCTGGCCGGCGAAGTCCTCGGGCTTGGTGTACTTAGCGGCGTCCTCAGCGCGGATCAGCAGGACCTGCTCGGTCTCGTTCTCGCCGGCATAGTAGTAGTCGGACAGCTCATAGTTGGCAGCTCTCTCCTCAGTCCAGGAGTAGCCGGAGATGGACATGGGAACGTTGCCGGTGTAGACGGCGGTCTGGCAAGCGTCGAAGCCCATTGCCTCGATCACCAGCTCAACGCCCAGCTTTTCGGCGATGAACTTAGCCAGCGTGACGTCGAAGCCAACGTACTGCTCCTGGCCGGTCTTGGAAGCATCGACGAACTCCATGGGAGCGAAGTCGGGGGACAGAGCCACGGTCAGCACGCCGTCGGCCTTGATCTGCTCCAGAGCGTTGGCGGGAACGGCGGTATCATCGGCAGCGGGAGCCTTCTCACCGCAAGCCACAAGGGACAGGGCCATCATCAGGGCCAGCATCAGTGCAAGAAACTTTTTCATGGTGTTTTTCCTTTCTTATCTTAAAAAATCTTCCTTATTCTATAGTCATCCGTACGAGGGGTGGTTATAGATGGTTTCAGTGTGTCAGGTCCTCCTGACAGTGCTTACTATACACCGGCTCTGCATAAAAGTCAACACTAAAATGAATAAAATTTCATAAGAAACCTTGTTTTTGTGTAAAATGCTGCTTTGATATCTAAAAAATACGCGGTGATTGTACAAAAACACTATAAAATCGGATGCATAAATGAATAAATATGTGAATATGCTGTGGTGATACAAAAATGTGGGCAGACGGGAGAGAAGAGAGGGTTGCACATTTTGCAAGGAATATGGTAAAATATGTGCAAAAGATGCGGGAGGTGAGAGAAATGGAGCCGCTGCAGTATGAAGAGCGGGGATATTTGCACGAGGATTTTCGCCTGTTTCATTTGGCAGACGACAACCACGGAGAGTTCCCCTATCACTACCATACATTTTATAAGGTGATCGTGGTGCTGGCCGGCCGCACCGAGTACGCGGTGGAGGGCGAGCGCTACACATTGCAGCCGGGGGATTTCGTGCTGGTGGGGCGCGGCAGCATCCATCGGCCCATCATGGCCGAGGGCGAGTTCTACGAGCGCATCGTCTTTTACATCTCGCCGGAGTACCTGCAAAGCCTGTCCCGTGACGGGGAGGATCTGGAAACCTGCTTCCGTCTGGCACAGGAGCGGTTCTGCTACGTCTACCGCGCCACGGAGGAGGACGGCATCCGACAGCTGTTTACGGCGCTGGAGGCGGCCCGGAAGGAGCAGGGGTTCGGACGGGAGTTGCGGAGCCGGGCGCTGTTTACGGAGCTGATGGTGGCCATCAACCGAGCCGTCATCCGCGGCGACGGGGGAGAGGGACAGGGCGACAATAAAATCGTATCCATCCTGCAGTACCTCAACGGGCACCTCACCGAGCCGCTGACCATCGACGAGCTGGCCTCCCGGTTCTATATCAGTAAGTATCACATGATGCGCCGTTTCCGCGAGGAGACGGGATATACCATCCACAACTATATCTCCGAAAAGCGCCTGATGCTGGCCCAGCAGCTGCTGCAGCGGGGGGCGACCCTCACGGCGGCGGCGGAGCAGAGCGGCTATCAGGACTACTCCACCTTCTCCCGGGCCTACAAGAAGCAATTCGGAAAGTCCCCTTCGGAGAAATAAGTTTGTCAAAAAGTGTTTTTGACAAACTTGTGATTTTATAAGCGCAGGACACCCTTCCTGGGTTTCCCGCGCACACCCTTCCTTCCCGTCAGTTTCACTTTTGTGATTTTGACCGGCTGCAAATCTTTCTTCGCGGAGAAATAGCACGATTTGCAAATTTTGCACACAAATTGCAGTTTACAAAGGAAAATGTTGCTGCTATACTATGAATGACACTATGTTTTGAGAGGAGAAAATCTCATGGAAAAGAAATCCGTCCTGAAGAACTACCGATTCTTGATTATTATGCTGGCGGCTATGGTGCTGGGCGCCATTGTGGGTTGGTTTGCCCCTGACTTCGGTCACGCCATCAAACCCTTTGGTACCGTGTTCATCAACATGATGTTCTGCGTGGTGGTGCCTCTGGTGTTCGCCTCCATCGCCAGCTCCGTGGCTACGATGAAGAGCCGCAAGCGCGCCGGTAAGATTCTGGGAACTACCATCGGCACCTTCGTGGTCACCGGCCTCATCGCCGCCTTCATCATGTTCGTGCTGATGAAGATCTTCCCCCCTGTGCTGGAAGCATGGACCACCTTTGACACCGAGGAGATGGGCGAGTACGCCTCCATTTCCGAGCTGATCGTCAACTTCTTCACCTCCAGCGACTTCGTGGGCCTGCTGAGCCGTAAGGCCATGCTGCCTCTGATCGTGTTCTCCCTGCTGTTCGGCTTTGCCACCAACGCCGCACAGGGCCCCGAGGGCCCCATCGCCAAGTGGCTCGCCTCCCTCAGCGAGGTCATGATGAAGTTCGTGCAGATCATCACCTACTATGCACCCATCGCTTTCTTCGCCATCTTCGCCGATCTGGTGGCTACCTACGGCGCCGAGGTGATGGCAGGCTATGGCCGTGCCCTGCTGGTGTACTATCCCCTGTGCTTTATCTACATCTTCACCGCCTTCCCCCTGTTCGCCTGGTTCGGCGGCGGCAAGGGCGGCGTCAAGACCATGTTCCGTCACATCACCCGTCCCGCCGTTGTCTCTCTGGGTACCTGCTCCTCCGTGGCCACCATCCCCACCAACATGGATGTGGCTGAGGAGACCGGCATCAGCAAGGATGTCAGCGAGATGGTGGTGCCTCTGGGCGCAACCATGCACATGGATGGCTCGTGCTTCAGCTGCGTGCTGAAGGTGGCCTTCGTCTTCGGCGTGTTCGGTCAGCACCTGACCTGGGGTCAGATGATCCCCATCCTGCTGGTGGCCGTCCTCTCCTCCGTGGGTATGTCCGGCGTCCCCGGTGGCGGCTACATCGGCGAGTATATCATCTGCTCCATCTTCTTCCCCACCCAGATGGAGATCGCCTTCCCCATCCTGGTGATGATCGGCAACTTGGTCGACCCTCCCGCCACTATGATCAACGCTGCCGGCGACTATGTGGTCTCCTACATCGTCTCCCGCTTTGTGGACGGCAAGGATTGGCTCCAGAAGAAGCTTCAGAAAGAAACCGTGTGATCTTCTCCTTACACGATAACTGCAACGAAAAGACGGCATCCGCTCGGATGCCGTCTTTTCATCGGTAAAAGGGCGTGCTCCCTCCGCTGCGAAAGCGCGGCGGTGCAGCGGGCCGTTTTTTTATTTGCGGCGCAAATGGAAAAGACTTTACTTTCACACACGAAAGTGTTAAAATGTGAAAGCATCGATAAAGGCAACCCCAATCTGCACATTTACAGGAGGGACAGGATATGGCAATTCGCGCGGCAAAGTCCAAGATCGCCAAGAAGGAGAAGAGCGACCGGCTCTATAAGGCTATTTTGATGCTGGAGACGGAGGAGGAGTGCTACAACTTCTTCCAGGATCTGTGCACCATCCCCGAGCTGCGAAGCATGGAGCAGCGCTACGAGGTGGCCACGCTCCTCAACGACGGATTGATCTATAACGATATCCTCGAGCGCACCGGAGCCTCCAGCGCCACCATCTCCCGCGTCAACCGCAGCCTGATCTACGGTGCCGGCGGCTATGAGAGCGTGCTGGAGAAGATGAAGGGCGCGGAGAGTGCGGCGGCAGAGGAGCAGGACGAGGCATGACGGCGTATGAGACTTTGGCCCGCCGCTACGATGCCCTGACCTATGACGTCGGGTATGAAAAGCGGGCCGACTTCATCGAGTGGCTCTTCGGGCGCAGCAAGATCCCCGTCAAGCAGGTGCTGGACTTGGCCTGCGGCACGGGCACGATGACATGGCTCCTGACGGGCCGCGGCTATGAGATGATCGCTGTGGACGCCAGTGAGGAGATGCTGATGGAGGCCATGGGCAAGATGGGCTCCGTGGAGGGCATCACGCCCCTGTTTTTGCAGCAGAAGATGCAGAAACTGGATCTCTACGGTACGGTGGATGCCGCCATCTGCTGTCTCGACAGCCTCAATTACCTCACCGATCCCAAGGATGTACAGCGCACCTTTGAGCGGCTCAAGCTGTTCATCGCCCCCGGCGGCGTGCTGATCTTCGATATCAACACGGTGGAGAAGCTCTCGGCACTGGACGGGCAGGTGTTTCTCGACGAGACGGAGGACACCTACTGCGTGTGGCGCACCAAGTATACCCGCGGTCTGTGTACCTATTATATGGATATCTTCCAGCGGCAGGGCAAGGCCTGGCACCGCTCGGAGGAGATCCACCGTGAGCGGGCCTACACCACGGAGGAACTGACGGAGTGGCTCCACGAGGCGGGCTTTACCGATGTCCGTCTCCACGGCGACATGGTGCGCCGCAAGCCCCGCGAGGGGGAGCAGCGCATCTACATCAGTGCCATCAGAAAGTGAGGAGCCACAGATGTATTACAGTAGTTTCTGGGGTTTTTGCGCCCTTGCCCTGTTGCTGGTGCTCCACGGCGGCTACCGCGTGTACAGTATGGGCATCAGGCGTGCGCTGCAAAGAGCGAAAAAGGGCAGCCGCGTGTTGCTGTTTGTGACGGCTGCGGTGGTTGCGGCAGCATTTGCAGCGGGTATCGTGATGATGCTGCTGCAAGTGGATGCCCCTGCCATCCACGGCATGGGCCTGATCGTGTTGCTGCTGGCCTTTGCCCTGAACGGCCTTTTGCGCCGTTGCGCCCAAGAGGCGGAAGAGAACGAAGAAGAATGAGGAAAACTATCCATGAGTGATCGTATTGTAAGAGCCATTTCCAGCGACGGCCTCGTGCAGGCTGCCGCCATTTGCAGCCGTGATATGGTGGAGCGGGCGCGCCGGATCCACCACTGCTCCCCTGTGGCCACGGCGGCTTTGGGCCGCGCCCTGTCGGCGGCCAGCTTGATGGGCAATGCCCTGAAGGGGCAGGGGGCCAGTGTGACGCTGCAGTTCAAGGGCGGCGGCCCGCTGGGTACCGTGCTGGTGGTGTCCGATGCCGAGGGCAACGCCCGCGGCTACGCCGTCAATCCCCAGACCGACCTGCCCCTGCGCCCCGACGGGAAGCTGGATGTGGGCAGCGCCGTGGGCAGCGAGGGCACGCTGACCGTCATCAAGGATCTCAATATGCGCGAGCCCTATGTGGGTACGGTGGACCTTCTCGGCGGTGAGATCGCCGAGGATGTGGCGGCCTACTTCGTGGAGTCTGAGCAGATCCCCACGGCCTGTGGCCTCGGCGTACTGGTGGACCGCGACCGCACCGTCAAGGCGGCGGGCGGCTACATCATCCAGCTGCTGCCCGGTGCCACCGAGGACACCATCGTCAAGGTAGAGGGCGGCATTATGGCCGCCGGCAGCGTCAGCTCCTTCCTGGAGAAGGATGACGATCCCGAGCATCTGCTGCGCCACGTGATGTCCGACTTTGATATCAAGGTCTTTGACGCCACCGATGTGGAGTACCGCTGCTACTGCTCCCGTCAGCGCGTGGAGAAGGCGCTGGTGGCGCTGGGCCGCGAGGAGTTGGAGAAGATCATCGCCGAGCAGGGCGGCTGCGAGATGACCTGCCAGTTCTGCGATGTGGTGTATCAGTTCAACGCCGACGACCTGCGCAAGATCATCGAGAATTTGTAAGAATGAGAAAACCCACCCCGCCGGGGTGGGTTTTTGAATAAACCCGCCGCAGGCGGGCAGGTTGCTTGCAAACGGAAACTCCAAAAAAGAAATCCCCATCCATTCGGATGGGGATTCTTTTTTGGAGCGGGCGACGAGGCTCGCCCGACCGCGCTCTCGCGCGGCGGCACGCACGCGGGCACCAAAACAGTCCACCGGACTGTTTTTCTCGCTTCGCTCGGGCCCTGTTCGAGCCTCTGCCTGTAATCGTGTTTTCCTTGAGGTGATACAAGGGGGGTGTGTGAGGGGGGACAAAGTCCACCCCTCACCTGTAAAATAAAACCCGCCGCAGGCGGGCAGTTTGCTTGCAAACTGAAACTCCAAAAAAGAAATCCCCATCCATTCGGATGGGG
>JAFYVA010000015.1 GCA_017549325.1 Oscillospiraceae bacterium
CACCTTCATCGACATCCAGGGCGTGGAAGACTTCCACGGCGAGATGGACTTCAAGGTGGCCGGTACCAAGAAGGGTATCACCGCCATCCAGATGGACCTGAAGAACGACGGTCTGACCATGGAGATCATCGAGAACGCTCTGGACATCACCTACGATGCCCGCGTGCAGATCCTCGATCAGATCATGCTGCCCGTTATCGCTGAGCCTCGCGCCGAGGTCAGCCGCTACGCTCCCAAGATGATCACCATGCACATCGATCCCGATCGCATCCGCGAGGTCATCGGTAAGGGCGGCAGCGTGATCCAGAAGATCGTGGCCGAGTCCGGCGCCAAGGTGGACATCGAGGACGACGGTACCATCCACATCGCCTCTCCCGACGCCGAGAGCTGCGAGAAGGCCAAGAAGTTCATCGACGATATCGTCTTCGTTCCCGAGGTGGGCAAGCTGTACTACGGCCGCGTCGTGCGCCTGATGACCTTCGGCGCCTTCGTGGAGATCGCTCCCGGTAAGGACGGCCTCGTCCACATCTCCAAGCTGGCTGAGAAGCGCATCGAGAAGGTGGAAGACGCCTGCAAGGTGGGCGACATGATGTGGGTCAAGTTCATGGAAATCGACGAGAAGGGTCGCTGGAACCTGAGCCACAAGGATGCTCTGCGTGACATCGCCGCCAAGGAAGCTGCCGGCGAGATCATCGGCTAATCCGTTATAAATGAACAAAACGCACCTGCCCTCGGGGCAGGTGCGTTTTTGTTTTATTCTTGTTCCAATTCCAGCAGGAAGGTTTTTACATCCAAGCCCCCTGCATAGCCCACCGGTTTTCCGTCCGCTCCCACTACACGGTGGCAGGGGATGAAAATGGGCAGGGGGTTTCGGTTGTTGGCCATCCCCACGGCGCGGCAGGCCTTTTCGTTGCCCACCATGGCGGCGATTTCTTTATAGGACCGCGTTTCCCCGTAGGGGATCTCCCGCAGCGCCGCCCACACCTGCTGCTGAAAGGGTGTGCCTTTCGGCGCAAGGGGGACGGTGAAAATTTTCCGCTCTCCTGCAAAATATTCCCGCAGCTCTGCTGCCGCCTGCCGCAGCAGGGGCGTGGAGGGCAGGGCAAAGGGCGCTGCATCACGGGGCAGATCGGGGTTGAACCGCAGCGCGGTCAGCGCGCCGTTTTCCTCCTCCAGCGTCAGCGGCCCGACGGGCGAGGGACACATATAGGCAATCATCTTCTCGTCACCTCCGCAAGATTTCCTGGCAGTAGCATAACACACGGCGGCAGCGGTGACAATCTTTTTCTGCTCTCCGACGCGCTTCTCGCTTTTTCCTATCGAACGTGCCGTATACTGGAGAAAAAAGGAGGTCGCCGCTATGAAACCAGCTTCCGCTCTGCTGTCCCGCCGCGTACACCACATTCTCCTTCGGGACATCCATCCCAATCCCTGCCAGCCACGCCGCACCTTTGAAGAGCGCCCGCTGCAGGAGCTGGCCGACTCCATCGCCGCCTTCGGCATCTTGCAGCCGCTGACCGTTCGGGCAGCGAAGGGCGGCTATGAACTGGTGGCAGGGGAGCGGCGCTGGCGCGCGGCCCAGATGGCGGGACTGAAAGAGGCCCCCTGCCTGATCGCGCAGGTGGACGAGCAGGACGCAGAGCTGCTGGCGCTCATCGAAAATTTGCAGCGGCAGGATCTGGATTGTTTTGAAGAGGCCGCCGCCATCGCACGGCTCATCGCCCGCTACGGCCTTTCACAGGAACAAACGGCACAGAAGCTGGGAAAATCCCAGTCGGCCATTGCCAACAAGCTGCGGCTGCTGCGACTGGAGGACTCGGTCCGACAGCAGCTGCTCGGCCATCATCTGACCGAGCGGCACGCAAGAGTGCTGCTTCGTTTGGAGGGGGAGGATCTTCGTCTTGCAGCACTGTCGGAAATTGCTCGGCAGCAGATGAATGTGGCGCGCGCAGAGGAATATGTGGAACAGCTGCTGCGGCAGCAGCAGACTTCGCCGCCCACGCGGCGCGCCACCTATATCCTCAAGGATGTGCGCCTCTTTCTCAACAGCGTGGAGCGCTCGGTACAGTTTCTGCGGCGCAGCGGCATTGAAGCGGCCATCGGGCGCGAGGATCGGGATGGGGAGATCATGCTGACGATCCGCATTGCCGGCGGCACCACAAAAGCATAAAACGCAGGGCGCAGCCCTGCGTTTTTTCTTATTCCTGCACCTGACGGTACATGGTGGCGGCATCGTCCTTGCCGGCGGTTTCCTTCACATCCAGCACTTCCACCGTCAAAGCCTTCTGCCCAAAGCGGATGGTGATCACATCGCCCACCTTCACATCATAGGAGGCGCGGGCCACACGGCCGTTCACCGTCACGCGCTCGTTGTCACAGGCCTCGTTGGCCACGGTACGCCGCTTGATAAGGCGGCTCACTTTCAGATACTTATCCAGTCTCACAAACTGTCTCCTTACGAAAAAGTCCGCCGCCAAGAAGGCGGCGGAACTCTTGCTTGGTTTTTACTTCACGGCATCCTTCAGAGCCTTGCCGGCCTTGAAAGCGGGGACCTTGCAGGCGGCGATCTTCACGGCCTTCTTGGTCTGGGGGTTGATGCCGGTGCGCTCAGCACGCTGCTTGACCTCGAAAGAGCCAAAGCCCACGACCTGCACCTTACCGTCGGCCTTCATGCCCTCGGTGATAGCAGCAAACGTAGCGGCAACAGCGATCTCAGCATCCTTCTTGGTCATGCCGGTCTTCTCAGCCACGGCAGCAATCAGTTCCATCTTGTTCATATGTCTATCCTCCAAATGATTTTCCTTTGTCGCGCGGCGAATTCGGTCAAGCCGCGTATAAAAGCGAAGATGCACCGATGCGGTGCTCACTTAAAGAGTTTACTACACTTGCCTGTTCAATGCAAGTCTTTTTCTAAAAAATGCGATAAAATCAAGGAAAAGGAACAAATTTCGTCAATTTGTTGCCCATTGGGAGATAAGCGACGTCCTCTTTTGTAACAGCGCCCACCAGCAAAACCACCACGCAATACACCACCACAGCCAGCGCGATGGCGCATACGGTGGCAAGCGAATGATCGAGCCGCGCGGCGAGGAATCCGTAGCATCCCCGGGCCGACAAGGCCATGATCGCCGTGGCGATAGCCGCTCGCCAGAGGGCGCGCAGGATGCCTGCGCCGCGACCCGTCACACACCGGACAGACAGGAGATTCAGTACGGCAATCACCCCATAGCCCAGCAGCGTTCCCCACGCCGCACCGTTGATGGAGACAGCGGGGTCGCTCACCAGCAGCACTGTCGCCGCCACCTTCACCGCGCCGCCGATCAGCAGTGTCCACACGGGGACCCGCTCACGGCCCAGCGCCTGCAAAATCCCGTTGGTAACGGTCATCAGGCATACACAGCAGGAGGCAATGCCCAGCACCTGCAAATGCGCGGCTGCCGCAGCCGCCGTTTCCGGCACCGCCGGATAAAGCAGATGCAGGATCGGCCCGGCCAGCACACTCAAGCCGGCACCCATAGGGAATGCCAGCAGCGCCGTCAGACGCAGTGCTGTGCGGATATGGCGATGCTGCGACGCGGTATCGCCTCGGGCGCGCTCGGCTGCCAACGTCGGCATCAGCGCTACCGACAGCGGGATCGCAAAGGATGAGGGCAGCACAAACAGGGTCATACCAAAGGTATACTGACCATATAATTCCACCGCTTCGGCAGCCGTATGCATCAGCTTGTGCTGCAACATGAAGAGTACCAGCGCCTGATCGATCAGCGTGATCAGGCTCATACCCACCGCCGCTACGGTGATGGGTACGCCGCCGGAAACGAGTCGGCGCAAAATCTCCCGCCGCGGCTGCGGTGTATCGGGGCGGGCCACAATGACGCGCCGCTCTCGCAGGGCCAATACCAGCAGCAGATATACAAGACCCAGCGCGGCGCCCACCGTCACACCGAAGATGGCTCCGGCTGCTCCCTCCGCGCTGTCGCCGCCGCGGCGCAGCATGAAAGCGCACAGGCCGAGACCTAACCCCAGCTTGCAGGCCGACTCGATGATCTGGCTCACCGCCGTGGGGGTCATGTCACCCATACCCTGCGTGTAGCCACGGATAGCGGAGACGAGGCAGACGCACACAACAGCAGGGGACAGGGCGCGGATGGCCAACCACGCCGCACCGTCCTGCAGTATCCCGGCAAAGCCCCGCGGAAGGCCAAACATCAGCACCGTACAGACAAGACCCAGACCGCCCAGCAGCCACAGGGCGGTGGTAAACACACGCCGCGCCTGACGATAGCGGCCCAGCGCCACACTCTCGGCCACAAGGCGGGAGGTGACCGGCGGCAGACCCGCCGTGGAAAGCGTCAGCAGCAGGGTGTAGACATTATAGGCCGCATAGAAATGGGCCATGCCGGTACTGTCGAGGAGGTTGCCAAGGGGGATCTTGTACAGAGCACCCAACACCTTGGTGACGAGCACCGCGCCGGTCAGGATCGCCGCGCCGGATATGAAGGATTTCTTCTCCATGGTGCTCACCTCCTCTTGTCACGCAAAAGAGCTTATTTCCCCAGCATCTCCCGATGGAATGCGGCGAATTTTTCCAGATTCTCTGCGATCTTCTCCGTACGCTGGATATATTCCGTGGGGAACTTGGGGTGGAAGAGTCGCTCAATGCGGTCATCGCGGCGAATATCCACCATTTTGGTAGAACCGCCGGCACCCAGCGAGAGGATGCTGTGATGCTCTTCCATGATGTAGATATTATATAGGCCTTCGCTGCCCGGTATGCTCCAACCTACATTTTCAAAGCTGCCGGACATATATTTCTGCCGGTAGAGGTAATAGGGGGCAAACCCGTGGCTGCGGAGCGTGGGATCTGCGTAGTCCAGCATTTCCGCCACAGCCTCCGGCGGAGGGATGACTCCGCCCTTCAGCGTCAGACTGCTGCCCTTCTTCAGGCTCAGCGTATGAACGGTGATGTTGTCGGCACCGTAGGCCAGACAGGTGTCCAGCGTGCGGCGGAAGCCCTCGGGCGTATCGGCGGGAAGGCCGGCAATGAGATCCATGTTCACATGGGGGAAGCCCATGGATGTAGCCAGCGCCATCGCCGCTTCGATATCGGCGGCACTATGACGACGGCCGATAGCCTTCAGCACCTCGTCGGAAAGAGACTGGGGGTTGACGCTGATGCGATCCACGCCGTGGTCGAGGAGCACCTGCAGCTTGTCCCTGTCAATGGTATCGGGACGACCGGCCTCGATACAGTACTCCACCACATTGCCAAGGTCAAAGTTCCTGCCCAGATGGGTGAGCAGACGATCCATCTGCTCCGCCGACAGGGTGGTGGGCGTACCGCCGCCCATATAGAAAGAGCGGATGTTGAGGCCCGTATCCTTCACCATCTCTCCGGCAGCGGTGATCTCCGCCATCAAGGCCTCCAGATAGGGGTCCATCAGTTTGAAGGACTTCTCTACCGCCTGCGAGACGAAAGAGCAATAGGTGCAGCGGGTAGGACAGAAGGGGATACCCACATAGAGGGAGATGTCGTTGGGTGCCAGCGCCGCCTTGGCCTTGGCTCCGGCCTCAGCCGCCTCCACACAGAGGCGGGCGCGCTGGGGCGAGACAAAATAGGTCTTTTCCAGCGTGCGCTTGGCCTGCGCAGGGCTCTTACCGCCGTTCATCAAGCGGGTGGCCAGTTTTCCGGGGCGCACACCGGTAAGGCTGCCCCACACGGGGACGCGGCCCAGCACCTCCACCGCTGCTTTGAAAAAGCTCATCTTCAAGGCCCGCTGGCGCAGGCCCTCCTTTTGATACTCCGTCAGTTCCTGCGGCAGACGCACACGGGAAAGACCGCGGCCCTCCCGTCCGTCATAGACGATGCGGGTGGTCGCGGTGGTGTACATCTCTCCCTCTGACAGCTTCACCCACGCACAGCGCGCTTCATCCGCCGCCTCATCGTAGACGGGGCGCTCGTTGGGGAAGAAGGCCAGAAGGTCCTGTTCAATGGCATAACGGTCGTTATGCCCGGTAAAAATCAGTTTCATTGTGCCATTCCTTGACGCATATAGGGGTTGTAGCTGCGTTCGAACTCCATGTCCGTGGCCATCTCGTGGCCGGGATAGACGGTATACTGGCCCTCCATGCGGCCCAGGCGGGCAAGGGAGGTCAGCATCTTGCGGTAATCGCCGCCGGGGAAATCGCAGCGTCCACAGTTGGCGCGGAAGAGTGTATCGCCGGCAAAGATCGTATCGCCCACCACGAGGCAGACGCTGCCGGGGGTATGACCGGGCGTTTCCATCACACGGAGCACCAGATTGCCCATGGTGAGGACATCGCCCTCTTTGTAGTAGCGCTGATTTCTCTCGCCCAGACGGCTGAAGCGCAGATCACCGCCGTGGCCATCCGCCACCTCGGCCTCGTGGATATACACGGGCAATTCGGGATACACTTCCAACAGTTCGCCCAGACCGGTCCAGTGGTCAAAATGGCCATGGGTCAAATAGACGGCCACAGGGGTGTAGCCCAGATTCTCCACGGCGCGGGCAATGCGGCCGCCCTCATCACCGGGATCGATGACGGCACAGACCTTGTTGACCTCGTCGCAGAGGATATAGCAGTTGGTCATGATGGGACCAACCTGCAGAGTCGATACGCGCATAAGGTGTTCCTCCTTACAGATTATCGGTGTCTACCACCAGCGTCAGGGGACCATCGTTGAGAGAGTCTACCAGCATCTCTGCGCCAAACACACCGGTTTCGGTATGGAATCCCTTGGCGCGGCACTCGGCAACGAACTTCTCATACAGGGGGATGGCCACCTCGGGACGGGCAGCGGCCAGAAAATCGGGGCGACGGCCCTTCTTGCAGTTGCCGTAAAGCGTAAACTGAGAGACGATCAGCAGTTCGCCATTTACCTCTTCCAGACCGCGGTTCATCTTGCCGTCAGCATCTTCAAAAATACGCAGCTTTGTCAGCTTGTCGGCCAGCTTGATGGCCTGTGCCTCGGTATCCTCATGGGTGATACCCAGCAGGATCAGAAAACCTTCGCCGATCTGGCCATGCACTTTTCCGTCGATGGTGACGGATGCGTGCTTCACACGGGTCAGTACTGCTCTCATACGATCAATTCTCCTTTGCTTTCGTTTCTCAGCCGGTGGGACGGGTAACCTTCATCACGCCGGGGATCTGCTCCAGACGGCTCATCACCGTTTTCAGCTGCTGGCCGTTCTCCACCTCAATACCCACATCCAGCACACCAAAGCCGTCGGCCGTTACGGGATGGGCGTTGAGGCTGGTAATGCGGGTCTTGGTCGCAGAGAACACCGTAGAGACATCCACCAGCAGATTGTTGCGGTCACGGGCTACGATCTGCACCACAGTGTGATAGCTCTCCTCCAGTTTGTCGGCCCAGCTGACCCGGAGCCAGCGCCCCTCCATCTCCGGCTTGGCGCGGTCACGAATCACATTGGGACAATCGGCACGGTGGATAGAGACGCCGTAACCGCGGGTGATAAAGCCCTCGATGGGATCACCGGGGACAGGGGAGCAGCACTTGGAGAACTTCACAAGACAGTTGCTCAGTCCCTCCACAATGATACCCTTTTCACCGCTCTTGCGCTGGGGTACCACAGGACGCATAATCTCCGGCTGCTCCGGCACCGGCTCTTCTTCCATGCGCTCGGCACGCTTTTTCTGCTGGATGCGCTGGATATCCTCACGGAGGCGACCCACCACTTTCTGTGCGGTGATACCGCCATAACCGATGGCGGCGTACATATCGTCCACGCTGTTATAGCTCAGCTTTTTCAGCGTGGCAAGGACATCATCCTCCGCCAGCAGCTCCTTAAGGGTCATTCCACTGGTACGCTTCAGCTCCGACTCGAAGCTCTGCCGTCCGTTGATGATGTTTTCATCCCGCTTTTCTTTCTTGAACCACTGCCGGATCTTGCTGCGGGCGTTACTGCTGCGGGCGATCTGCAGCCAGTCGCGGCTGGGGCCGTGGGCGCTCTTGCTGGTGGCGATCTCCACCACGTCACCGTTTTGCAGGCGGTGGTTCAGCTGCACGATACGGCCGTTCACCTTGGCAGAGACCATGGAGTTACCCACAGCCGAGTGGATATTATAGGCAAAATCAATGGGGGTCGCACCGGCAGGCAGGTTGATGACATCACCCTGCGGGGTAAAGACGAACACCTCATCGGCGAACATATCCACCTTCAGCGAGTGGATAAACTCCTCGGCGTCGGCACCCTCCTGGTTCTCCAGCAGGCGACGCACCCACTCGTAGCTGCCCTCGTCACCGATGCCGCGACCGCCGTTTTTATACTTCCAGTGGGCGGCGATACCGTATTCGGCCACTTCGTGCATGGCGTGGGTGCGGATCTGCACCTCGAAGGGGATACCGTGTTCGCCCAGCACCGTGGTGTGCAGACTCTGGTACATATTGGGCTTAGGTGTGCCGATATAATCCTTGAATCGGCCCAAAATGGGCTTATACAAATCGTGAATGATACCCAGCACATTGTAGCAGTCGGAGACCTCTTCCACGATGACGCGGAAGGCAAACAGGTCAAAGACATCGTCCAGACTCTTGTTCTGGGTATACATTTTGCGATAGATGCTGTAGGGGTGCTTGGTGCGGCCGTAGACAATGGCATCGGCGATGCCGCTCTCCTTCAGACGCTCACCGATCTGGTGGTCCACCGCCGCCATGAAGGCCTCATATTCTTTGGCGTTGTTCTCGAGCGTAGAGACGATCTCCTGATAGCCGATGGGATCGAGGTACTTCAAGCTCAGATCCTCCAGCTCCCACTTCATCTTCTGCATACCAAGACGGTGTGCGATGGGCGCATAGATCTCCATGGTCTCAAAAGACTTCTGCTTCTGCTTGGCAGGCGTCTGATACTCCATGGTACGCATATTGTGCAGGCGGTCGGCGATCTTTACCAGAATCACGCGGATATCTTTGCTCATGGCCAGCAGCATCTTCCGCAGGTTCTCCATCTGCTCCTCCTCCTTGGAGGTGTAGTGGACGCGGGTCAGCTTGCTGACGCCCTCTACAAGGTCGGCCACCGTGGGGGAAAAGAGTTTGGACACCTGCTCATGGGTGACACCCGTATCCTCGATGGTGTCGTGGAGCAGAGCAGCGACGATGGATTCGCTGTCGAGGCGCAGTTCGTCGGCCACAATGCGGGCCACAGCCAGAGGATGGGTCACGAAGGGCGTTCCATCCTTGCGAAGCTGGGTGCCGTGGTTGTCGCGGGCATACTCGTATGCCTGACGGATCTGGGCAAAGTTCGCCGCAGGGTTGTAGGCGCGAATGGCGTCTTCCAGTTCCTGATACCGTTTTTCCAGATCAACCGTCATTACGCCTCGCCTCCTTTTCTCTCAAGGTCTGTCAGCGTTTTCAAATAGGGTGAATCCTGTAACTGCACCTTCTTCTCCCGATGCAGCACGACATAGACTTCGTCACCGCGGTATTCCAGTTCCAAAAGGCCGCGCTCACGGAACAGCTCCAGGGCAAAGGCGCTGTGCAGGAACGGCTCTGCTCCCGTTGCAGCAGCACTGATGGTGCGCAGCAGGGGCAGATAGGCCGCCGTGATCCCCTCAGTCGGAACGACACGCTCCAGACTGCGCCATACAGCGGCAAACTGGCCGCGGCTGGGCATCAGACGATGACTCTCTTTTCCGCTGATTTCGCCGCCGGAAAGAAACTTCTCCAGCAGTTTCAGCGCCTCCTGCTCCCGTGTGCTGGGAAACAACGAGGGGCGGAGGTCCACCAACTGCATCTGTACCGTGCGGTTGCCGCGGAACTCATTGATCTGCAGATAGAACGCCGCATCCACCCGGTCGCCCTCCCGACAGCCGCAATTATCGGTGGTAGCCGAGAAGAAAATACCGTCGAGGCGGGCCGCCCCCTTACTCAACTGCAGCTTCAGGTGGCGGTTTTGACCCACGTTTTGGGCGCGGCACAGCGTGGCGCCCAACACGCAGAACACGGGGCGGGCGTTGCCGCTGCCGTAGGGTTCCAATGCCGAGAGCGCCTCCAATTCGTTGAGCGTGACATCGCCCACGCGGCGCAGCTCCATATCCACTTCCAGCGCCGACTCCACCGCTTTATCGGTGCCGCGGCACAGGGCGTATTCATTCATCTTTTCCCGGAATGCGGGAATGTTCTCCTCGGCGATGGTAAAACCGGCTGCCAGCTCATGGCCGCCAAAGCCCAGCAGCAGGTCGCTGCAATGCTCCAGCGCGGCAAAGAGGTTAAATCCACCCCAACTGCGGCAAGAACCCTTGCCCACACCGCCGCTGATGTGCACCATGAAGCTGGGGCGGGCATATTTCTCACTGAGGCGGGAGGCCACAATGCCCACCACGCCCTGATGCCACTGCTCGGAGGACAGAACCAGCGCATGGCGCTGCACCTCGGGCAGTTCTTCGATCATCTGCTCCGCCTGAGAGTAGATCTCCTGCTCCACGCTCTGGCGCTCGCGATTGAGGGCGCACAGCGCCTTGGCCATCTCCTGCGCCTTGAGACTGTCCTGACACAGCAGCAGGTCTGCCGCCATATCGGCTGCGCCCATTCTTCCGGCAGCATTGATCCGCGGGGCCAGCACAAAGCCGATCTGCACAGAGGAAATATCGCGGCCGGCAAGGCCTGCTTCTTTCAGCAGGGCATGAAGGCCGGTAAAATCACTGCGCTCCAAAGAGGCAAGGCCGCGGGAGACGATCGTGCGGTTCTCGCCCCACATGGGCATCACATCCGCCACCGTGCCGATCGCAGCCAGCGTGCAGTAGCGGGCAAAAAGGGCCTCTTCACGGTCTACGCCGCCCAGTGCCAGCACCAGCTTCAGTGCTACACCGCAGCCGGCCAGATGCTTGAAAGGATAGGGGCAGTCGGCGCGGCGGGGGTCCACCACCGCCACAGCATCGGGCAGCTGCTCTTTGCACTCGTGGTGGTCGGTCACCACCGTATCCATGCCAAGAGAGCGGGCAAATTCCACTTCCTCCACGCCGGTAATGCCGCAGTCCACCGTTACCAACAGCGTTGCGCCGCTGCGGCGCAGGCCCTCAATGGCGTCGCGGCTCAGACCGTAGCCATCCTCTACACGGCGGGGAATATAGTGCATCACATTGGCGCCGCGGTTTTTCAGATAGTCCACCAAAATACAGGTGGCGGTAATGCCGTCTACATCGTAATCGCCAAAGATGGCAATCTTCTCACCACTGTCGACGGCCGCCTGGATACGGGCAACGGCTTTATCCATGTCGGCCATCAGGAAGGGGGAGTGGACAAGAAACTCCTCGCGGCTGAGGCATTCTGCCGCCTCTTCGGCAGAGGCAACGCCGCGGCTGGCCAGCACACCGGAGACAAGATAGGGATACCCCGCCTCCATCAGGCGATCCAACGCGCCGTCCTCGGCATGATGAATGTTCCAAACATGAAATTTCATGTAATTTCCCCCTTTCTGCGGGACTTCTATAATAGATACAGTATACCAAATCGCAGCGGAAAGGTAAAGAAAAAAATCAATTTAACCCTTGCTATTGATGGTTTTCTCCCGTATAATAGGCGATATGTGATGACTTGATGAAAAGATAAATTAAAAGGAGAGAACTATGCGCCCTGACGGAAAGAGAGTGAAGGGTCTGCCGCCTATCGTGGCTGCCGTTCCCTACATCATGCCAAAGCGCTACGACGCACAAAATACCATTACCGAATATATTGATGAAGATGTGATCCGCGACTACCTGCGCAGCAAGCGCCGGGAGGGCAAGCGTATCAGCCACATGGCACTGCTGATTGCCGCCTATTACAAGGCCACGCTGCTCAACCCCAAGATCAACTACTTCGTTGTGAATCGCAAGATCTACGAGCGCAACCATTTCTGCGTGTCTTTCGCCATGCTGAAGCAGCTTCCCGACGGAACCCCCGACGAGACGACGGTAAAGCTCTATATTGAGCCTACCGACACTCTCTTCACCATTGAGGAGAAGATGCAGAAGCTCATTGAGGAAAACTCTGTCACCGAGAACAAGAACAGCACCGATAAGTTCGCCGGCTTTATGCTGTCCATCCCCGGTCTGCCCCGCTTCGTACTGTGGCTGGCCCGCTTGCTGGACAACATCGGGCTCCTGCCCCGCGCCATCGTGGATCTCAGCCCCTTCCACACCAGTATGTTCATCACCAATCTGGCCTCTATCAAGACCAGCTATATCCACCATCACTGCTACGACTTCGGAACCACCAGTGTGTTTATCTGCATGGGTCTGCCGGTGGCCGACTTCCTCAGCGGCGATTACAGCAAGAAGATCATGCCTCTGGGCGTGGTGATGGACGAGCGCATCTGCACCGGCTATGAGTTCGCTTTGTTCAAGAGCGACTTCCGCCGCTTCCTGAAGAACCCCGAAACGCTGGAATGTGCATTTAACGAAAATCTCAAATAAGCGCAAAAAAGAAACGCCCTTGGGGCGTTTCTTTTTTGCTTTCTTAATAAGCCAGCTTCTCGCGGAGGTAATCCTTCAGCTCGGCGATGGGGATACGCACCTGCTCCATGGTGTCGCGCTCACGGACGGTAACGCAGTTGTCACCGGCGGTGTTCTCGTCGCCCACGGTGTCGAAGTCCACGGTGATGCAGAAGGGGGTACCGATCTCGTCCTCACGGCGATAGCGCTTACCGATAGAGCCGGTCTCGTCGAAGTCGATCATCCACTCCTTAGCAAGGTCTGCGTAGATCTCGCGGGCCTTCTCAGACAGCTTCTTGCTCAGGGGCAGCACGGCAGCCTTGAAGGGGGCCAGGGCGGGATGGAAGTGCATGACGGTACGGACATCGTTCTTCTCAGCGTCCACCACTTCCTCGTCATAAGCCTCCACCAGGAAAGCCAGCACCACGCGGTCAGCACCCAGAGAGGGCTCCACCACGTAGGGGATGTAACGCTCGTTGGTCTCAGGATCGAAGTAGGTCATATCCTTGCCGGAGGTGGTCTGGTGTGCGTTCAGGTCGAAGTTGGTACGGGAGGCAACGCCCCACAGCTCGCCCCAGCCGAAGGGGAAGACGAACTCGAAGTCGGTGGTGGCGTTGGAGTAGTGGCTCAGCTCCTCGGGATCATGGTCGCGCAGGCGCAGATTCTCGCCGCACATGCCCAGCTCCAGCAGCCAGTCACGGCAGA